>DATNFX010000140.1:0-13075 GCA_035606195.1 Pyrinomonadaceae bacterium
TCTTCGAGAGTCTTGAACAGCTCTACTGCTTTCTGAAACTCCACATAGCTCGCGAAGTTCCAGTCGATGACGAGGTTCACGCCGGTACTTGAAACCGTCTCAATTTCCCAGAGTCCGTGTTCCTCGTCCTGGGTTAATTCAGTCCGGTGATAGCCTGCCTTGTCTAAAGCGCCCTCGATCTTGGCCATCAGCTCTTCGTCCTGGAAGACCTTTCGCAGCGTCAACCCCTCTTTGCGGAGGATTCCTTTGCGCCCGCCCAGTGATTCGAGCAGGATGTTGAGCAGTTGCGGGTCTCCACCAAGACGTCTCGTCGCCCGCTCGCAGTAACTTTTAAAGTCAACCATTTTTTCGAGCGATCTCGCCAGCTCTTTACCTTCAATCGGCTGTTCTGCACCCGCCGATTTCACTGACATGTCGCCGGTGGCCTGACGCATTAGGTACCGAATCATCGAGCTTTCGTCTTTTATGTACTCTTCCTTCTTGCCCCGCTTTACTTTGAACAGCGGAGGCTGAGCAATGTAGACGTGCTTGTTCTCAACCAGTGGCAGCATCTGCCGGTAGAAGAAGGTCAAGAGCAGTGTTCGAATGTGCGAACCGTCGACATCGGCGTCAGTCATCAGGATGATTTTGTGGTAGCGCAGCTTGCTGAGATCAAAATCGTCTTTTCCGATGCCGGTGCCGAGCGCTGTGATGAGCGATTTGATTTCGCTGTGACCCAGCATCTTGTCGAAACGCGCTTTCTCGACGTTCAGAATCTTGCCCTTCAAAGGAAGGATTGCCTGATTCCTTCGGTCGCGTCCCTGTTTGGCGGAACCACCGGCCGAATCACCTTCAACGATGTAGATCTCGGATAGGGATGGATCGCGTTCCTGGCAGTCGGCCAGTTTGCCGGGCAGCATCGTCGAGCCCAGCGCGCCCTTGCGGACGATTTCGCGGGCTTTGCGAGCCGCCTCGCGGGCACGTGCAGCATCGAGTGCCTTTCCGACTATCTTTCGAGCTACGGGCGGGTTCTGCTCAAAAAACTCCGTAAGCCGGTCGTTCAGGAACGACTCGACGGCTCCTTTAACGTCGGAATTGAGTTTTCCCTTCGTCTGTCCTTCAAACTGTGGCTGCGGCAGCTTCACGGAGATCACGGCCACGAGGCCTTCGCGCACGTCATCGCCCGTCAGCGAGCCTTTGAAGTTCTTTGCCAGTCCTGACGACTGCGCGTATGCGTTAATCGTTCTGGTGAACGCGGAACGGAATCCGGAAAGGTGTGTGCCGCCGTCGACCGTGTTGATATTGTTCGCAAACGAGTAGACCTTTTCGTCGTAGCCGTCGTTGTACTGGATCGCGACTTCGATCGACAGGCTATCGCCTTCCTTCTCGAAATAGATCGGCTTGTCGTGCAACGTCGACTTGTTCTTGTTCAGGTGCTTGACGAACTCTGCAATGCCGCCCTTGTAGTAAAACTCGTGCGAACGCTCCGGCTCTTCACGCTCATCTTTGATCGTGATCCGAATGCCTTTGTTCAGAAACGCCTTTTCGCGAAGACGCTCGGACAGCTTGTCGAAACTGAAAGAAGTCTCGGTGAAGATTTGTCCGTCAGGCTTGAAGGTAATCTTCGTTCCACGTTTGCGCGTCTTGCCGGTTTGCTTCAGCGGCGCTACGGGTATTCCACGCGCGTATTCCTGTTCGTAAGTTTTATTTTCGCGCCAGATCTCGAGATGCAACTTCTCGGAAAGGAAGTTTACGCACGAAACACCGACGCCGTGCAGACCACCTGAAACCTTGTAAGCGTTTGAATCGAACTTACCGCCGGCGTGGAGCTTGGTCATCACCACTTCGGCCGCCGAGCGTTTTTCCTTTTTGATTTCGTCGACAGGGATCCCGCGCCCGTTATCGATAACCGTGATCGAATTATCTAAATGAATCGTGACATCAACCGTATCGCAATAACCTGCCAGCGCTTCGTCAATAGAATTATCAACAACTTCGTAAACGATATGATGAAGGCCTATCTCTCCAGTCGATCCGATATACATGGCCGGACGTTTTCGCACTGCATCTCGTCCTTCCAAAACTGTGATCGATGATGAATCGTAAGCCATAGTCTTCTTCTGTGTTGCTTTAGTTTCTGCTGTTACCAATCGCTTCTCCTATACACGTATCAAACACTTCGATCGCCCATTGCGAGTGAAGATTCGACATTACTGCTGCACACCTTCCCATCTTCGATTTCGTACACACTGGCCCTCGAAAAGAAACTTTCGACGTGACTACGTTTTGAGGTTGTAATGAAGGTCTGTGTGCGATTTTCAAGGTATTCAAGAAGGTGTCTTATCCTTCCCTCATCCAGCTCCGCGTCGACATCGTCAATGAGGAAAACCGGATGGTCATTCGAGCCTGAATTATACAATGAAATTGCCGCTAAGTCTAATAATAACAATGCGCTACGTTGCTGTCCGGAGCTTCCGTAGATACGGATTTCCCGGCCGTCCAAATGAATCTCCAAATCATCTCGGTGCGGACCGACGAGCGAGTGACCGGCAGCCACTTCGGCGGCCATTCGCAACGCAATGCGCGAGCGCAGCAACGATTCGTAATCGCTCAGGTCTCCCTTGTTCTCTAGCGACGAAACATAGCGCGTCGTAATTTCCCGACGTTCAAACAATTGCCGTTCGAGTGTCGCATTCAAGCCCGTCACATATTCCTCGCGCGCCTGGTGAATCAAAAAACCTAAACGGACCAACTGTTCGTTCCACGGCGCCAGCAGATCTTCCACTTTATCTGGACCAAGCTCATTTTCATTGGCGAGTTGCAGTACTCGATTCTTTTGTTTGAGTACTTTGTTGTAGTCGGAGATCGTTTTCAGATATGCAGGCTTTAGTGATGAGATACCGCGATCCAGAAAGCGCCGCCGAGCTTCGGGCATACCGCGTACAACGTCGAGATCTGCGGCAGTGAAGGAGAAGACCTGTAGTTGAGTTAGATACCTTGCGAGAGTTTCTCGTTTGGCGTTGACGAAGATTGTCTTGGAGTTGTCGTGAAGACTGACTTGTAAATCTCGTTCGAGATTCGATCCGGTTGTAACCTTACCTCTAACGACTGCAATCTCTTCACCGAATCTGATTGCTTCCTGAAGACGCTGCGTGCGAAACGACTTGGTCCTGGCCAGGATATAAATGGCCTCGAGCCAATTTGTTTTACCCTGGCCATTGTTTCCGTAAATAATATTCAGCCGCGGGCCCCACTCGATTCTCCCACTCAGATTCCTGAAGTTAGTCGCTTCAATTGCAGCGAGCAGCATCAAGCGATACTAACACAGGGGTTATAGATAATACGGATCAGATCCGCATCGGCATCACGACGTACTTGTATTCGTAGTCGCCGTTTTCCGCAGGCTTGAGTTGGGCCTGTGAATTTCCGTCTTTGAACTCAAACGCGATTTTCGCGTCGCCGATCACGTTGAGAAATTCCTGCAGATACTGAGCATTGAAACCGATGTCGGTTTCCTCGCCGGCGTAGTCAGTTTGGATTGTTTCGTTTGCTTCGCCTTCCTCGGCGTTTTGAGAACTGATCACCAATTGATTCGGCTCGAGATGAAAACGAATAGCGTGCGATCTTTCATCGGCCATCAAAGCCACGCGCCTGATCGCATGATTCAGCAAACTACTATTGAACTCGACTGACTTGTCGTTGTTCTTCGGCATCACCATTTCATAGTTTGGAAACTGACCATAGAGCATGCGGGAAATCAACAGTCGTGGTCCAACCTGGAAATAGATGTGATTTTCATCCATTCCCAAACTGATCTCTTCGTCGAAACCGGTCGTGAGTTTGGTAAGTTCGGCCAGTGTTTTTCGTGGAATCAACGTGTCGATGCTTTGCCTCCCGCCATTACTGGTGAGGCCTTTCTTTTCCACATAAGCGAGCCGGTGACCATCAGTAGTAACCATCCTTGCGCCCGCGTCGTCTAAAACAAACTTGGCGCCGGAAAGCGTATAACGCGATTCCTCCTGCGTGATGGCGAAGATTGTGCGGTCAATAAAAGTTTTGATCACGCCGGCGGCAAGCTTTGTCGGAGCAGATTTGAACAACGGAACTTCGGGAAATGCATCTCGCGCTACACCGACCATTTTGAATCGTGCGCGATCGCATTTTACGGTCACCCATTCGTTGTCTTCCTTTTTGAAACTGACGGGCGCATCCGGAAGCAAACGTGCTATCTCAAAAAGTTTTCGCGCCTGAACACACATCGATCCCGGCGTCGTGATCTCTTCGGCATCCATGTCACAACGGATCGTGACGTCGAGATCGGTGCCCGTGATTCTGATCGTGCTCTCGCCAACCGATTCGATGAGTATGTTCGAGAGCACTGGTATCGTATTTTTCTTTTCGACGACACCTTGTACGAAGCCAAGTTCTTTTTGCAGGTTCTGTTTACTCACCACAAATTGCATTGCCATTCACTCCTTCGAACAATCCACAAACCGCCTGCGCTATTCTTCTACTCCAGAATTAATATCTAATATTTATTTTCAGTAGTAGTAGTAGGTGCCTGTGAATATGTGAATAAAGACCTAATCTCACTAAACCAAAGTACTTAGAACGCCAGCCTGCCTGTGGATGCCTGTGCAAAGCTCCGGTTGCAGTTTCGGAAAATTTTAGAAGACGTGAACATTAACATATTTCCACAAAACATCCTTAGTGGACTGTGCAAAACTCGCTTTGTCTGAAACTATTTTTGAAGCGATTCAGCGAGCTCACTGATGAGTCTCTGTAGAGTTTCATCGGTCGTGACTTGAGCCTCAATCTTTTCCACCGAATGCATAACAGTGGTGTGATGCTTTCCGCCAAACGCACGACCGATCTCGGGATAGCTATGCTTTGTCAGATTCTTGCAGAGATACATTGCTACCTGGCGAGGATGTGAGATTTGCCGGGCATTGTTTTTCGAAAGCAACTCTTCGTTTGTAAGCTTGTAAGTTTGCGCAACTGCTTTTTGAATCTGCTGAATCGTGATAACACCCGACTCTTCTTCTTTAGCAATGTTTCTGATCGCGTCCTGGGCCAGACTCTTCGAGATCGGTTCTCCGCGAAGAGAAGCAATCGCAATCAAGCGTACTAACGATCCTTCCAACTCGCGAATGTTGCTCTTCACTCGACTTGCGATGAACATCGCAACGTCGTCGGCAATCGCGACTCCCATCTGATCGCCTTTTCGCTTAACGATCGCGATCTTCGTTTCCAGATCAGGCGGCTCTATGTCCGCGATCAACCCCCACTCGAAACGCGAGTGAAGACGCTCCTCGAGTGTCGGTATCTCACGAGGCGGACAATCGGAGCTGATCACAATCTGTTTTTGCTGATCGTAAAGCGCGTTGAAGGTATGGAAAAACTCTTCCTGGGTGCGCTCCTTACCGGCCATGAACTGAACGTCGTCAATCAGCAGAACATCGACGGAGCGATACTTCTCACGAAAACTCTGCGTCTTGTCGTAACGAATGGCGTTGATCAGATCGTTCATGAAACGCTCTGATGAGATGTAACAGAGTTTGAGATGTTGATTGCGTGACTTGATGGCGTGTCCACACGCATGCATCAAGTGAGTCTTGCCGAGTCCGACCCCACCGTACAGATACAGCGGGTTGTAAGTGCGCCCCGGCGCCTCAGCGACGGCGAGCGACGCCGCATGTGCAAACTGATTACAGGATCCCACGACAAAACTGTCGTAAGTGTATTTCGAACTGAGTGACGGTTCTGGCGGTGCGGGCGAGACTTCACTAACCGTGGTCGCGTTGGCTGAGGAAGTATTCGTTACTTCGACATGCGCTACCGGCTCAGCAGCAACACTAACATTATCCGGAACCCAGTCGGTAACCTTTCCGACAACCCAACCTACCGAGTAACCCGACAGCCGCAAATCGTTCAACGACTCGGCCAGTACCTTACCGTAGTTGGAGACCACGGTGTCTTTGATCACCTGGTTTGGAGCACGCAAACGAATGACGTGCTGCGAACTATCCAGGCTCTCAAATTGGATGGGACTAAACCACGTATCGAGAGTTTGTTGATTAAGCCGGCCTTTTAGCGAGTGGAGGATCTTACCCCAAACATTCGTCGTCTCTGCAGTAGCGCTCATTGAAATCCCGTCGAGGGAAGGTCGTCAATTTGACTAAAGACTGCGTAAGGGAATCGTACGTTACAGCTAGCCGATTCGTGCGCAGAACTCTAACCCCATCCTACCCCGCCATTTCTTAATCCAAATATCAAAAAGCCACCGCCGGAGAGTTTTCCACAACGTTTTCCACAGCTAGTGGAAAAAACCCACCGTGTTAAAGTAACGCTTTAAAGCCCTTGTCTATCAATTGTTTACGGGACGGCGACTTTCGAAGCGAGCGGAGACTAACATAGAAGTTTCGGAGTGATCAAGGGCGGGAGATGAATAAAACAACTCCCTCTGATCGCCCTTTGTCGAATCTGAGTTTTGCACAGATTAAGTAAGGTTCTGGTACACATACGGGCCACGGATTAGACTGATCAGAGTCGCGGATTTCCACTAATCGATCCGTGTTCATCCGGTTTGGCGGATCTGTTAGATCCATGCTAGTCTTAGCGTTTTCGTTTTTAAGGAGAATTCATTTCTATGTCGAAGCGCACATTCCAACCTAACAATCGCCGGCGCGCAAAGACTCACGGCTTCCGCGCTCGCATGGCGAGCAAGAACGGACGTCTCGTTTTGAAGAGACGTCGCGCCAAAGGCCGAAAACGGTTGACTCCTGCTCACTACTAAAATGAGTGCGTCTCTGTGTGCATGCGCAGGAATTTGCGGGACAGCGGAGAATTTCAGCACGTCTATCGGAACGGTAAGCGGTATGAAGGCGTATTCATCACCGCGTTTGTTATTGAAAACCAGGAATTGAATCATCGTCTCGGAGTGACGGCTTCAAAGAAAGCCCTCGGCAAGGCGGTGCAACGTAATCGCGCGAAGCGTTTGTTGAGAGAAACGTTCCGCTCAAGCGAAACGTTGTTGTGCGAGCTGGCACGGAAATACGATTGGGTCCTGAACGCGAAAGCAGCGGTTTTGAGTCAAAAGCTTGAGGCGCCGCGCCAGGAGTTGAAGGGAATCATCGAAAAGGTTGGAAGGTTGGAAACGCGCGGTATCATTGAAAAGCGCTAGCTGTGAAGAGCGTTCTGATCTCATTACTCAAGTTTTATAAGTTGGCGATTTCACCGCTTCTACCCCCTTCGTGCAGATTCATTCCCACCTGTTCGGAATATGCTGTTGACGCAATCTCCCGCTACGGCGCCCTGCGCGGAAGTGGGATGGCTTTACGTCGACTGCTTCGTTGTCATCCGTTCCATCCGGGTGGATACGATCCGGTTAAGTGAACTGGTGAATTGTTATACCGGAGGTTGATACCTCTAATAGGCGATGCAACAAAAAAGACTTTTACTGGCGTTAGTGCTCTCCTCGGCGATCCTGTTCCTATGGAGTTATTTCTATCCAGTTTCGCCGCCGAAACCCAATCCGGCTGCCACGCCTTCACCATCAGCAAGCTCGACGACAACACCTGCGGCGACTGCGACAACGCCGAGTTCGCAAACGAATTCAGCACCGGCAGCACCAGCTTCCAATGTCAGTGCCGCGGCTAAACGAATAATTACGATCAAGACCCCGCTGTATGAGGCGAAGTTCGATACGCTCGGCGCCGAGCCAATCAGTTGGGTAATAAAGAAAAATAAGATAACCAACAGCGAGATCTTTTCCGTCTCCGGTCGCAAAAGTGACCGACATCCTCTCGAACTGATTTCTCCGGAAGGATTGAATCGACAGCCGCGAGTCGTTCCGTTTCAACTGCACACCGGCGACGCTGCCCTTGACGCGGCGCTCGCGTCATCAACTTACAAAGTCGAGGGCGTTCAACAGGAAACCGGTGACGTCGAAGTCCAGCTCGGACAAAGTGAGAAGAAAGAGCTCACGTTTGTATTCGAAGACGCAAATCGGGTTCAGGTTCGTAAGAAGATCGTTTTTGATGGCGACTATTACGCCACCGATCTGTCGTTAACGGTTAAACGGGGCGATGAAACGATACCGCAGGTCAAGCTTGCGATCGGCCCCAGCATTGGAGATCAGGGTGTGCCGCATCACACGTTTTATTCAGTGGCGCCCGAAGCGATTTCTAACGTCAACGGCAAGGTCGAACGACATCCACCCGCAGGCATCAATGGCAACAGCAGCAGTCCCGATAAACTCGTACTAAACGGACCGATAGACTGGGCCGGCGTTGCCGATACGTATTTCGGGATGGTGGCCGTGCCCAACAAGCCCACTGAGGGGCTCGAGTACCGAACCGCGGCGTACGAATATAAACCCGCGAAGGGAACTCCGGAAAAAAGATTCCTGACCACGGCGCTAATGCCTGTTCCAGCCGACGGATCGCGGATTGTGATCTACGCTGGTCCAAAGGATCACGACCTGCTGCAGGAAGCCAGTAAAGAAATTGGTGGGATGGTCCAACGTCAACAGCCAATCGATCTCGATGGATTGATCGATTACGGTTGGCTGAGCTGGCTGTCACGGCCGCTCGCCGTTCCGATTCTTCGCGCAATCACTTTCCTGTTCCAGGTAACCGGCAGTTATGGTCTCGCGATCATTTTCTTCACGATCATCATCTACTCGCTGTTCTTTCCGCTGAAATGGCGTTCTTCGAGAGCAATGAAGAAGGCGCAAAAGCTCGCGCCAAAGATGAAAGAGTTGCAGGAGAAGATGAAGGGGATGAAGCAGAATGATCCCCGCATGAAAGAGTTGCAGATGGACCAGCTGCGATTGATGAAAGAAGGCAATCCGCTGGGCGGCTGTTTGCCGTTGCTTATCCAGATGCCGTTTCTCTTCGCACTGTATCGAGCGATCACGATCTCGCTGGACTTTCGTCAGGCAAGTTTTCTGTGGATCCCTGATCTATCGTCGGCCGAGCCGTACCTGATTCACTTACTTCCAATCCTGATGACGGGCACGATGGTCGTGCTGCAACTGGTCACGCCGGCTCCTTCTGCAGATCCGTTGCAGAGAAAAATGATGGCCGTCGGTATGCCGCTCGTGATGCTTTACGTCTTATGGAGTGCTCCGTCGGGTTTAGTTTTGTACTGGCTCGTTGGTAATATCGTCGGGTTCACGCAACAGTTTCTGATCAACCGTTGGACTAAGCCTGATGATGAGGAGGTCCCGGAGCCGCCGCCGGCAAAAGGAAAAGCAGGACCGAAGAAAAAACTAAATGCGCCGGCAACGGGATAGCGAAGGACTTGATCGATGACCGAGGTTTCCGAACAAGCAGCGGAGTTTCTTAGAGACGTCTTCGAACAGACCGGTCTCCAATTGCGTGTTGGAGTGAAGCAGGGCATTGCCGGCGAGGTGCTGGACATCGAAGGCAATGACGCTGAATTACTGCAAGCGCAGACCGGAGAGCTGCTCGAGGCGCTGCAGCACTTGCTCAATCAGGTTTTCGGAAAGAGTCTGAGTGGCGGCGCGCGGCTGGTTTGTGACGTGAATGGGTTTCGCGCCACTCGCGAAGCAGAGCTTCAGGCCATGGCCAACCACGCAGCGAATAGAGTGCGACAGACGGGCAAGCCATTTACGTTTGAACCGATGAGCGCCAACGAGAGACGAATCATTCACCTGACACTTGCCGACAGCGAAGATCTCTATACCGAGTCGATCGGTGAAGGCGCAGATCGCAAGTTGAAAATCGGTCCAAAGAGTTCTGCCCGCGAGGACTCGTAAGAACCCTCCAGCCGTAACACAATCTTCCCGTAGTTTTAAGATGAATACGATCGTCGCACTTTCTACACCCAGAGGACGTGGAGCTCTCGCCGTCATTCGTCTGAGTGGTCCAACGGCGATCGAGCTCGCGCAGCAGATGAGTGATCTCGACGAAGTTGAAGCGCGCCGCGCAACACTCATCACTCTGCGACGTCCTGCGGACAAAGAGATCCTGGACCAGGTTGTCTTGACGTGTTTTCAAGCTCCGCATTCTCTCACTGGAGAGAACGTAGTTGAGATCAGTTGTCACGGTTCGCCGGCCGTCGTGCGAAGCATCATCGATACGACGCTCGAGTTGGGTGCCGTACTAGCTGGTCCAGGCGAGTTCACGCTTCGCGCTTTGTCGAATGGAAAAATCAATCTATCCCAGGCGGAGGCTATTCGAGATCTGATTGCGGCGCAGACTGACGCTGCAGTGAAACAGGCGTCACGGCAATTGAATGGCGAGCTGTCGAATGCGCTTGGTCCATTTAAAGAAAAACTTCTCGAAGTGATCGTGTTGTTGGAGTCGGCGCTCGAGTTTGTTGAAGACGATCTTCCGGCCGTGCGTGCGAACGAGATCGACAACGACTTATTGGCGGTCGCTACAGGCGTCGGGAAGCTGGCGCGGAGTTACAGTGCCGGCAGGTTAATTCAGGAAGGCATCCGGGTTACGATTACGGGCCGTCCGAATGTGGGCAAGTCCAGTTTATTCAATAGTTTAGTGGAACGCGAGCGAGCCATCGTCACCGACGTTCCCGGCACCACGCGCGACACTTTGACTGAAGCGATCGATCTTGACGGCATCCCGGTGATCCTTACGGACACGGCAGGACTTCGTCAGACGTCCGATAATATTGAGACGCTCGGCATCGAGCGAACACGCCAGGCGATGAGCGATTCGGATCTGGTGCTGGTCGTGCTTGATGGCGCTGATGATCTTGGACCATCCGATCGTGAGTTGTTGGACCAGACGGAGAACACCCATCGTCTTGTCGTAATGAATAAGAGTGATTTGCCTGGCTTCAACGTCTCGGCAAGTTGTATTCAACAGCTTCGACCGATTAATGTATCGGCACGTACGGGCGAAGGTTTGGACGCGCTGCGCGCTGCGATCCTTGCGAGTGTAAACAGCAACGGTATCGATGATGGCGGGCTGCTGATCACAAACGCTCGCCATTACGATCTGTTGTGCAGCACTCAGCGCGAACTCGAAGTCGCACGAGCTGCTTTGAGTGAACGTCACAGCGAAGAGTTGGTACTGGTGCCGCTGCACAACGCCTTGAAGTTTTTGGGGCAGATCACCGGAGAGACTACGACGGAAGATATACTGTCGGAGATCTTCGCCACGTTTTGTATCGGAAAGTAGTTATGTCGTTTGATGAGACCTTCAATGTAATCGTCATCGGCGCCGGCCATGCTGGTTGCGAGGCCGCGTCGGCGGCGGCTCGCCTCGGCGCTGAAACGGGACTGATCACGTTGAATCTCGATCTCGTCGGGCAGATGTCCTGCAACCCTGCGATCGGTGGGATTGCGAAAGGCCATCTTGTTCGAGAAATGGATGCGCTCGGCGGAATTATGGGTCGCGTCATCGATCGCACAGGCATTCAGTTTCGACTACTAAATCGTTCGCGCGGCCCGGCGGTTCAGTCGCCAAGGGCGCAAGCCGACCGCATGCGGTATCGAAGCGAGATGCGCCAAACGCTTGAAGCCACTTCGAATCTTCATCTGCGGCAGGGAAAGGTTGTCGATTTTATTCTTGACCATGGACGACTCGCCGGCGTCATGTTGGAGGATGGCCGCAGATTTGGCGCCGAGGCTGTTGTGGTTGCGACCGGCACGTTCCTTAACGGGCTGATACATACGGGACGTCGGACTTACTCCGGCGGACGTGCGGGTGAGCCCGCGTCGATTGAGTTGTCTGAATCGCTGAAGCGCCTGGGATTTCCTGTCGGCCGGCTCAAAACAGGAACTCCGCCGCGGCTTGATGGAAGAACAATCGATTGGAACGCTTTCGAGCCGCAGCCAGGCGACGAAATCCCGGTGCCGTTTTCGTTTTCGACAGACAGCCTCGAGCAGGAACAAATCAAGTGCTATATCGGCTACACCACCGAGGCAGTACACGATGCGATTCGCGTAAACATTGCCGAGTCACCGCTGTATTCGGGAAAGATCAAAGGCATCGGCCCGCGGTACTGTCCGTCAATAGAAGACAAGGTCGTCAAATTCTCTGATAAGTCGCGCCACCAGCTTTTTCTCGAGCCTGAGGGACACGACACAAACGAAGTCTATTTAAATGGATTTTCGACTTCGCTACCCGCTGAGTTGCAGCAGGACCTGGTGCGGATGATTCCCGGTTTAGAGCAGGCGCGGGTCATTCGACCTGGCTACGCAATCGAATACGACTTCGTCGATCCGCGTGAGCTGGGACCTGATCTCCAAACGCGTCGAGTGCCAGGCCTCTTTCATGCGGGCCAGATCAATGGCACGACGGGCTATGAGGAAGCAGGTTGTCAGGGCTTGCTGGCAGGCATTAATGCGGCGCTCTACACGCAGAAGCGTAAATCGCTGCGGCTCCGGCGCGAAGAGTCGTACATCGGCGTTCTGGTCGAGGACCTTATCAAACAAGGAGTCGACGAACCGTATCGGATTTTCACCTCTCGCGCGGAATACCGGCTGGCGCTGCGTTATGACAACGCGGACGCCCGGCTTGAGCAGTACGGCAGGGAGCTTGGACTCGTCGGCGATTCCGACTGGGATCGGTTCAACGCCCGGCAGGCGCGACTCGCGAGTCTGAGAAATGCGCTCGACAACGTTAGGCTGCGGCGATCCGACGCTCAGCATGCGGCAGTCAGCGCGCTGATTGGTAGCGACTTAGGTGACTCAATTACGCTTTCGCAGCTCGCAAAGCGTCCCAAAGTCACTACAGAGTTGATAGAGTCGCTCTTGCCACCGGAGCTAAAGCCTGTAGCCGAAACCGATCTCAACTCCGTCCTGGCAGACTCGCTCTATGCTGGATACCTGGAAACCCAGAAGGCGGCAGTCGCAAAGCTCTACCAACACGACACGCTCAGGATACCGCGCCAGACCACGTTCGGCACGATCAGCGGGCTCTCAAACGAGATCGTTGAACGGCTCGATCGTGCTCAGCCCCTCACTTTTGGCGAGGCGCGACGGCTCCCAGGTCTCACGCCGGGAGCGCTATCCACCTTGCTGGCCTACCTGTCAGCCCAGCAAAGGTCAGCCTAGTCAGCTAATGTTTCACGTGAAACATTTTGCCCGAGACTCCCGGTG
>DATNFX010000141.1:0-14051 GCA_035606195.1 Pyrinomonadaceae bacterium
TCTTTAAATTTATCGCCGACGACCTGGACTTTGTCGGCTACATAATCTTTCGCCTGGCTGGCGGCGTCAGAAATTTTCTGACCGTAATCGTGTGCGGTTTGTGAAAGTGCAGTTGCGGTACCGGTGCCGGCCGTTGTTCCACTAGTGCCTGGTGTTCCAGTTGTTCCTTCGTTGATGCTTCCATTTTCTGGCATATCGGCGTTCTCCTTTAATCAGTTCGGAATAGAAATTTGACAGATCGATTTGAGCAAGATTTGTGCCGACCGATCACGCGCAAAACGCAGTGATTTAGGCTCAGGACTTGTTGCGAAAGGATACAAACGGTTCCACGGAGGATCGCTTTCGTACAGACACTCGATTTGGATTTCTCTGTGCAACCTCTGGGTTCTCTATGACTCTGTGGTGGTTGTATTTCGAGTTTCTACAACCACCGAGACACAGAGAACACAAAGGCTGCACAGAGACACTACCGGATCTTTCTAACTGCTTGACACGTCTTTATTAAAGATGGTAAGTAAGTACTTACTTTACCTACGGGTGGAGAGGAACTAAGGAGAGCAATTGAGTAAACAGATGACGATTGAGGGCGCGGCAAGTGGTGCCCGTATGGCTGGAGAAGAGCGGCGACTGCAAATTCTCGCCGTGGCCGTGAGGCTTTTTTCCCAAAAAGGTTTTCGAGGGACGACCACGAAAGAGATCGCTCAGGCTGCCGGCGTGTCGGAAGCAATGGTTTTCCGACACTTCGCGACCAAAGAGGAGCTCTACGCCGCCATTCTCGACCACAAAGCTTGCACCGGTGACCGGTTCGAGCCCGAAGAGATGGCCGCCGATGGGATTGAACGAAAAGACGATCGCGCCGTCTTCGAGTCGCTCGCACTCGGCGCCTTGACTCATCACGAGAGAGATCCGGAGTTTCAACGATTGCTGTTGCACTCGGCACTCGAAAAGCACGAGCTCGCGCAAATGTTTTTCGACAAGTTTGTGCGGCGCGTTTATGAATTCCTTGGTGGTTACATCCGAGAGCGCCAGCGCGAGGGAGCGTTGGTCGAAATGGATCCCGCCATCGTGGTGCGTTCTTTCATCGGGATGGTGATGCACCACTCGCTCAACAACAATCTGTGGGATCCGTCGCGTCGCCTGGTGAACATCTCGAACGAGAGCGCCGCGAAGAGTTTTACCGACATTCTTTTAAATGGAATTAGTACGAGAAATTAAAAGACACATGCGATTTCAAGGGAAATTGAAAGTTCTGATATTGCTTCTGGCGCTCGTCGTCGCGGGAGCTTTTGTCGCCTCGTGTCGTGGTTCGAAGGCGAACGTCAGAAAAGATGAGTCGAACGCAAACGCGCAGCCGGCAGTTGTCGAAGGTGTGACTACTGCTGCGGCAATCAAACGTGAGCTGCCGCGTTTCTTCGAGGCAACTGGCAGTCTCGCCGGCGATCAGCAGACTGACGTTGCGCCGCAGACCGCCGGCAAAGTCGTTGCTCTCGGCGTTGACATCGGCACTTACGTTAAGCGTGGCCAGATGCTGGTTCAACTCGATGCTGATGAGCTGAAGCTTCGCGTCGATCAGGCAGCAGCACAACTCGAGCAGGCGAAAGCCGCGGTTCGTCAGGCTGAAGAGAAGATTGGTTTGCGACCGGGACAGAACTTTGATCCGAATCGCGTCGCGGAAGTCGCGGCCGCGAAGGTCACGTTGGACCTGGCCGAGAAGAACCTGCGCCGTGCGGAGCAACTGATCGAGTCGGGCGACGTGTCTCGTTCTTTTTTCGACGAGCAGCGCGCACGTCGTGATCAGTTGAAGGAGCAGTACGAAGTCGCGGTCGCGCAGGCGCGGCAGAATTACGCTGCCGTCGATGTGTCGCGGACCAACGTTGCGAACGCGCAGGCAGCGCTCGCGCTCGCGCGCAAGAGTCTTTCGTACGCGGTGATTCCTGCACCGATCGATGGCTTCGTGTCGGAGCGAACTGCGGATCTGGGTGAGTACGTTTCGCCGCAGCAGAAAGTCGCGACGATCGTGCGCACTAATCCGTTGCGCATTCGGATCGACATTCCCGAACAGGCGATTCCGCAAGTGAAGGTGGGCCAGTCAGTATCGATCACGACGAGCGCGTGGCCCGACAAGAATTTTGCCGGACGTATCGCGCGCATTGCGCCGAATGTGTCGGCACAGTCGCGCACGCTGACTGTTGAGGCTGAGATTGAGAACAGCAGCAATGCTTTGAAGCCGGGCCAGTTTGCGACTGTGAGAATTTTGCAGGAGCGGGCTGAACCAGCAGTGCTTGTCCCGGCTCGTTCGGTTATCAGCGAAGCGGGAGTCAACCGCGTGTACGTGATCAAAAACGGTCACGCGGAACAGCGTCTCGTGCAGACAGGTCAGACAGACGGCGACTTGATCGAGATCAAATCCGGAGTCGCTGCTGATGAGCTTATCGCTACGAGCAATCTTGAACAGTTGAGTGACGGCATCGCCGTACGGTAGCCACAAAAAGGCACATAAGTCACAAGAAGAAGTTATGCAGAAACTTGCTGAAATCTGTGTTCGCCGTCCGGTTTTTGCGACGATGTTGATTCTCAGCCTGACGGTTGTTGGGTTGTTTTCCTACAAGTCGCTGGGCGTCGATCTGTTTCCGAAGATCGATTTGCCGACCATCACCGTGACGGTCGTTAACCCCGGTGCGTCGCCGCAGGAGATCGAGACCGAAATCACCGACCAGGTCGAAGGCGCGGTCAACACGATCTCGGGTATCGATGAGCTGCGCTCAACGTCTGTCGAAGGTGTTTCGCAGGTCTTCATCACCTTCCTGCTTGAAAAGGATCCCAACGTCGCGGCGCAGGAAGTCAGAAACAAGATCGAGCTGATCATTAACGACCTTCCCGTCACGGCGGAACAACCAATCGTCCAAAAGCTCGACACTGACGCGGCGCCAGTCGTTCGTATCGCTGTCTCCGCGCCGCGTTCGCTCCGCGAAGTGACCGACATCGCCGACAAGAAGATCAAGCAGCAGATCGAATCGATCAATGGCGTCGGCGACGTGCAGATCATCGGCGGTCGACGCCGCGAGATCCAGATCTGGGTTGACCCGGACAAAATGCGCGCCTTCAACGTTACAGTCGCGCAAGTTGCGGACGCCGTGAAGGCGCAGAATATGGAAGTGCCGGGGGGTCGCGTTGACGAAGGTGCGCGCGAATTGACCGTGCGCACGATGGGCCGAATCGTCGAGCCCGCCGAATTCAACAATCTCATTGTCGCGAACCGCGGCACATACGCCGTCAAACTCAGCGACATCGGTTACGCAGAAGACGGAGCTGAAGAGGCACGAACCGAAGCACGTTTGAACGGTCAACCAGCCGTCACTCTGATCGTTTCGAAGCAGTCAGGACAGAACACGGTCGCGGTTGCAGACGCAGTGAAGGAGCGTTTGGCTGAGATCAGCAAGACGTTGCCGCCGGGGTTCAAGACTGAAGTCGTCGGCGATCAATCGATCTTTATTAAAGCGTCAATCGAAGCGATTCAAACTCACCTGATCGAGGGCAGTATCCTCGCGGCTATTGTCGTTTTCGTTTTCTTGTGGAGTTTCCGTTCGACAGTGATCGCGGGTCTCGCGATTCCGACTTCGCTGATCGCCACGTTCGGTCTGATGGCCGCGATGGGCTTCACGTTGAATCAGATCACGATGCTGGCGCTGACGTTGATGGTCGGTATCGTGATCGACGACGCGATCGTGGTGCTCGAAAACATCTTTCGCTTTGTCGAAGAGAAAGGCGTGCCTCCATTCCAGGCCGCAATCGAAGGAACAAAAGAAATCGGTCTGGCGGTTATGGCCACGACGCTCTCGCTGCTGGCGGTGTTTCTGCCGGTCGGTTTCATGGGTGGCATCGTCGGCCGCTTCATGTCGTCGTTTGGTTTGACTTCATCGTTCGCAATCGCGGTGTCGTTGCTGGTGTCGTTCACCCTCACGCCGATGCTCGCGGCACGTTTGATCAAACGCAGCGACGACGAGAAAGAGCGGGCTCTTGAGCGCAACACCGAACCCGCCGATCATGGTTCGAAGGAATCACGCTTTTATCGTCCAATCGATCTCACCTACACGAAGCTGTTGACGTGGTCGATGAGACATCGCTGGGTGATCGTAACTGCGTGCGTGATCGTGATCCTGAGTATCGTGCCGCTCTTCATGTTCGTCGGAAAGAACTTCCTGCCGGTGGACGACCAGGCACAGTTCGAGCTCAACGTGCGCGCGCCTGAAGGATTCTCGCTTCCAGCGACGTCGAACCTGGCCCAGCGCATCGCGACCGACGTGCGGAGTTTGCCCGGCGTCATGGACACCCTCGTGACGATCGGCGGCGGCCAGCAGGAGATCGTGAACGTCGCCACGATTTACGTGAAGTTGACGCCAATCGAGGAGCGCAAGATTTCGCAGCAGAACTTGATGGTGCGGGCACGTAACGAAGTGCTGGCCAAGTATCAGAAGTTGTACCCCGGACAACTGCGCACAAGCGTGCAGCAGGTCGCGGCGATTTCGGGCGGTGGATTTCGCAACGCCGATATCCAGTACGTTTTGCGTGGTCCGGATCTAAATAAGTTGCAAGAGTATTCCGATGCGATGCTCGCGAAGATGAAGACGATTCCGGACGTGGTCGATGCTGACTCAACACTCATCAGCGGTAAGCCGGAATTGCGAGTGGTTATCGATCGCGCGCGCGCAGCGGATCTCGGCGTGAGAGTCGGCGACGTCGCGCAGGCGCTCAACGCCCTCGTTGCCGGTCAGAGAGTTTCGACCTTTAACGCGGGAACCGATCAGTACGACGTGCGCGTGCGTGCGGTCGGAGAGTTTCGCTCGAGTGTCGAAGGCTTGAAGCGCATGATCGTGTCGTCGACGAAAGTTGGTTGGGTCAGTCTCGACAATCTCGTGAAGGTCGAAGAGGGGACTGGGCCAGCGGCGATCGATCGTCTAAATCGCCAGCGACAGGTGATGTTACTCGGCAACATTAAGCCGGGCGGTTCACAAGCTGCGGTGATTGCGAAGCTGGAGGAAATTAAGCAGGGGATGAATATCGACCCGGCTTACTCGACCGGATTGGCGGGACGTTCGAAAGAGCTCGGTCGTGCCGGTTACTACTTCGCGCTCGCGTTTATTCTCTCGTTCGTCTTCATGTACATGGTGCTGGCGGCGCAGTTTGAGTCGTTCATTCACCCGGTAACGATTCTGTTGACACTGCCGCTCGCGATTCCGTTTGGCATCCTCTCGCTGCTGATGACGGGCCAGACGGTCAACATTTTCTCGGGACTCGGCCTCCTGCTGCTGTTCGGCGTGGTCAAGAAGAACGCGATTCTGCAGATCGATCACACAAACCAGTTGCGGGCGCGCGGCATGGAGCGATTCGAAGCGATCGTGCGTGCGAATCGCGATCGTTTGCGACCGATTTTGATGACGACGATCGCGCTCGTCGCCGGCATGTTGCCGTTGACGATCTCGAGTGGTCCAGGTTCGGGTACGAATAGATCGATCGGCGTGTTGGTGGTTGGCGGGCAGACGCTTTGTTTATTGCTGACGCTGCTGGCGGTGCCGGTTTTCTACTCACTCTTTGACGACCTTGCGCGCAGTCGCGTCTGGGGGCTGATTGGGGATCGAGTGCAGGGAACGTTTGGACGCGTGCGTCGACGGGCTGCAAGTGCCGCCGCGGGCCTGATTTCGAAGCAGTAAGTAACCACGGATGATACAGATGTTAAGAACGATTTTTTCATTAATAGTTTTGGTGTTTAGCGTTGGCTCAATTGCGACAGCGCAGTCAGAGATGCAGCAATTGCCGGTGCCGCCAGTTGCGCCTGACTATCGCGCGCCGCAAAAACCGCTGCCCGAGTTGACGCGCGTCGGTGTCGACATGAATCGCCAGCACCCGTTGTCTTTGCGTGAGGCACTCTCGATGGCGCTCGAGAACAACAAAGACATAGAGGTGGCGCGCGAGAATGTGCGCATCGCGGAGTTCGATCTGCGCGGCGCACAGGGTCTTTACGATCCGCGACTCAGCACGCAGGCATTTTATGAGCGCATTGAGAGTCCCATCTCGAGTTTTCTGGCTGGCGGCCAGAACGGCTCGACGATTACGAGTGATTACACCGGCACGATGCGACTCGAAGGCCAGGCGCCGGTTCTCGGTGGCAACTATCACCTTGATTTCTCTTCAGTGCGACTGACAACAAACAACCAATTTACTGCCCTGAACCCGCAGTTTCCGAGTGCTTTGTCGTTCAGCTACACGCAACCACTGCTTCGTGGGTTAAAGATCGACGCCAGCCGCCGGCAGATTCAGATTGCGCGAAAAAATCTTTCGTTAACAGACGCTCAATTCCGGCAGCGCGCGATCGACACGATCACGAACGTACAGCGTGCTTACTGGGATCTCGTCTTCGCATTGCGCAGTCTTCAGGTGCAGCGCGATGCAGTTTCGGTAGCGCGCACTCAACTCGAACACAACAAGCGGCTCGTGAACGAAGGCCAACTCGCGCCTATCGACGTCGTCGCTGCGGAAGCGCAGATCTCGACGTACGAACAACGCGTTTTCACTGCACTCGAAGAGGTTTCTCGCTCTGAAAACAACCTGAAAAATATGATCGCGCAGGATCAAAAAGCGCAACTTTGGGGCGAGTCGATCGTGCCAACAGATCCGGTCGATCTTGCTGTTCCGGATATTCAGCTTCCGGATGCGTTGAAAACCGCGATGGAAAACCGTCCCGAGTTGCAGCAGTCGAACGTGTTGAAGGAGATCAATGAGATCGATCAACGCTTCTTCAAGGATCAAACAAAGCCGGCAGTCGATCTCATCGGCACGTACGGTATCAATGGACTGGCAGGTTCGGTAAGCAGCAACATTGTGAATCCGTTGACGCAGACGAGTTTGCTGCAGCGCCAGCGCATCGATGAGCTTTCAGTGTTGGCTGGTTTGGATCCTTTGCCCGTTATTCCGCCGCAGCAGTTCTCGCCGGATTTGCTTGGTGGTTATGGTCAATCGCTGCAGAACCTGCTGGCGAATCGTTACGGTACCGCGAAAGTCGGCGTGCAGATCAGTTTGCCACTCCGTAACCGGACGGCTGAAGCGAATCTCGGGAAGTCGCTGGTGGAAGGCGAGCGAATCGGGACTCAGCGAGAGCAACTCGAGCAAACTATTCAGGTCGATGTTCGTAATGCACTGCAGTCGATGCGCAGTGCTGAATCTCGTCTACGGGCTGCAAGCGCTGCGCGTGCGGCAAACGAGCAGCAGTTTGCGAGTGAACAGCGAAAGCTGGATGCGGGACAGTCGACGACGTTTTTGGTTTTGGAGCGACAGACGACTTTGACAGAGGCTCGTGGGTTGGAGTTAAAGGCGCAAACAGACCTGAACAAGGCGATTGCGGATTTACAACGAGCCACTGGTAATGCGTTGAGAGTGAACAGTATCGTGGTGCGAGTGCGCTAACAGGTTTCCCCGTATTGCTGCACCTCATCACGGCAGGCGGTGGGTTTCTGGGGGCGAAACCCACCGCCACCTTCAAACCATCCATAGATTACGCAGAAGTCTTTCTGTGAAATCTGTGTAATCTGTGGACCAAGGATCGAAACATGCCTGACAATCAACTCCTCGAAACCTGGCAGATTCACGATCGCATCAATCTATATCTTCTCGACGCCGTCGAACCGGCATCACTCGATAGTCACTCGGCTTCGAAAGGCCGCAGCGTTGGTGAACAGTTTGCGCACATTCACAACGTGCGTTTGATGTGGTTGAAAGCTTCGGCGCCGGATTTGTTGAAGGGCCTCGAGAAAGTTGAGGCGGGCGTCGCAAACGACAAGAAACTTCTGCGGAAGTCTTTGGTCGATTCAGGAGTTGCGATTGGAAAGCTGCTGGCAAACAGTCTCGAAGCCGGCGGCAAAGTAAAAGGATTCAAACCGCACGCGGCTGCATTTCTCGGTTACCTGATTTCGCACGAGTCGCATCACCGCGGGCAGATTGCGTTGTCACTCAAACAAGCCGGCAAGCCGCTCGATAAGAAAATCGGTTTCGGAATGTGGGAATGGGGTGTGAGGTAACTAAAGGATCGATTCCACTACCTTGAACGCCACGACGAGACCAGCAACACTTACAATACCCGCGAGGAAATACCACGCTGGCAGCTTTGTTCGACAGGCCTGACAGCGGGTACGCGTCGGGGCCACGATCCTCTCGCAGTTACGACATTTCATGCCACAAAATACACAGGAAGCACAAAAGGCACAAAAAGAACTTCGCATTTATTTAGAGACTAAGCACGTCCGATTTTTTGCGCTTCGCAGCCGGATTTTTGTTTATGTTCTTTTTGTGCCTTATGTGCCTTTGGTGGCTACATCTTAACATTGGTCCATAACGGATAGTGATCAGAAATTTCGATCTGGCGATCGATACCGCAGTTTGCGGCTTCCAGACCACGCAGCCAAACCCAATCGAGCTTTAGTTCAAGTGGAACAAGCAGGATCTTGCGTCTGAAGGTTTTCTTGCCGTCGATAAATGGCGTCTTCAGGCCGGCGTCTGAAAAGAGTTTGGTGACTTTGTCGTGGGCGTTTGGTTCCCAGGTGTTGAAGTCGCCCATGATGATCGCGGGCATGTTGGCGGGATATTGACTGAGATCGTCGAGCACGGCTTTGAACTGCTCGAGTTTCTTATCGAAGTCTATTCTCGTTTCCGCATGCGCCGAATAAACGCGCCACTTTCGATTCTCAATCTCGAGAGTTGCGCCGAGCGCCACGCGCCTGCGCTTACCTGGACCAGGATGCGGCAATACGATTCGCTTCACGTCAGACAAAGGATAAACGCTCAGGATCGCAACGCCCGTTTCTTCCTCGTCGGTTGATTTGGCAGTCGGGGGCGCGGCCCATGCGTAGTAAAGGCCCAACTCATTGGCGATAATTTTTGCCGTGTTGTTGTTGCCGCTGCGTTTCTTACGCCGGTCAACTTCCTGGAGGGCCAGGATTGAGGCGCCACCGATCTCCGGATCGTCTTTGAGCAGCTTGATCATATCTTTAAGATCTTCACCGCTGCGCCACCGGATGTTGTACGAAAGAATCTTGATTTCAGCCGGCGTCGCAGCCTGCTTTCGCAACGTCGAGCCGTGGCCGGATTCCAATAAAGACACGTCAAATCGCGGCAGCAGGAGACAGAGCAAGATCACTAATGCTGTCATCGTCGGACTCCTGAAAGAACATTCCATCAGTAGCCAAGGGGGCGTCTTTTGCGAATGGGGCTAAATCATCTGAAAAACCGGTGTCAGAAGTATCGACAAACAGTTTCGAGTCCTCGTCTTTCAAACGGAGGGCCAAACTTTCCGGTGTGTTTCATGAGCGTATTTAGGCTAAACTTTCGGCAATGACTTCGACAGAGCCCCAGCTTGATGTACTGGCAGTTTTTTCTCATCCGGATGATGCAGAGCTTTCGGTTGCGGGAACACTACTGAAACTGAAATCCCTGGGTTATCGCACGGGTGTTTGCGATCTGACGCGCGGTGAAATGGGAACGCGTGGTACTCCCGAGACTCGCGCGAAGGAAGCACTCGATGCGGCGCGAATCATGAAGCTCGACGTGCGTGTGAATCTGGATCAGCCCGATGGACACGTTTGGCCGACTGAAGTGGCGCGTACGGCGTTTGTGCGCTTGCTCCGCACGCACAAACCCAAGGTGCTTATGACCACGCACGAAGACGACCCGCATCCGGATCACGCGAATACCTCGGTGATTGTGAGACAAGCGGCGCGACTGGCCACGATGAGGCGATACGATGAAGAGTCAGGGCTCGGGGCGGTGCCGATGCCGGCGATCATGCATTCGCTCTTTTCGCGACGAATTGTGCCGTCGTTCGTTGTTGATGTGTCGGCCTTTGTCGATGAGAAGATGGACGCGATCAGGGCTTACGCTTCGCAGTTTTATGACGCTGCGTCAAAAGAGCCCTCCACGCGAATCAGCGAGCGTCGGTTTCTGAGCGAGATCGAATTCCGGATGAGATATTTCGGATCGTTGATTGGTGTTGACGCCGGCGAGCCGTTCTACGTGCGTGAAGCGCTGAACGTCGACGATCCCCTCGCTCTATTAACCAGACCAATGAATATCTATTCGTGAACCACCTAGAATCTTGTCAATCCTGTGAATCATGCAAATCCTGTCACAGGATTTCGAAGATTTACACGATTGACAAGATTATTTAGCGGCTGCGGTCTTCTTCGGTTCCAAGATGGCCCGCGCGATTGCGATTGTTGCCACGGCTCGCGGGCCCTCAGCCTGAAATCCCCGCGCCAGTTCAACCGCGCGATCGTAATCTTTGGCGGCGAGCTCTCTGAAAATTCCATCAAGATCGAAATCAGGCACGTCGCTCGTGTGAACCGACGAGTGCCCTTTACTCTGAAACTTCAGCACCATCTCACCGTCTTCGCCCGTAAAGCCTTCGGCGGAGTTTGCCGCTTTCACAGCGTCGAACGTCGCATCCCAGACGCGTGATGGGTCAACTTCTTTGAAGGCGTTCGCCACCGCAATCAGTCCACGGGGCAGTGCCGGATCCGATCCTTCGAGCCGGCGCGCCTCAGTTTCGGCTTCGTCGATCAGTTCCAGTGCCTTATCCCGATCGGTTTTGGCGAGAATCTTTGCACACTCCGTCAGTATCCAGGTTTTCTGAATGTGGTTCAGCTCGCCTTTACGAACCATGTCTAACGCCTGGTCGGCATCTTTCTTATTGACGTAGTTCATCGCCAGCGAGGGATCGACGTAGGCTTGCAACTGTTTGCGAGTCTCGGAGTCTTCGATCTTGCTTACAAACTCTCGTGCTCTCGCATCGCCTCTACCCGCCGTCATAGTGATCAATTCGATATAGAGTGAGTCGCGATCCGCGGATGTCTTTGCACGATCAATACGCTCGAGCAACAACTGTTCGCGATTAGTCGTCGCAGGCTTGTCCGATTTGAGACCCCTGAAGACCCAATCCTCGTCGCGACGGCGCGTTTCGTCAGAGACGACAGTGTTCAAAGCGTTCATGTGCGTCCGAAGCGCTTCAACAGTTTCGGGTGGTGCGCCCTGCTCGAAGAAGGGCAACATTCGTTTTATGAGGAGGTACTTCCCATCTACACCCGTGGTTGTTTGATCTGTTTGTCCGGGTCCCGGTAATGGGCGCAGCAGAATACCTCCGCCCACCTGATAGAACATGTTTCGCAGTTCAGCCGAAACCGCTGCAGGCGTGATCGCCGGCGCACTCTGAGAGCTCGACGAACCGCTGTTGCTGAAGGTCACCATCAGGTGAGGAGTAAAGATGTACGAAGCAAGCAGCGACACTGTGTTGCCGTCTGCTTGCGGGTTATTGGCAGCGCTGGCGAGTAACGCCGCGTAACGCTTGTCAGCCGCGTCGGCGTTCTTCTCGCGCACGTCTGACAGGAAGTTCATGGTTTGCATTGTTACCTGCGAGAGCGCGGGTTCGGCAAAATCGAGAGCACGCTCAGCTTCACCGATCTGAAGCAATTGCGACGCTACTCCGATACGCTGCGCCATTGCATCACTCAGACGATTCGGATTCGGCTTTGCTGTCGACGCTGCATTCGCGGCTTCCATCTTTTGCGCTTTATATTTCTCGAGGAACTCCTCGCCGAGAGCTCGATCGTGCTTTGCTGCAAGCCGCAATACTTCCTGTCGTATGTTTGGCGGTAAATTGGTGGCGAATCCGCCGCCGGTGACGGATTTCTGTTTAGCGATCTCCTCCTGGAGTTTTCTGTCGCCTTCCAGATCTGCAACTTCCGCGGCTTCCCAGGCTTTGCGAAACAGCAGTCGACCTTGCTCCGTATCAACTCGCCAGAGTGCGTCGGCGATGCGCGCGAGAGATCGGGCTCGAAGCATCTGATCCTGGAACGCGCGTGCATCGCTGGAGAGTGAGACCAGCAACGATCGGGCTTTGGCGCGACGTTCTTTTAGTGCGAGTTCAGCATCTGCCGCGGCAGTGGAATCCGCCGCCGCCGCTTTCGCGGGCGCTGCCTGTTTAGATTGCGCATGAGTGAGGGTTGCAGATAAGAGTAAACACAACAGAATGCCAAACTCTTTCATGCTCTACTCCTAAATCTGTGTAATCTGTGGATGACCTACGCTGAATCCTTGCGTTTCTCGAGCACCGAACGTGCGATCGCAAGAGTTGCCACTGCCCGAGGAGATTCGCCGGTGAATGTTTTTGCGAGCTGAATCGCTCGGAGAAGATCGGCGCGTGCAAGATGCCTGAAAACCGCGAGCAAGTCAAAGTCTTCCGCGGTGCTTTGACTCATGACTACCATGAACTTGGTTTGCAGTCGTGAAGCAACGCGGCTGTCTTCGCCCGTGTAAGCCTCCGCACTATTGGCCGCTTTCACTACTTCACCCAGAATTTCCCACGAACGCACGCGGTCGATCTCGCCAAAACCGACTGCAACAGCCGTGAGCGCTCTCGCACGATCCGGATCCCCGGCGCTGATGCGACGGCTCTCGGCGAGTGCCTCTTCGAGCATGTCGGCAGCACGCGAGCGTTCCGCCGCGATTACGAGCTTCGCGGCACTGGTCAGGGCCCACACCTTTTGGATACTCGTGAGGTCACCCGACTTAACAATCCGGCTGACTTCCGCAACGTCCTTATTTCGAATTGCGACTTGAACAAGTTGAAAATCAGTATAGGCTTTGACGCTCTTTCGCATTTCGGTGTTCTCGATCTTGTCGACGAGATCTTTCCCTCGCGGATCGCCGTCCTGCGAGAGTGCGACTGCGTAGTCGGCGTAGATCTCATCGCGATCGTCCGATTTGGTCGCGCGGTCCAATCGTTCCTGCATGCGCTGCAAAGGATCGCTGCCTGACGACTCCGGCTGAATCCCAACGTTCACCGCGCGATTCTCGCCTTGCTGCATGTCGGGGGGCACATACGAAGCAAGCGCTGTCATTTGGGTTCGTAAATTCGGCGCGAGATCCGCAGCGTACTGTTCGAAGAGCGGCAGCAGACGTTTGATCATCAGGTACTTTCCGGCTCGGCCTGACGTGGTCCGATCCTGATCGGGCGCGGGCACTGGTTGCATCAGAATATTAAATGCGACTTTGAGAAAGTTGTTTCTTAGCGCCGGATCGACTTCGGGTGCGGGTGTCGGTCCTCGTTGCCGGCTTTGATTAGAGCCGCCCTCTCTTTCGAACTGCACGTAAAGAAATGGTGTGAACAAATACGACGACAAACCCGAGACTGTGTTGGCGTCGGAGTTTGGATCGCGTGCGGCGAAGGCCATGAGGTTAGTAAAGGCGGCGTCGGCAAGTTGTGCATTTTTCTCGCGCAGGGCTGAGAGAAAGAAGATCGAGTCGGGACTTACAGTGTTGAGTGCCGGAGTTGCAAATTCGAGTGCGCGTTGAATTTCGCCGTCTTCGATGAGTCGTCGTGCGAGTTGCAGGCGCTGCGAACTTCCGAGACTACCGGGGCCATTGTTTCGCGCGGTCGCAGCCTCACTTCGCTCTTTTTCCGCCGCCTCGTCAAGAGCTTTGAGAAACTCTTCGCCGAGCTTGCGATCGCGTTTGGCGACCAGGCGCAGAACTTCGCTGCGGATGTCTGGTCCGCCACGCACGACGACCGGCCCGCCCTCCGTTTCCATTCGCTTCATGTCTTCAGCGCGTTTCTTCGCAGCTTCCGCGTCGACAATCTCCGCCGCTTCCCACGCGCGGCGGAAAAGCTCTCGCGCCCGCTCCGGGTCCGTATCCCAGAGCACGTCCGCGGCCCGAGCCTGCACTCGTGCCCGCCTCGTTTGATCCTTAAAACTGCGCGCTTCATCCGCGAGACTGGTGACGAGTGAAATCGCGACGGTTCGCTGCTGCGCCGCCTCGGCGTCCGCTTCTTCATTGGTTGTTTTTGACTTCTTAGGCTGGGCGAATGCTGCGGAGGTAAACAGGACGAAACAAAGACTCAACGCAATTGCGGCGAAGGGTAGGCGCATAAAACACTCCTGTAGGTGAAACGCGGGATGGATATAGCCAGACAGTCACACGTACCGGGCGGGGTTCAGTTCCAAAAGTTACTC
>DATNFX010000142.1:0-3101 GCA_035606195.1 Pyrinomonadaceae bacterium
GATAATTCCCTTCGACGGCGAGCGGCGCTTGAATTCAGCAATGACATGGACTCCCTCTCCCTGCAGAGCCTTGCTTAACGCATGCGGCGCTGCGTTGCTTCGCACTTTCCCAGCCAGATCTTGGATCCGCTCGAGCGGAACCGAAGCCTTCGAAGCGAGTACACGCTCCCTCTTTTTAGTGATAATCTCCGACAGGATATTCATCACGGGCCGCTCGTCGCATCAATCAGCAGTTCCAACTTGTGCCGCGCGACACCTGAATCGATCGAATTCGCAGCGATCATCGCGCCATCACGCAAATCAGCAGCAGATCCACCGAGGAAAAGCGCGGCAGCAGCATTCATGATCACCAACGTCCTCGCTTCATCCTTGCGTTCGCCGGAAAGCACGGCGCTCACGATCCGGGCATTCGCCTCAGCATCTCCGCCACGCAAGTGCTCCAGCGTCCCCGCTTCAAACCCAAAATCTCCTGGTCCGATGTCAAACGTCTTCACACTGCCATTCTGCGCTTCGGCAACGTGAGTTTTCCCTGCAAGTGTTATCTCGTCGAGCCCATCTTCGCCATGGACCACCCACGCCCGTTCGGTGCCGAGCTCCCCCAACACGCGCGCCAACTTTTCCGCCAGTTCCAGACGCCACACACCGATAATCTGGCGCGGCGCACCCGCCGGGTTACTCAACGGGCCCAGCAAATTAAAGGTCGTGTGGATTCCGAGTTGGCGCCGAATCCCTGCGACTCGCGCGGTCGCGCCATGATAGAGCGGCGCAAACATAAAACAAATTCCAATCTCGTTGAGCGCGTTTTCAGAGACCAGCGGTATCGCAGACACATTAACGCCGAGCGCCGTCAGCAAGTCAGCACTTCCCGCTTTACTACTCGCCGCCCGATTTCCATGTTTCGCGACCGGCAACCCCGCCCCTGCGATAACAAAGGCGGCGGCGGTCGAGATGTTGAATGTCTTTGCGCGACTCGATCCGGTTCCGGCCGTGTCGATAAAACATCGATGTTGCGAGATCACGCGAGTAGCTCGCGAGCGCAGTCCTTCAGCCATCCCCGCCAGCTCTTCAATCGTTTCACCCTTCGCCGCTAACGCTACCAGCGCGCCAGAAATCTGCGCGTCCGTAGCTTCGGGATCAAGCAAGGCTTCAAGCAGCTCGAACGCCTCGTCGCGAGTCAGATCTTCACGACGTACGAGTCGCGGAAGAAAATCAGTTAGACGATGAGTGGCCATGAAGGAAGGATCAGAGCTTCAGGAAGTTTGCGAGCAACTGCTTGCCGTTGGAGGTCAGGATCGATTCGGGATGAAACTGCACGCCTTCGACTTTCAACTCGCGATGGCGCAGACCCATGATGACATCGCCGGCCGTTGACGCAGAGATTTCCAAACACGACGGCAATGTTTCCTTATCGACGATCAGCGAATGATAGCGGCCCGCCAGAAAACGATCGCTAATCCCGGCAAAAATCGTTTTCCCATCGTGACTGACTTCCGACGCTTTGCCATGCATCAACTCCGGCGCGCGAATCACGTTCCCGCCAAACGCCTGACCGATTGCCTGGTGGCCCAGGCACACACCAAGCAGCGGGACCTTTCCAGCAAATCGGGCAATAACGTCGAGCGTAATGCCGGCATCATTTGGCGTGCCCGGACCCGGAGAGATCACGATCCGCTCGGGCCGCAGATTATTCTCGATCTCATCGAGCGTGACGCGATTATTCCGGCGCACTTCAACCGTCTCACCCAGTTCACCAAGATACTGGACGAGGTTGTAAGTAAAGGAATCGTAATTGTCGATAACGAGTAACACGATTAACGTTTGCCTCTCAACAACGACACGGTGCTGGTACGTTTGTTTTCGATGGCCCACCCCAGCGCCGTGATGCCGTCGTTATCCTTCAGCGAAGGATTTGCGCCGCGACTCAACAACAGCCGCGCCGCGTCGTCATTTCCGAAGACCGCTGCCCACATTAGCGGAGTGCCACCCAATTTGTTTTTGGCATTCGCATTCGCACCTTTGTCCAGCAACAGATTGATTATTTCGACATTGCCGTTCTGCGCGGCTCCGTGCAATGCCGTATCACCGTCAGCGTCCTGCGCGTTTACGTTCGCACCGTGCGTGAGTAGTTTTTGAGTTCTTTCCTTGTCGTTACGCCAAACGTAGGCGAGAAGGACCGGTCGACCCTTCAATCCTCCGACATTCGGATCGAACCCCGGACTATTCAATATCGCGTCTTCTACCTCTGAATACATTGCTTCAACCGCATGCGAAAGCGCTGTGTACCCGAGGTTGTCTTTGACGTTGATATCGACACCGCGCGACAGAAGTGCCTTGACCATTACGAGATCACCGCGTGCGGCCGCTGAGATAAAGGCTGTCCGGCCCTCGCTATCTTGTACGTTCGGGTTGAAGCCTCCATCAAAGTACCAATTGAGCGCCCTCATGTCGTGCGCTTTTGCAGCCGCAAAGAAACCCTTTTCGTTAAAGTCATAACCCTGCAACTTCAGTAACCGCTTCGCATCTTCAGGCGAAGCCGCCTTGCCGTCACTTTCTGCGCAACCGCTAAAAAGAAAGAGACTAGTGATTATGAGCAAACCCAGAACTACTTTTTGCATGGCGTTACAACCGCACGATTGATCTTGACAGGCTTCTCCGGCTTCTCATTTTCCGCAGGCGCCTGGTTGATCGCGTCGACCACTTCCATCCCTCTCGTCACCGTGCCAAACGCGGCAAACTTGCTGTCGAGATGTTGTCCTGTTCCAACGAGAATGAAGAAGTGTGTCGTCGCGCTATTCGGTTCATCAGTACGCGCCATCGAAACGATGCCGCGAACATGTTTGACGAGTCCCGGTTCGTCCGGAAGTCTGCGGGCCATTCGCTTCGAGAGCTCCGCACTCCACTTCTCGCTGGTCTGAAGATTTCCTCCCTGAATCACAAAACCTTTGACGACGCGACTAAACGTCGTCGTATCCAGTGCTCCGGTTGCTGAAAGATTGAGAAAGTTCCTGACTGACTCCGGCGCGACTTCAGGCATCATCGCGATATCGATGGCGCCCAATTCCGTCTCGAGTGTCACGCACTGCGCCGCCATTTTCTCCACC
>DATNFX010000143.1:0-4052 GCA_035606195.1 Pyrinomonadaceae bacterium
TGTGATTGAGTTGAAAGTGTCGGAGGACCGTGAGCACGTTTTGCAAGGTGCTGATTACTGGCGACGAGTTGAAGCTCATCGACGCCGCGGCCACATCGCTCGCGCGAAACTATTCGGCGCGCGCGCGATCAAAGACGAGCCGCCCCTTGTCTACCTCGTCGCTCCCACCTTGCGCGTCCACCCGAGCTTTCAAACACTCGCCCACTGCATCTCCTCCGACATCGAACTCTATCGCTTCGACATCAACGAAGACTGGCGCTCTAGCGTCCGCGTCATGCGCCGCCAAAGAGTGAACTAGGCCACAAAAGGCACATAAGGCACAAAAAGCACAAAAGAGATTCTGAGTTCCTGTTTGTGCTTTTTGTGCCTTATGTGCCTTTTGTGGCTGTTAATGCTTTACGAAGATGCTGTCGGGTTCGTTGCTGAGTGCAGGTGGGAGCACGCTGGCTGTGGCGGGCGTGGTGATGTGATCGAGCGTGTCGTCCTTCGCGTAAATCCCTGACACGCGCATCCTGAACTCATCGGGATTGGTCGCGTTGTGGAGCGCTTCTTCCTGCGTGATGAGACGTGACTGGAGTAGATGAAACAACGATTGATCGAACGTCTGCATGCTGTACTGTGATGTGCCTGCCGCAATCGCTTCGCGAATCAGATAGGTCTTCTCTTCGTTGATGATGTGATCGCGAATAGTAGCCGTCGATACCAGCACTTCAATTGCCGGTACACGGCCGGCGCCTTTTGCGGCACGCACCAGACGCATCGAGATCACAGCCTTCAGAATTCCCGCGAGCTGAATGCGCACAGACTTTTGCTGGTGCGAGGGGAATGAAGAAACGATTCGGGTGATGGTTTCTGTCGCATCGAGTGTGTGCAGAGTTGAAAGCACGAGGTGACCTGTTTCCGCAGCCGTCAGTGCTGTCTCAATTGTTTCGTGATCGCGCATTTCGCCGACGAGTATGACGTCCGGATCCTGTCGCAAAGCACCACGCAGGGCCTGGGCGAAAGAAAGCGTATCGACGTCGACTTCACGCTGCGTCACAAACGAGTGTTTGTCGCGATGCAGAAACTCGATCGGGTCTTCAATGGTGACAATGTGACCGCTGCGCGTTGAGTTGATGCAATCAATCATCGCCGCGAGCGTCGTCGATTTACCAGAACCGGTGGCTCCGGTGACGAGAATCAGACCGCGCCGTTCTTCGGCAATCTTGTCGATTACGGGCGGCAGACCGAGTTGGCCGGCGGTCTTCGTGTGATCCGGAATGACGCGTAGCACTATGCTGACGGTGCCGCGTTGCTGAAAGATGTTTGCTCTGAAACGGCCCAGCCCTGACACGCCATAGCCGATATCGACTTCCGAAACCTCTTTGAATCTCTGCTTCTGCCGGTTGGACATCATCGAGAACGCCATGTCCAGGGTGTCCTCCGGCTTCATGCGGGGAGCGTCAGCGATGGGGTGTAGCTCGCCGCCGATACGCATCACGGGGAACGCCCCCACCTTTAGGTGGAGGTCGGACGCGTTTTGTCCGGTGGCGACTCGAAGTAAATCGTCGATTTTTAGGCCCATGCAATATCCTGAAACTACTGAAAACCGTGTGGGATTACGCGAGAATTGTTGGAGTATGAGCGCGGCGAGGTGCACTCGGGACAAACTGAATATAGCTAAACGCCGTGAGATGCGTCAACAAACTTATCCACAGATCACCGACGTTACGCTGATTACTTTAAGGAATCTGCGTAATCTGTGGATGGAATTGCCGCTCGAGAGAAGCCGTTGTTATCGCTCGGCGCCGCCTTGGACTCGTTGATATAGGTGAGCCACTTACCCGGAGCCGTACGCTCGCCCTTGGTGATTTCGAAGTACGCCTTCTGAATCTTCTCCGTGATTGGACCACGCGCGCCATTGCCAACTGTGATGCGGTCGACGGAGCGAATCGGCGTGATTTCCGCGGCCGTTCCGGAGAAGAAAAGCTCGTCGGCCACGTAAAGCGCGGCGCGCTGAATCGTTCGTTCCTTGATGGTGAGGCCCAGTTCCTGACAGATCTGGATCACGCTGTCGCGAGTAATGCCGGGAAGAATTGACGACGAGAGCGGCGGCGTTAATACGACGTCACCGGCAATCACGAAGATGTTTTCCCCTGAACCTTCTGAAACATAGCCACGATCGTCGAGCGCGATGCCCTCCGCGAAGCCGTTGAGAAGCGCCTCCATCTTAATCAACTGCGAGTTCATGTAGTTGGCGCCGCTCTTTGCCATAGCGGGCATTGCGTTCGCGTGAAGTCGCTGCCAGGTCGAGACGCAAACGTCCACGCCGCGTTCGATCGCTTCGTCGCCAAGATACTTGCCCCAGTCCCATGCGCCGATGTAACAGGCGAGCGGATTCGGAAACGGGTTGACGCCGAACGCCGGATGTTCTTCATCGAGACTGCGAAACAGTATGGGCCGGATGTAACACTGATCCATTCCGCTGCGTCGCACGAGGTCCATCGATGCAGTACACAACTGATCGAGCGTCCACTCGTGGTCCATGCGATAAATCTTTGCGGAGTTCAGAAAGCGCTGCATGTGTTCGCGGAGACGAAAGATGGCTGGTCCCTGCTTCGTGGAGTAACAACGGATTCCCTCAAAGACGCTGGAGCCATAGTGTAAGACATGCGACATCACGTGCACGCGGGCGTCGTTCCATTGGATAAACTCGCCGTTATGCCAAACCCAATCGCAGATTCGCGGTGTCTTAACATCTTTGCTGTTGCCGTCTTTTGAGAACATGTTGTTTACTCCTTCAGGAAATACTGAGATGCAGGGGCGAGGCCCTCATCTACGCCGCGTAGAAACACTTCGACACTGGGAGATCCCGATACTCTTCACTTGTTCGGAGTGGGTTATCAAACATGGCACAATACAGTAGTTTTGAGTCGCTTGGCAAGAAGGCTTGACCGCCAAAAACAGACCATGCGGATTGTGATCACGTTAATTTTGCTCGCTGCGTTTTCTGCCGGCTGCACTGAGAAAAAGATGAACCAAAACAACCAAAACACATCAGTAACAGAAACTTCTAATACCGACCCACTTTCCATTCATAAACGAGCAATTGCGATTGATATGCACGTCGATACGGTGCAACGAATCCTCGACGAACACGTCGATATTCAACAACAACTCACCGACGGCCACTTCGACGCTGTGCGCGCGCGGTCCGGGAATCTCGATGCGCAGTTCTTTTCGATCTGGGTGGAGCCGCAGCTATTTGGCGGTGGTGGCAACCGAGCTGTTAAGCGCGCTGACGATCAGATCGAAGCGATTCGTACGCTAGCGGACAAACATCCCGAAACGTGGGTGATGGCAACGACCGCCGGAGATATCAGGCGCGCGGCGAGTGAAGGGAAGATTGCAGCGCTGTTGGGACTTGAAGGCGGTTACGCAATCGATGAAAGGTTGGAGAATGTTCAGCGCTACTACGATCTCGGTGTGAGGTACATGTCGCCGGCGTGGAGTGTGAGCACGAGTTGGGCCGGCTCGTCCGGCGACGACGTTGGCGCCACACGCGGTCTGAACGAGTTTGGAAAGAGTGTGGTGCGCGAGATGAATCGTTTGGGAATGATGGTTGACGTTTCTCACGTGTCCGATCAGACGTTCTGGGACATCGTTAACACGTCGACGTCGCCCGTTATCGCCACACATTCGGCGTGCAGAGCGATTGCAGACGTGCCGCGAAATCTTACCGACGACATGATTCGCGCGCTTGCCAAAACCGGTGGCGTCGTCAACGTGATCTTCTATCCCGAACATCTCGAGCCGGGTTGGAGTCAGAAGAAGAAGCAGGTCGACGCTGAAATCGCGAGTATGGTTCAGGCAGCGTCTGCTGCCGAACAAGGCGATGCAGTACACAAGAAAATCGCACGCGATCTTGTGCGGCAACGCGAGTATGCGCGTCGATTGCCGCCAGTGAACGTGTCGCGCATCGTGGATCACATCGATCACATTGTGAAACTCGTTGGTGTGGACCACGTCGGCATCGGATCCGACTTCGACGGCGTGCAGGCCACAACCGCCGA
>DATNFX010000144.1:0-25226 GCA_035606195.1 Pyrinomonadaceae bacterium
CGTAAATCTCCGGGAAGGTCCTCCCCCTTTAAAATCACAAAGAACAATGCGGTCCCAACATCCGGATCAGTCCAAACAGAAACGACATATCGATCAACCTTCTGATCCACAAACAACGGAAACGGCGGCCCCTCATGCGCAATGGTGCCCTTCGCAAACACCAATCCAATGAGCAGCAACAAGCTCTTCCGCAAACGCATACCAAATCCGTAATCAATCTGTGTAATCTGTGGATTAACCAACTCCAAGCGTCACGGCGCGCATTTCCATTGGTTGCGACATGAGCCAGAGCGCTCCGGCGGTGATGATTAGAGCCACAATGGCCCAGAGCGCGAAGATGCGCGACGGGTGGTCTACCTTTTCAGAACGGGCGATCGAGTAGCTAACCAACAGCGATCCGAGCAATCCAAGGAACACAAACCCAAACTCAAAAAGCTGCACCACATTCGGCGCAAATCCGTGTGTGCCCCAACGCGGCTGACCCCCAAGGGCCGCCTGCGTCACGGGCACAATCGTGTATAGCCCCGTCAGGAAATGAAACCCATAATGCGCGAGCCAAATACCAAACCCGAGCGGCGCGAGCACATACGAATATCTCACCGCCACAGCAACTATTGGTTTCCTGCTTCCACCCCAAACCCGCGTCAACCACGCAGCCCCACCAATCAGCAGCAAAGGCTCAACCACCAGAAACAATCCAAAGACAAAAACGAGTACCGGAAACTCACGCTGAACGCCCGACACTCTCGCGACCCAACTCTCGAGCGCATAAACAGGACTAACCATTCCAAACGCATTCAGCAAAGCACCAAACGTAAAAACAACTACAAGCGCCGCGAGATCGCTACGTCTGGAAAAGATCCCCATCCCCGACCGCATCGGATCTGCAGTCAACTCCGCAGCCGGAACACGACTTATAATGCCAACATTGTCGTGCGGGCACGCCTGCACACAATCGAGACAGAACGTGCAGTCAACATTTCCAACCTTGCGCGGCTGAAACAACGCCAGCTCGCAACCACGCTGAATCGACACCAGGGGAGCATCCGCCTCACGCACACCGCGAATACAATCTTTCGTCGCGCACCCAGCGCAAACATTCGTGTCGCGCACCGCAACCTCGAGCGGCGATGCAGTTGCAGCGACAAAATTGAACTGCCCGATCGGACACACAAACTTACAGAATGTCGCGTGCTTGAAAACTGCGTCGATCAATAGTGCACCGGCAAAGTAGGCGACGATCAACCACGCGGTCCACCACGGCGACGACCACAGATCGAGCCACTCGTAAACAAAAAGCATCGTCACAAACAGTCCCAACGACAGCCATTTGTTTCGCAGCCGGCGAGGCCAGTTTCGCACCGGCCGAAAGAACTTGCGCGCCAGATTCCGCACCAGCATGAACGGGCACGCCAGACAAAAGAAATTCCCCGCCAGCAGCAACACAAACACGAGAGCGCCGCGAAAGTGTACCCACGTGTACGTCGTCGCAAGATTCTGCGGCGCGAGTTGTGGACCAAACAACCCATGCACGATCATCGCAATGCTGATCAGAAATAGTGGAATCTGAAGCAGCGTTCGCGCGTGCTTGTACCGGAGCAATGTCCCGACAATCGGAACACGTAACAGGTCAAATGAGTTGCGCGGAATGCTGTTTCTATCTGGCTGGAACACGGGCGTGAACTACTGTTTTTATACCGGCAAGACTCCCTTGATTTCAAACTGGCGGTCCACCGAAACCTGGCCTGGCAACTTAATGTGAACAATGAATACCCAGTCTCCGGCCATCGCCAGATTGATTACGCTCACATAACTTCCGGGCTCGGATTCCACCACGCTGGCAGCTATCGGTTTCATACCCGGATGTGACATGTATCCTTCGATACTGAGCCCGGCTCGAGTTATCGGTTTACCTGAGTAGTCAGTCAGCCTCAGAGTGACTCGCACATGGCCAACTCGAGGCGGCTGCGGAGACACTTCGTGAGTGAGTTTGAGATCGGGCAGCGTCTCAGTCGCACTTCTGCACCCTTGAACAACGAGGAAGCAGAGACAAAGTGCGATCAGGCTACTACTGCCGGCAACGGCTCTCGCTTCAGCGCACAACTGCATGCGGCCGCTTCTTCACCCTTCGGCGGGAACAGGTGATAGTACATGCCGATCATCATCGGAATGAAAACTATCGCGTTGTAAAAGAGATGGAGCTCTGGTCTGAACTTCGGCATTAATAATTGCACAAAACTGATCGGCACAGGCGAGCCAAACCAGTAGTGATGCGTCAGCGCCTGCCATTGCAGCACAAAGTGTTCGATGTGATGCCAGAACTGGATGACTAAAGCGACGGTCCACCATTTACGAGAAGTTCCTGTAAACCCTTTCCGGAGCGTCCAGATGCCGATCAGCATTACGATCGCATAGCCGTAGTGCAACACTTCCATCTGCACCAGCCATGGATAGAAGAGACCCAGAACGCCGTTGGATTGTGGTCTTGGCCAACCGAGCACATAAATCTGATAACTTTGCGCCAGGTGTTCAGCCCAGTGGGCGAGCACGATAAACATGAAGGTGTTCAAGGCGCGTTTGTGCCAGACGGTATTCAGCTTCTCGTAAAAGCTTGGGTCGGTGGAGCCGAAGCGCGCATCTGCGGCGTGGGCTGACATCTCGGACCTCCCTTGTGAACTTTTCCAGAGTGCGGTTTACAGGTGCAGCATCTTAAGACGGTCGACATAATTAGTAAACATGAAAAAATGCCACGCTGACAGCGGTCAACCTTTAGTTGGAGAAGCCCTTCAGCCTCCGGTTTGATCTTGTGAATCCTGATTTAATCCTGTAAATCCTGTCCACACTGACGTGAGGATCATGCCTTCCAACTATTTCGACATCTACAACCACTGGCGCGCTAATCCCAAAGACTTCTGGGCCGAGGCTGCTGAGGCCGTTCACTGGTACAGGAAGTGGGACAAGGTGCTCGACGATTCGCGAGCGCCTTTTCATCGCTGGTTCAGCGGAGGGCTACTAAACACCTGCTACAACACTCTCGATTTCCATTGCGAGAACGGTCGCGCAGATCAAACTGCTCTCATATACGACAGTCCCGTCACACAAACAATCAAGACTTTCACATATCGTGAGTTGCTCGACGAAGTGTCGCGTTTCGCCGGCGTCTTACGCAGCAAGGGCGTCGAAAAAGGCGAGCGCGTCATTATCTACATGCCGATGGTGCCCGAGACCCTCGTCGCGATGCTTGCGTGCGCGCGCATCGGCGCTATTCACAGCGTGGTCTTCGGCGGCTTCTCTTCTCCGGAGCTCGCCAAACGCATCAACGATGCCCGCCCTCGTCTGGTTGTCTCAGCATCCTGCGGCATCGAAGTCAATCGCGTCGTTCCTTACAAACCGCTACTGGACCAGGCGATCGAAAGCGCATCCTGGAAACCTCAAGCGTGCATCATCCTGCAACGTCCTCAGGAACACGCGTCGATGATTCCGCATCGCGATCTGGACTGGCACGAACTGATGGCGGGGGCGAAGCCTGTCGATTGCGTTCCCGTGCTTGCAACTGACCCGCTGTACATCTTGTACACCTCGGGTACGACTGGCGTCCCGAAAGGTGTCGTGCGTGATAACGGCGGTCATCTCGTGGCGCTCAAATGGAGCCTCCCGAACATCTACAACACGCACGCCGGTGAAGTATTTTGGGCATCTTCGGATCTCGGCTGGGCAGTGGGACACTCTTACATCCTGTATGGTCCACTCGCCAACGGCAACACGACCATATTGTATGAAGGCAAGCCCGTCGGCACTCCTGACGCCGGCGCGTTCTGGCGCGTGTTGTCGCAGCATAAAGTGAAGACGATGTTTGTCGCGCCAACAGCGATTCGCGCCATCAAACGAGAAGATCCTCGTGGCGAGCGCATTCAAGGACAAAACCTCGAACACTTTCGCACGCTCTTCGTCGCAGGTGAACGCTGCGATCCGGACACGCTCGAATGGGCCACCAAACACCTTGGCGTACCCGTAATCGATCACTGGTGGCAGACTGAAACCGGTTGGCCCGTCGGAGCGAATGTAGCCGGACCAAACATGCTGAGGATCAAACCCGGCTCGTGCGGTGTGGCAATGCCGGGTTATGACGTGAGGATCGTCGACGACGAATGCAAAGAAGTAACGGCGAACACGACGGCGAACGTCGCGATCAAGCTTCCGTTGCCGCCGGGATGTCTCCTGACTCTCTGGAACAACGATGCCGGATGTCACGAATCGTATTTCACTTCTTATCCCAGCTACTACAAAACCGGAGACGCGGGTTTCAAAGACGATGATGGTTATCTATGGATCATGGGTCGCACTGACGACATCATCAACGTTGCCGGGCATCGTCTCTCGACAGGCGGAATGGAAGAGGTGATCGCTGCACATCCCGACGTTGCCGAATGTGCTGTGATCGGCAAAGCCGACGCTGTCAAAGGTGAGGTGCCGCTCGGGCTCGTAGTTCTCAAGGCCGGCGCCGATCGAAGTGAAGAAGAGATTGTCAGCGAAGTAATTGCAATGGTGCGGGAAAGGATTGGACCAGTAGCGGCCTTCAAACAGGCGCGAGTTGTGAATCGCCTGCCCAAGACGCGCTCAGGAAAGATCGTGCGCGGCACAATCAAGAAGATCGCCGACGGAGTTGACTATCAAGTGCCCGCAACAATCGAAGACGCAACGGTCCTTGACGAGATCAAAGCGCTCTTGACCTGAGTTACGGCTTTTGTGCTTTTTGTGCCTCTTTGTGGCTACTTTCAATAACCCGCCGGCAAATACCGGCCTGAAGCATTAGTGCGAGCGGCTTCTTATTGACGTTCTTGGCCAGCGAGATGGCCTCGTCGAAATCCAGTCTCGCTAACACATCTGCAAATCCGCCGGCTTGAGGCAGAGATGTTCTGACAACAATGCCTCTCGATCCTCCGGCCATGTACCTCGCGTTGAGAAGCAGCGAATCCTCCTCGGCTATTGGATCCATCAGGCTCCACGGCGTCTCGTCCTGTTTAGCTTTATTCATGACCTGAATCGCTAACCCGATCCCTTCAGAGATCCTTACCTGATCGGTCTTCGGAAACGCGGCCGCGACTCGTAGGGCTGCAGCGGCCAACTCAATCGAAGGATCGGTTTTGCTAATCAGCGATTGCGCGGCGGTGAGTGCCTGCATTCCACTCTGCGCATCGCCAGCATCGAGAAACGCACGTCCGACTCGTGCGAGAGCCGACATGCGGGTTTCACTTCTCTTCAGTTGGTTCGCGACATTCCAAGCCTCCTGCAAATTCTTCTTCGCGACCAGTTCAGCAGAAATAGCGACATTCAGCGGTTCGAGAATCAAGTCACGCTTTTCCTGATCGTCAATTTTCGAAATCATCTCTTTGGCTTTTTCGAATTGACGACGCCAATAGAGTTGTACTGCCGCACTCAGATACAGATCGTCTCTGCCCTCTCCCTGCGGAGCTTTTTCTGCGTCTTGAATCAACTTCTCGAGCGCTGTCTTCTCCTCGTCCGAATCTTCGCTCGGAGGACGCTGTGGTGGATCTCCACCGCCGGCGCGGAGTTCCTGTTCGACGCGAACCAACGCCTGTTGTAGATCGGCGGCGCCGCGCGGCAAATCAGCCTGCATGCTTGGAAGTAGCTGCTGGATGACGGAGTGCAACGCGCCCAATTGCATCTGAACAAGAGTACGGTCCTGAGCGGACTCGCTCTTTGGGAGTTGTTGCAGGTTCTCGACAATCGTATTCAGCGCATAGTTAAGGACGAGGCGTTTCAATTCCGCGGACGCGTTGCCACTCTCTTCTTTATATTCGCGATTCCATGAGATGCCGTTGAAATAGAAGTCCGCCGGTTGATAGGCGTAGTCCCAGAGCATCAGCACATCGAAGAGGTTACCTGGATGTTGTCGACCCAGTTCTGAGATAGCCTGTGTTACCAAAACGTCGGCAGCATCGCTGTCTTTTGCACGTAATTGAATGAGGAAATATCGGAAACGTTGCGAGGCTCCGTCCTGAAGCGAATACGTAGCGATCATTGCGGCCCGTTTCGGATCAGTGGCGATAAAGCTCTGGGCGAGATCCAAAAGCACGTCTGAACTCGCAGACGTCACGCCATAGAGTTTGGATGCCCGTTCATTCAGCGTGGGAGTCTCTTTGATCTGCTCGTCAATCAGTTGCTTCGCGAATGCGAGATCACGTTTGGCGATCCGCGACAACACAACCTCTCTGAGATGTCGCTTCTGTGAGGCGACACGCTCTTTATCAAAATCGTCAACACCTGGAGGGAGTTTGTCGATCTCTTTCAAGCTGCGAAGCAGCACTGTGCGCGCGTATTCGCGGTCCACCGCCCAAAACGCATCACCGATCTCTGCGAGCACCGTCACCCGATCCTCGATTTTGTCGATTTCATTAGCAGTTTGAGCGAGTGAGTGGAGCAGTGAAATAGCGTTCAATCGCAACTGCTCTGCTTCTTCACTCAATCCGGGCTGAGCTTTGGAAGCGGGTTTCGGTTTCTGCGCTCGTTGCTGCGATGCTGTTGAGGTTAACAACGTGGAGGATAGGACCAACAGAAGAACGAGTCGCCGCAAGAGCATGGGAATTCTCCTTAGCGCCACAAAAAAGCACAACGGACACAAGTGGGTACAGGTTTAGTTTGAAAATACGCCGAAGGCGTTCGCTAACCTTAGCCCAGGGTTCGAGCGCAGCGAGAACCCTGGGCTTGTAACCGAACGATGATTTGAAACCCTGTAAGGGTTTGGCGGTTGGCGAACCCCTTCAGGGTTTAATTCTAATTTTTTATTTCTATCCCAGGGTTGTCGCTGCGCTCCAACCCTGGCTCAAACTAGCCAATGCCTTCGGCGTATTCAAACTGAACCACTACTCACAAGTAAATTTTCCTTGACAACATGTATGGTCCTGGCGAAAGCTGCCCGCGATCTCTCCTGTCTGCAAGCTTTGCCTCAAAAGTCACGAACTGTGCTTGGATACAGTCAGTACCGTCCCGCGGTAGCGGATGGGTACGTCGTAGACTCGCTCGATTTGCTAATGTTTCGTATACCTGATCGTTTACCCAAAGGTGTCCCGGAATGGCTCGTGGCTAACCGAAGTCGGGTGAATGAATTCCTCACCTGGTCGAAGAACTATCAGTGGCCAAAAGAGTCCGAAAAGTAATTGAATAGCGCAACGCATCGACGCGAAGGATGCTGTGTTCCCACTCCGCTCGCGCCGGTCCGGTGAGGTGGTAAGCGGAGCGCGGTTCCGCGAGAACGTTAACCCGCTCCCACTTTGCATTCACCTTTCGCCTGAATCGCAAGACGCACGGCGCAAGCAGTGAAATGCCAACTACCTGACCGAAGACGCTCTTGTCACGATGCCAACCAATGCCTGCCTCGGGTCTGTACTCCGTTACCAGTACATGCTCGAATGCGGCTGGTTCCAGTTTCGCAAAAGAAGCTGCACGCGATCGCAGTTCCAGTAGAAACTGAGGAATATCTTCCGCTCTGTGAAGTTGACCCCCTCCGGAAAACTCATACTTCCAACCATACGAAACAACACGCCGCTTGCCTTTATAACCGTGAAACTCAAACTCCTCAAACGGCAACTCCCGCACACGCTTGATTAGCGCTGCTTCAACAGCAGGCTCAATGATCTCCGCTTGATAACGAAAACCCTCAAGACGGTCGGTGCCCTCATCGTCTTTATTGCGAAAGAAACTAAACTGCACCTTACTGAACCTTCACGACTTTCATGTCCACCTTCTTCCCGTTCACTCTAAAAACGAGATAGTGATGGGAATCGCTGCAGTTCTTAGTATGCTTGGGGCACTTACCGAGTGGAGCACCCGCGCCTCCACTCACAAGATATATCGGGCCGTCCGAAGAATCACTCGTATTCGAAGGGGGCTTGAGTTTCTTGAGTTTATCGCCACTGGCATTGAAGTACAGGTGTTCGTGAGCCGCAATCACATATGAGACGTTCTTATATTTTGCGAACAGCGCTTCCAGTTGATCCGCATTCTCCTGGTTAAGTCGCATACTATTCTTTAGCGGCTTAATCGGGTGATGCATAAAGACAAAAATGTGGTCCTTGTCTTTATTAGCCTCGAGATCAGCCGCCAGCAATTCTAATTGCTGCAAACTCACAAAACCCGGATCGAGCTTCAACTTCTTCGCACCGGCGCCACCTTCCGAACGTACCGCCGTGGCCGGTGGAACCTCTTCCGTATCCACCGCAATGAAGCGCGAGTTGCCGTAGTTGAAGGCGCCATACGGCGGAGCGTCCTTCGGATACTCCATCATTTTCAGATAGAGCGCCTGCATCTGCGGGTCCGGAGTTTCGACGGTTCCAGCGCTAGACTTATCTACTACATCCATCTCGTGATTCCCCGGAGAGTTGAACATCGGCACACCGGCTTTCGCAGCGTGACGGAAAAACTCCTTGTATTGTGCTTCCAGCGTTTTGTGATGAATCTTCTGGGGAGTTCGGAAGCCCGCGATGGTGTCTCCTGCCCAAAGTATGAACACCGGTTTGTGTTGTTTGGAATCGTTGATGATGAGACCAAGTGTCTTCGGTTGTTTGATCGCATTCTTTTTGGCCGGGCGATTATCACCCGCAGCAATGAAAGTGAATTCAGTGACTTTCGGGTCGTCGCTGAGTTTTCCGGTGCCGGGCACAGACGGCAACTGTGGAAGCATGGAGGTTTGAGCATGAGCGATAGTTCCAAACAGCATTGCACAAAGGATCGCAGTGAGATAGCGAGTTTTCATTGGGGGACTCCTTCAGCAGCATTTTGTTCAGCGCGCCAACAATAACTCAACTCCGCCAGACGCGCCGAACTTTTTGTGCTTTTTGCGCCTCTTTGTGGCTTAATAGTTCACCAAATGATTAGACGATTCGTTTTCACGGTATGTGTCGTCGTGGCATTCGAGACTCTTCTCTTCGCGCAGACAAATTCCCTCGCCCGCAGCGTTACGATCTATCGCGACACGTACGGCGTTCCTCATGTCTTCGGCCGCACCGATGCAAGCACGGTGTTCGGCTTCGCGTACGCACAGGCGGAAGACAATTTTTGGCGCGTCGAGGAAAACTTCATCCTCGCGCTGGGCCGTGGATCGGAAGTTTACGGTGCGAAGTCGCTCGATGAAGATCGACTCAACCATGCACTCGAAATTCCCAGGCTAGCGCGCGCGGAATATGCACGCCTCGATCCTCGCATGCGTTCGTTGTGCGATGCGTTCGCCGGAGGCTTCAACTACTACCTCGCGCGCCATCCCGAAGTTAAGCCGCGACTGCTGACGACGATAGAGCCGTGGTACACGCTCGCTTTCATTCGTTACAACTATTACCAGAACGGTTTCGCGCGCGAGCGAAATCTGCGCGGGCCTGGTCTGCAAACGGCCGCGCGCGACGACGATCTAAAAGAACACACAGGCTCGAATGGATGGGTAGTTGGGCCATCAAAAAGCGCGTCCGGTCACGCTCTGCTTTTCATCAATCCTCATCTGCCGTTCTTTGGTCCCGGTCAGGTCTACGAAGGTCATCTTCATAGCGATGAGGGTTGGAATTTCACCGGCTACACACGCTTTGGCTTTCCGTTGCCTTATGTCGGACACAACGAAAACGGCGGCTGGGTGAGCACTGACAATGCCGCAGACTTGACGGACGTCTACCTCGAGACGTTCGACGATCCTTCGCGTCCACTCGCGTACAAATACGGCAAAGACTATCGCCTGGCTACAGAGCACGTTGAAGAGATCAAAGTTAAGACAGCCAACGGTCTCGAGACGCGCAAGTTCACGATGCGCAAAACGCATCACGGCCCGATCCTCGGCGTGCGCGACGGCAAGATGCTTGCGCTACGCATGGCGAAGTTTGAATCAGACGGTTGGCTGCGCGAGTGGTACGACATGACGCGCGCAACATCACTCGCCGCGTTAAAACGCGCGATGACGCCGCTCAATATGAACTTCGGTAACGTGATGTACGCCGATCGACAGGGCAACACGTGGTATCTCTACAACGGCGCAGTACCGCGGCGCGATCCGCGTTTCGACTGGACGAAGCCAGTCGATGGCAGCGACCCGGCGACTGAATGGCAGGGTTATCACACGATGAATGAGTTGCCGCAGCTTGAGAATCCAAAAACCGGCTGGATGCAAAACTGCAACACCACTCCATTTCTATTGACGAGTGACGGCAATCCGGATCCAAAACAGTTTCCGAAATATATGGTGCAGGAGGGTGACAACCCTCGTGGCGCGATCTCGAGAGAGATCCTAGCGAGCAAGGCGAAGTTTACGTTCGATGAATGGACGCGAGTTGCGTTTGACACGCGAGTGATGAGTGTCAGTAGGCGATTGCCGGGACTGCTTTTTGCAATCAGACAGCGCCTTAATAATTATGCGGCCTCGCCTGGAAGGACGCGCTTAAGCGAAGTTTACGACGAACTTTCTCGCTGGAATCATCGCAGCGCGAACGACTCAGTGGCGACGACTATCTTCAGCCTCTGGCACGAACGCCTAACAAGAGATGAAAACCTGAATGTCATGACAGCACTTACTGACGCTCTAAACACCCTGGAACGTGATTTCGGCACCTGGAAAGTCGCGTGGGGGGAAATCAACCGGCTGCAGCGTCTTGACGAAAAGAACGACGAGGACTTTCAGGATTCTAAACCGAGTCTTGCCGTGAGCGGTGTGAATGGCAACGACGGCGCTGTCTTCACGTTTTACGCCACACCTGAACGCGGACAAAAACGGCGTTACGGCGTCGCGGGTGGAACCTACATCAGCGTCGTCGAGTTTGCCCCCAGGGTCCGCGCCCTCTCGGTCCACACCTTCGGCGCGAGCGGCGATCCGAAGAGCAAACACTTCATGGACCAGTCAGCTCTTTATACACGCGGACAATTCAAACCGTCCTTGCTAACCCTCGACGAAATCAAATCCACCCTCGAGGCTTCCTACCATCCGGGCGAAGAGTCCAAATAGTGTGTTATTTCTGAGATTACATTCCCCGCCGGGCGGCCACGGAGGGCCGCCCCTACAGTACGTACCACAGCGTCAATTACGACTATGGATATTGCGCTTTGCCGAACGTACTGCAGGGGCGGCACTCCGTGGCCGCCCGGCGTGGAACTCTTTCCTGGTTCACAAACATGCTAATCGCTTAACGGTTCGCGCGCGCGTTTCTTCTTTTCTTACTTTGCGATTAAGCTGAATCATGGTTCCCGTCTCGATACTCGATCTCGTTCCTGTCATTCTCGGTGAAACACCGCGCGAGGCGCTGCGCAGAAGCCTTGATCTCGCGCAACATGCGGAAGCATTCGGCTATAAACGGTACTGGGTCGCAGAGCATCACAACATGACTGCTATTGCGAGTGCCGCAACCTCTGTTGTGATCGGACATCTCGCGGGGGGCACGTCAACGATTCGTGTTGGTTCCGGCGGCATCATGCTGCCGAACCATTCTCCACTCGTGATCGCAGAGCAGTTTGGCACGCTCGAATCACTGTATCCGGGCCGTATCGATCTCGGTCTGGGCCGCGCGCCGGGAACTGATTCGCGAACGTTGCGCGCCCTGCGCCGCGATCCCGCTCGTGAACACACTTTCCCTCAAGACGTTCTTGAACTGCAATCATTCCTCGCACCTGCGGTTTCGGGACAAACGGTGCGTGCTATTCCGGGCGCCGGCACGGAAGTTCCAATCTGGATCCTGGGTTCGAGTACCTTCGGCGCCGAACTCGCTGCGTCGCTCGGCCTTCCCTACGCCTTCGCCTCCCACTTTGCCCCGGACGCCCTCCTTAGTGCCCTCGAGATCTATCGACGCAAATTCAAACCATCAAAACAACTGGATCAACCTTACGCAATGGTCGGCGTCAACGCCGTTGCAGCCGAAACTGATGACGAAGCGCGCTATTTATTTACCACCATCCAACAATCCTTTACCAACCTTGTCCGCGGCGCCGGAGGCAAACTCCAAGCCCCAATCGACAATATCGACAATTACTGGACCGCCGTCGAGAAACAGCACGCCTCTCACATGCTAAAGTACTCAATCATCGGATCAGCTGAGACTGTGCGAAAAGAGTTGGAAGAATTTGTCGGGTTAACGAAGGCCGACGAGTTGATGATTGTCACGACCATCTACAACCATGCAGCGCGTGTCCGTTCCTACGAGATTGTAGCTGACGTTGCGGGCAAGTGGAGTGGGAGCCGCTCAACATGAAGAGCTATCGAAAAGAACTGTGGTTCAACGTGCCGGCGCGCCGGGCATTCATCAATATCACGCCGCAGGTTGAGGAATGTCTGCGGGAGAGTGGCCTGATTGAGGGGTTGGTGTTGGTGAATGCGATGCATATCACTGCGTCCGTCTTCATTAACGACGATGAAAGTGGACTCCATCGCGACTACGAGACGTGGCTGGAGCAACTAGCGCCGCACGAGCCAATCAGCCAGTATCACCACAATAAGACGGGCGAAGATAACGCTGATGCGCACATCAAGCGTCAGGTGATGGGACGCGAGGTGGTGGTTGCGATCACGAAGGGTCAGTTGGACTTTGGGCCATGGGAGCAGATCTTCTATGGTGAGTTTGATGGCGGGCGTCGAAAGCGTGTGCTGGTGAAGATTATTGGTGAGTGAGAGAAGCTTTGCACAAAGAGTCCGGAATCCCGCCCACGGCAGTGGCCGGATCGTTCAAGTCCTTTCTACAAACGCAGCTCCTAAACCGATTTTAATCCCGCCTCACGGCAGTGGGCGGATACTTCAGGTCCTTACTATTTATCCTGTTCCATGAATAGTGTGGACTTGAACGATCCGCCAACTTCCGTTGGCGGGATTCAAAATGCATCAGAAGACTTTTATATAGAAAGGACTTGAACTATCCGCCCACTGCCGTAGGCGGGATTTCGGACTTTTTGTGCAAAGCCAGTGAGAAGAAAATACGAACGTATTGATAAATGGCTGCAGATTCTCGCTGACAATCCTGAAGCGTGAGTGATGTCAACCGTTGAAGCAGATTTTGATCGCCTGGCGCTTCTCGACGATGAGGGGTGGACGGCGAACAATCAGTATCACAGTTCCCTGCTCAGATACGTTCCGGAGAATTGTGAGAATGCGCTGGAGATTGGATGTGGGACGGGGGCGTTTGCGAGGGCTCTGGCGAGGCGTTGCCAACAGGTCGTTGCGCTCGATCTGTCTCCGGAGATGATTCGCGTGGCGCGTTCGCGGTCGAGTGAGTTTGAGAATCTCGAGTTTCAACTGGCCGATGCGATGACGTGGAGCTTTCCGCAGTCGCACTTCGACTTGGTCTGCTCGATTGCGACGCTGCATCATCTCGAACAGCGCGAGTTGCTGTTGAAGATCAAGCAAACATTAAGACCTGGCGGTGTTTTACTGGTTCTCGATCTGGTGCAGTCGGAAAGTTTGGCTGAACGGATGTGTGATGTGGTTGCGCTCGGTGTGAGTGGTAGTCTGCGGCTGATGCATAGCGGCCGGTTGAAACCGCCAAGAGAGGTGCGAAAGGCGTGGGAGCAGCACGGGAAGCATGATTCGTATTTAACGATGGGCCAAGTGCGTGCGCTTGCGGATGAGATTTTGCCGGGTGCGCGTGTGGAAAGACGTTTGTTGTGGCGTTATCTCCTTGTCTACAAAAAATCAGGATTGAAGCAGTGACTCCAGCTCTTTAGTTGCAGCGTCGATGGCGCGCTTTGCTTCCTCAACTGCCTGTGCCGCTTCTGCCGCCTGTTCATTGGCGCTCTGAGCGCGTAGAGCTGCGGCTTCGGCGACTGCCGTTGCCCGTTGTAGCCGTTCCTCAACGGTGCGTTTTTGCTTCTCGGTCTCTTTTGCGTCTGCGGTCGCCTTTTTCTGCGCGGCTTCTGAACTCTGCGCTTTAGCCCGTGCATCGGCGAGCGACTTCTTCGCTTCCTGTAATAGAACTTTCGCTTCAGCGATCTTTGCCTGGCGGATCTGACGTGTGTCGGCGGTCTTAGATTTTATAGCTGACTTGGTCCGCGCTGAGGGCTCCGTCGCACTCGCTGACGCTCCGCCCGAAATCAACGACGCGAGTAATTCAAAACTCGGCGGGTCCACATCCTGAGTCAGACGCCCCGGCGTTGGACCATCCGGAAGCAATGCGTAAGCCGACAACGCCTCAAGTGTCGTAGTGATGCGACGAAGCGTATCCAGCGACGGATTGTGACCTGCATCCTGCAACAATTCCGTCGCCAGTTCTGAAAGAGCCACCAGTGACTGCCGTCGCGCCTCGAGCGAGTCGCGCATATTCGCCACCTTCGCTGCTGAACGAGACGCCTGCGCCGAATGAAAGCGTTTGCCCGTCGCGATCAGCTGCTCGAATTCATCGCGGTGATTCCAGTAAAGTTGGTTCACGGCCCACGCCGAGACTGGCGGCTTGCCGAGTAGCTTTACGCGGTCGGCCTCATCGGTAAGCTTTTCCTTCTTAAGCCGAGCGGCGAGTGTGTTGCGCACGCTAGTGAACTCTGCCAACGGCAAAGTAAACAAGGCGTCAATTTCGTCTTCGATTTTGCTCTTCATTCTGGTAAGTTGGGCCACAGATTAACGCGGATCTAAAGCACAGATCGGAACATTCAGACGGAATCCGCATCTAATCAGCGTAATCCGTGTTTCAAGACAAAACTCTCTCTGCCGCTTCCTGCGAAGACATAACAGGATAAACTTGGAACTCAACGATGTCGCTCCAATTGGCAATCCATTCGTTCAGATAACTCTCATCAGGCGCTTCCATCAGTTGAAAGCAGCGTTCGAGCTTGTCATCGACCCAGCTCGAGACGTATTGCAGTCCTTCCGGGGCGAGACGGCCACGCTCACGAAAGCGCCGGTAGACTGGAACCGGATCGCCATTCTTAAAGTGTTCGACAATCATGTACAGCAAACGAGTTACCTCCGGATTGCACCTTAGGGGCTATGTTGATTTTAATCTTTCTGCTATCGATCCTGTCTCAAACGCCGGCGCCTGCTCCCTATCCCACGCCGACCTACAATCCCGACAGTTATGTTCCCGCTGTTCGAGCTGGAAAGACTGTAACAATAAGAGGCCCGAACCTCGCTGACAAGCTCCAGGCCGCACAGGATGATCCATCAGTCGCAACTGTAAGAATCGAAGGTGGCGGCTCCTTCGATAAGCAGGTCACACTTCGCAAACACACAATCTTCGACAGTTCAACTTACTCGTGCGACATGCAGGGTATAACGGACCAGGGCCAGTTTCTCATTGCTGACGGCGTACGCGTGCAGGGCACATGGCGTATGCCGAAAGAGCTGGTTGATTACTTCAAGTTTGGCAAAGGCAGAAACTGGCAGGATCCGTATTTGCTGAAGGTCCAGGCTCTCACTGCCGAGCAATTAGCAGGAACGGGAACTACTCTTTTGGAACCCACCTTCGTGAATGGGCCAATTCCCGCAATCGAAGTCTTCCAGGCACTCGGCGACTCGGTCGCATCACACACTGGGTCTGCTCGCGATATCGCCGTGATCGGGTTTCACATCAAGGGCCGGCAGAAGGTTTATGACGGTGGTGTGAGAGCAACAATTCTGCTCGGCAACTGCATCAGATGCACGGCGCAGAACAATTATCTTGAAGACACCGGCTCGATCGGAGTCACTTTTGGTGGCTCTGCACTCGAGAAAAACAATTTCTCAGATCAGGGATTGATATGGCACAACGTCGCCTCGGGAGTAGCAGCCGCCAACTTCGCGGCGGTCAATTCGGAGAATTTACTACTGATCGAGAATTACGTGCGACGTCCCGGCCATCACGATCCGAGATTCGGCGGCGGGGTTTGCGGATTCGATCTCGAGACGAACACTGCTGCCGATCACAGCAAGAACATCAACGTCTACAACAACCTGTTTGACTACGAAGGGGCGGGACTTGAATCGGCTGGGAATGCCATCTGCCTGCAAGATCCGTATGAGGGTCCAAACCACGGCAAGGTTACAGCAGCGAACAACGTCGCGATTGGCGGTCGCAGCGATTTGGTTCATCGCTACATGTCGAACGGGATATTTCTGGTTGGACTAAAGAAGTGTGAAATTGTGAATAACTACGTCTTTCGCACGGGCCAGAATGCTTTGCAAGCATATTCTCTCGACGGATGTTTGATTCAGGACAACCTATTCGAGTCTACAGGTGGCGGCGGCAACTCCACCATGATGCTTACGAACGTCACAAACTCGATCTTTCGTCGAAACAATTTCATCTCGCGGCCCGGAGTAACAATCAATACGCAAGCTGGAACGGTGGATAAGTGCGGCAGAGGAAATGTCTACGAAGACAATCGCGGGAATGCCGTAATGAAGACGGGGGACGCAAAGTGTCAATAGCCACAAAGGAGTAACTGGAGATGGTTCGGATCGTGATCGGATGCCTCGTTGCTCTGTTTGCCCTACAGTGTGGAAACGCTTCACCGCCAAAACAGCCGGATGCAAATGAGTTGCTAATTGCAAACCTCACGTCTGCCAATTGGCCGACAGTGGAGGAGGCTAAAGAAACTCTGGAATCTCGCCAGGCGGAAGCAATACCGCTGCTAATGAAGCTGCTCGATCGTGATGAGAAAGTGAAGCTTGAAAACACTGCAGATCTCATTTATCCAGGCGCCGAGAAGTCTTCCGGCCATGGCATGGTCATAGGCTACAACCTGGATTGGCTCCCCATCAGAGCCGGCTGGGCATTGGAAGAGATCACTTTTCAGAACTTTGGTTTTGAGGGCGGAGAATGGGAGTGGGGAAATCCTGATCCATCGAAGGCAGCCGAGAATCAAAAGCTGCGGGCGGAGGCTGTCGCGCGTGCAAAGACCTGGTGGCAACATGCGCAGGGTTCATGGACCAGATTTGACGGAATTGTGGAAGCATTGAGAAGTGACGACGTGCATCGCCAGGGGTGGGCTCTCGGCTACGTACGGGCCGGGAAGACGAAGTGTGACGGATTGACGCTGGAGAGTTTCGAAAAGCAAATCAAGCCGGAAGCACAGCGGTTGCTGCACTCGAAGGAGGAGTGGGTGCGTCAACACGCGCAGTATTTGTTGGAAGATAAAGAAGGCCGGTGGTTGAAGTATAAAACCGAGGCAGCAGTCACAACGCCTTAGCCACTCCGTAACCAACCCAAACCATGAACAGTCCCAGGACGTTCGACGCAACTACATTCACTGTTGCGAGACCAAAGGCGCCGTCTCTTAACAGGGTGAACGTTTGCAGTCCGAATGATGAGAATGTAGTGAAGCCGCCTAACAAGCCGATCAGAATCACGGTGCGAAATGTGGGATCGAAGAGCGCTCGCTCTTCAGTCAGATGAAACACGGCGCCGGCTAAGAGGCAGCCAATGATGTTCACGACCAGCGTTCCCCATGGAAACGTTTCTCCCGATTGTCGAGCGACGAATCCGGAAAGCCAGTAACGCAGGAGCGTGCCGATCAATCCGGCGAGCCCGATTAAGATTGTTTTAGACATAGGCAGCAAACGCTTTTATCAGATTAAATTGAACGGCTCAAGCAACTCGGAACGTACTGTAGGGGCGGCCCTCCGTGGCCGCCCTCGGTTGAGACACGGATTCAAGAAACGGCGGTCTCGGCTATGGCGAACACGATTAAACCGAGGGCGGCCACGGAGGGCCGCCCCTACAGTACGTTCCATGAAACGCAAATGATGAGAATCACACTGGTACTGAACTTCATTCTTCTGTTGGCTGTTGGCAACGCATTCAGTCAAGACAAACCTGCGCTGCGTGAACTCGATCGGACGCGACTGGCCGAGGCGTTCAGGCTAGGCGATCAGTTGGGCGACCAGCTCTGGCCGGGCTGGAGTAAAGCGCCTTTCGCCGTCTTACTTGTCACACCTGATAAAGAATTCCTGATCCGGCATCCACGACCGTCCACCGACTTCACGTCAATCGGATACGACACAAAACTCAAGTCCGAAATCTTCTACCGTGACCGGAAGTTTCAAACAAACCTCCTCGCCACCTTCCCTGCCGTCGGCGGAATCTCGACGATCGTGATCGGCCAGGCAGAAAACACCGCCAGCAAAACGTCGACACCCTGGGTCATTACGTTAATGCACGAACACTTCCACCAACTACAGGACGCGCAACCGAACTTCTTCAAAGACACCGAAGCTCTGAATCTATCACGCGGAGACCAAACGGGCATGTGGATGCTCAACTACCCGTTTCCTTATGAGAAACCGGAGGTCAGTAAACAGTTCTCTGTTCTGGTGCGATTACTTCTCGACGCAATGCAAACGAAGTCAAAGGCGAAGCTCTCAGACTACCTTTCGGCACGTGACGCACTCAGGAAGATGTTGAGCGCCGACGATTACAAGTACTTCGCATTTCAATTGTGGAAAGAAGGGATCGCGAGATACACCGAGTATCGGGTTGCAAAATGGGCGGCCACAAAATATCGTCCGACTCCCGAGTTCCGAAGGCTCGACGATTTCACAACCTTCAGCGCCACGGCAGATCAGGTTTATGACGGGATCGTGCACGATCTCTCGACGCTGAAAATCGAGGAGTACAAGAGAGTCGCGTTCTACCCGATCGGAGCTGGCGAAGGCCTGTTGCTGGACAGATCAAAACCGCAATGGCGGAACTGGTATTTTGCCGAGAAGTTCGATAACTGGACCTACTTCATGCACTAGAGTCACGAAAGGTGCTTGGATCCTATCCAAGTCACGTTCTGGTTTTGGAAGCACCAGCAACTTGCGGTATAAATTGCATACTAATCGTGATTAAGTATTCGCACGTCATTACGCTGGTATGTTTGTTGGTCCTGCCGATCGCGGCACAACAAACGCCAGTCGTCGTTCAGCCCGGTGCTCCAGGTCAGCCCACACGCACGCTACCTCCCACGACGCGCGCGACATTACCGCCACATTCGCCGGCAGACACGCAGTTCATGCAGAACATGATCATGCATCATGCTCAGGCGGTTGAGATGACTGCCCTCATCGACACCCACACAGAAAACAAAGAACTACGCTCGCTCGGCGCGCGCATCAGCAGGTCGCAATCAGACGAAATCAAGTTTATGAAACGATGGTTGACGGCGCGTGATGAGCCGACGTCGCCGCCGATGCACCACATGCCGGGCATGGACATGTCGAGCCATCAGATGCTTATGCCGGGGATGCTTACCGCAGTGCAGATGGCCGCCCTGCGAAACGCGAAGGGCCACGAGTTTGACCAACTGTTTTTGAAAGGCATGATTCAGCACCACAGTGGGGCGCTGACTATGGTCAAGGAATTATTTGACACTGCGGGCGCGGGCCAGGATGCTGAGCTGTTCAATTTCACAACGGAAGTCGACAGCGGCCAACGCGCCGAAATCAAGATTATGCAAACCATGCTGGGTGAGAACCCTTAAGAGGAGAAACCATGCATCATATAGCCCTACGTTTAATATTAGCATCTCTTATTTTGTGCTCGGGTCTGGCAGTCGGGATCGTGGCACAAACGCCAACAGCTTCGCCGCAGACACCGGCAAAAGAAAACGATAATCCATTTGCTCCTGAACCTGCTGGTCCACTACCCGCCGGCATGACGGGCTCGGACACTAATGATCCACGCGCGAAACTGTCTCCCGGAATTTACGACGCCGGCGAAGCGGCCATGGGCATCAAACACCTCTTGCTGGTTAAAAAGCCCGACGCGTTTCAACTTGGCACCAACGATCCGAGTGATCCAAAGGTTGAAAAGACACTCAGTCAACTCGGCCGTGCGCGGGACTCAAAGACGCCAAAAGGGGTTCAGCTGGTTTTTGCTCAACTCGCTTTCGCAAACTCCGACATTGCATTTCAAGGCAACTATCTGTTCCAGGGAAACTTTTATGGTCTGAGTATCTACGACATTTCCAATCCCGCGAAAGCCAGCTTGCTCACCACGATGATCTGTCCCGGTGGACAGAATGACGTATCGGTTTACAAAAACCTGCTCTTCATGTCAGTGGAAATGGCAAACGGCAGACTCGATTGCGGCATACAGGGATTCCCGCCGGCGCCTCCGCAGCCGTCGCCCGCAGCCGGCGCGGAAGAAAAGTTTGTACCTCCACCGGCACAGAAAGATCGTTTCCGCGGTGTGCGAATCTTTGACATCACCGATATCAGGAATCCGAAACAAGTTGCAGCGGTGCAAAGTTGCCGTGGTTCCCACACGCACACTCTCGTCACGGATCCGAATGACAAGAACAACGTCTACATCTACATCTCAGGGACCTCTTTTGTCCGCCAGAGCGAAGAGCTCGCCGGGTGCTCGGGTGAGGAGCCGGATAAGGATCCGAATACATCACTGTTTCGCATCGACGTGATTAAAGTACCGCTGGCAAAACCGCAGGATGCGGCAATCGTCTCGAGTCCACGGATTTTCTCGAATGCCGAAACAGGCGCGTTGAATGGTCTGAGCAGCGGTGGTTCTCACGGTAAGGATGGACCAGTCAAACCGGCGGACACCAATCAGTGCCACGACATTACGGTCTACTCAGCGCTTGGTCTCGCTGCGGGTGCGTGTTCCGGAAACGGAATCCTGCTGGACATCAAAGACCCGGCCCATCCAAAGCGCATCGACGCAGTCAACGATCCAAATTATGCGTACTGGCACTCGGCATCGTTTTCGAATGACGGGAAAAAGGTCGTGTTTACCGATGAGTGGGGCGGCGGACTCGGTGCACGCTGCCGCGCGAACGATCCAAACAAGTGGGGCGCTGATGCGATTTTCCACTTGCAGGATAACAAGCTGAAATTCGCGAGTTACTACAAGATGCCGTCCGCACAGGGCGACAGCGAGAACTGTGTTGCGCACAATGGTTCACTCATCCCGGTCCCCGGTCGCGATATTGAAGTGCAGGCCTGGTATCAGGGCGGGATTTCAGTCATGGACTTCACCGACGCGGATCACCCCGTTGAGATTGCGTATTTCGATCGTGGGCCAATCGATCCGAACATACTCATACTCGGCGGCGACTGGTCGGCGTACTGGTACAACGGCCACATTTACGGCTCAGAAATCGCCCGCGGCCTCGACGTGTTTGAGTTGACGCCGACGAAGTTTCTCACGCAGAACGAAATCGATGCCGCGAAGACGGTGCGATTCACTGAGTTGAATGTGCAGAACCAGCAGAAGATCGAATGGCCGCGAAACCTCGTGGTAGCGAAGGCGTACGTCGATCAGCTCGAGCGCTCGCAAGCTCTTCCAGCAGATCGAATCGCCGCACTGCGACAGGCAATGGATAAGAAAGATCTCGCGAAACTCAAAGAGCTCGCGCCATCGTTGGCACAGAGCGCCGGCAGCGCCAGGAGCGCCGCCGACTCCACCCGCCTTAACGCGCTTGCAGACATACTACGGTGAAGCGCAGATAAGCACGGACGGGAAGAACGATCAGCGCTGATCGTTCTTCTAATCCGTCAAATCTCTGGCTTCGATGCCTTTATCCCGGACAACGGTTTGGACTGGGGAAGGGCCGTTGAGAAACAGAGCAGGACAAGCGCAACAGGAATCGGCAATCTCTACTCCACTTTCCGGTCCTTTATGAAGAAGTAGCGGACGATTACGAGACCGGTTAAGGCGGCGACACCGGCGAGCAGGTCTAACCCGGAGATTCCTTGCACGACCATCTTGCGCGCGATGACGAAGATGAGCACCTCGATCGCAGCGCTCGTGCGATGGAAGAGCAACAACAAAGCCAACTCAGCGGCAATCGCAACCAGCAAAATGTTCTGAATGATCGAATGCAGCGCTTCATACTCGCTGGCTGCACGCCAGAGCTGTGGAAAATCCCGAAGGATAATCTCCACAGTCGCGATACCGGCTGCTACCAGAATCAGGACTGCGAGCAATGTGAGAAAGAGGTGAACCACATTACCGAGATGACGATCCAGAAATCGCTCCGGCGCCGTCTCACCACCCGTACGCGCTTGTGTTTTCTCCGGCATCGTTAATCCATCTGCTTGGGCAGGGTCAGAACCACCACGCGGTAGCGGGTGGGTGCGGAGCCCTGTCCAAGGCACGGCGTTGAGCCTAAACGTAGAATTCCTCGAAATTATGCTGTTCTTTTGTTAAAAGAGTTGTCGTATGCGTAAACTAAAACTCGTTACGATCGCGATCTGCCTACAGTTGCACTTCGGTGCTGCTTACCTTCACGCCCAAACCGAACCTGTAACGCGTCAGGAAATGCTACGTGGCTCAGTGACGCCGGAGCGCGAGTGGTGGGACGTGCTGCACTATCACCTCCAGGTCGAGTTCTTACCTGAAACCAGACGCTTGAAAGGATCGAACACGATCACTTTCAAGACAGTAAAACCCGGAAACAAGATGCAGATCGACTTGCAGCCGCCCCTCGCAATCACAAAAGTCACTCACGGCAACGAGCAGCTCAAATTCGAACGCGAAGGCAATGTCTACTGGGTAATGTTCGAAAAGGAACTCGCTAAAGGAGTCGAAGACAAAATCGAAATCTCTTACGAAGGAGTTCCGGTCGTCAGTAAGAATCCACCATGGGTTGGCGGGATAACGTGGGGACGTGACGATCTTGGAAACCACTTCATCGTCACGACCTGTCAGGGGATCGGCGCGAGCATCTGGTGGCCCAACAAAGATCACGGCGCTGACGAACCCGATCGCGGCATGCAAATCAGCGTGACCGTGCCGGAGAATCTGGTTGCCGTTTCAAACGGTCGCTTAAAGAAGACAGACCATGATGTCGCTGCGAAGAAGAAAACCTATCACTGGGAAGTTGTAAATCCGATCAATAACTACGGAGTCAACGTCAATATCGGCAACTATGTGAACCTGACTGACAAATACCAGGGCAAAGGCGGTGTGTTGGATATCAACTACTGGGTGCTGCCGCATCAGAAAGAGGCAGCGCTAAGTCAATTCAAAGAAGTTCGCCGCATGTTGGAAGCCTTTGAATACTGGTTCGGAAAATATCCTTTCTATGAAGACGGCTACAAACTCGTGACGGTTTCATATCCTGGAATGGAGCACCAGAGCTCCGTCACTTATGGCAACTGGTTTCAGAATGGTTATCTAGCGCGTGACCCGTGTGCCTGCGGAGTCGGCTTTAAGTTCGACTTCATCATTGTTCACGAGTCGGCGCATGAGTGGTTTGGCAACAACATCTCGATGAAAGACGCCGCGGACATGTGGATTCACGAGGGCTTCGCAAATTACTCAGAGAACCTCTTTGTCGAATACCACTTCGGGAAAAAAGACGCGGAGGATTACGTGATCGGCACTCGTCGCAGCATCCGAAACGACCGCCCGATCATTGGTGTCTACGGATCGAACCGGCAAGGCTCGGGAGACATGTATCCCAAGGGCGGGAACATGCTTCACACCATTCGCCAGCTGATCAATGACGACGCCAGGTGGCTCTCGATCCTGCACGGCCTCAATGCTGATTTCTGGCACCAGACCGTCACCACGCAACAGATTGAGTCGTATATCAGCGCGAAGTCGGGTATCGATCTCAGCAAGGTATTCGATCAGTACCTGCGCACGACAAACATTCCGTTACTGAAATACAGCGTAAACGGAAAGACACTTTCATTTAACTACGAACGCGTCGTCAAAGGTTTCGCAATGCCGCTGCGAGTAATGATCAACGGCAAGGAAACGAAGATAACGCCGACCGAAGCACAACAGACTCTCGAATTCCCCGAACAGATCAAAACGTTCGAGGTCAATCGCAACTTCTACGTCGAGGTCAATCCACAGATTACACAGAATCCATAAACCAATGTGGGTAATCTGTGGTAAGCTACGCCCGTTTTCATCACGGATCACTTGAACTCTCACTGACCAGCAACCTCGCAAATGTGGCGCCTGCGCACGGAGCAATACCATGAAAAAATTCGCAACACACCTGGGTTGGATTTTCGGACGTTCTTTCTTTCCCTTCCTGACTCTCTTGATCCTGTTTGGAACGATGTGGTGGGGACCGTGGATCACACTCATTATCGCAGCCGTCGTCTGGTATGGGGTTGGACACGCTGTCTAGGAGTTCCGCCATGGAAGATTTAAGCAACAAAAAAAGTTCGCACGGAATTCTCAGCCACCCCGGTGACATTCACTGCATAATTTTTCACCTGGTGACGCTATTTGCTTACGGCTGTGCGTTCTGGCTTTACCAGCATCCGGAAAAGATCCACGTCACTGGGCCATGGTCACGCCTCGCCTTCATTTGCGGAGCGGCCATCATGCTGGGCTGGAGTTCGGGTATCGATCTCGGCGTCAATTTTCACAATCATACGCACCGTCGAATCTTTCGGCTGAACTGGTTGAATACCTGGTTTGGCCGGTTCTGGACGTTCTCAGCCGGATGGCCTTCCTTTTTCTGGTGGCACGCTCACATCGTGGTTCATCATTCAAACCTGCTTGGACCAACTGACTGGACTTTGCCGAGAATCAAACCGGACGGTCGCGCGGAAAATATGTTCTGGTATTGCATCGCACACTGGCCTAAACGTAGCACCATAGATCTGTGGCGCGACTTCACTTCGGGTCGCGGTCAAAAAGGTGTGGGTCGAAAAGCGATTGTCGAGCTTTGCATCTTTGCTGTTTTATGGTCGATTCCGTTCTGGATCGATTGGCGCATGGCCTTAGGTTTGTGGGTGCTCCCGCAGTGGTTCGCCAACGCGTGGACCATCGGTCCCGGCATGTTCGTGCAACACGTGTCGTGTGTGCCGAAGTCGACTTTATTTCCCGTAAACCATTCGAACACATTTCGTTCGCGGTTCTTCAATCTCACGACGTTCAACATCGGCTACCATCTCGAGCACCACGACTACCCGGCAGTCCATTGGACCGACTTACCAAAACTTCACGAACAGTTGACAGACAAACTCGAGGCGGGTAAGGCGCACATTCTACCGTTTGGTTACTATCGTGGCGCCTGGTATCGCAATGAGTTGATGATGGGAGATGAGTTTGCGGGGTGCCGGAAGCAAGAGGAATTGCTCGCCACAGATATACGCGGATAAATCGTTTCCTCATCCGCGCTATCTGTGGCTACATTAAACGCGCATTACCGCAGGTGCTTTGCCTCAAAAGTTAGATTCCGCGCTTGGATCGGGTCAGTACAGGGAGCGGTAGCGACCTGGTTAAACCATAGCAGTCACGAATCATTAGGAAATGTCGCATGCTGATCACTGACCAGGTCGCTACCGCTCCCTGTACTGACCCGATCCAAGATGA
>DATNFX010000145.1:0-13648 GCA_035606195.1 Pyrinomonadaceae bacterium
TGTGATTCTGTTTGTTTCGTTCTTTGACATGAGACTGTTAGTTTTAGTTTACCGCCTTAGCGGTCCTCAACTGAGCAAGGCAGTCAAGCCACGCTCAATCATCTATGCGGTCATCGTCCATGAGGTTTACTTCGCTCTCTCCGTAGCTGCCCGCCGAGCGAGCCCTAACGAGCTCGGCGAGGCGGGCAGCGGCACTAGCTAAGCGCCAGGAGAGGCCGACTGCCCAATCAGTACCACGGGCACAGTAGTTGGCCCTTGACCCGTGCGGGCAAGCCGGGCTGCGACGGCTCGACGTCGGAATTCCGCATAATCGATCTCATCCCGCATCATGATGTAAGCGCGGATGAGCAGTTTTCTGGCAGTGGCGACCTTAGCCTTGGGACGGCCGCGGCGCTCTACCAGTCGTTGATAGAAACGCTTTAAGTCCTCGTCATATCTGATAGCCGTGTGCGCGGCTTCCACTAACAGGTAACGCAACATCCGTGAGCCGCCTTTGCTGATCCCGAGATGGAGCGCCCGCTCGGCCGAGGACCGCACTACCGGATCCAAGCCCGCGTAAGCCACCACCTTGCGCTGGTTACGAAAGCGACTGATGGGTTGCAGCGTGTGCTGCAGACAAAGCGAAGTCAGCAAGCCAAGGCCAGGATGAGTCCGCAAGCGCTGGATGTTGACATCGTCTTTGCTTTGCGCCTTGCACCAGACCATCGTCTCCAACAGTTGTTGATTCAGTGGCTTCAGTAATTCGAACCAGTGGTCGCGCTGCCATTGCAACACCGGCGACATGGGCAACGCCTGGAACTGCTCCTGTCCCACGCGTGTGAACAACTGCTTGCCTTTGGCTAAGCCGGCTTGCAGCGCGATTGCCTGCAAGCTGTTCTTGCTCATGGTGCGCAGCTTGATCAACTTCTGTCGGTAACGCAGCATGCGCAAGACTTCGCGACTTTCTGCTGCTGGTTGATGCAAACGCGGAAACTCATCGTGGACCATTAAATCCCAAATGAGTTCGGCATCACGCCGATCGCTCTTCTGCCGCCAGCGTGCCCGACGCCGAATTTCCGTGGCATCGCCAAGCCACACTTCGCAACCGAGTCGCTCGAGCAGGGCTTCGAACCAGAAACTGTAACCACTGGCTTCCAAACCAATGATGACCTGTCCCTGGAACTGTTGGTAGAAAGCGCCCACTTGCTCTTTGTCCTGGTGCTTCAGCTCAGTAATGACGAGTTCGCCAGTTTCAGTTTTCAAATAACAGATCGTTTGTTGCCTGGAATGAAAGTCAACGCCGATGTATATTGCGCCCATAGCGCCTCCTTTCAGTCTCATGCCTGAGAACTGCCGTGAGTTTACACTCACGGAGGGAGGCGCTTGCTTCATAACATCAGTACAGGGAGCGGTAGCGACCTGGTCAACCAATGGGAATGCTAATCACTGACCAGGTCGCTACCGCTCCCTGTACTGACCCGATCCAAGTGTGTGACCCTATGAAGGTCGCAATCGTAACCACTATCCGATTGCTTGCGGTGACCATCCTTTACTTCTGCAGCTTTGCTGTAGTCTCAGGGGCGCTACTCGCAAACGTGTCGCCACAACCTGCGCCTAACGAAGCCGGCGCAGCTCTTCTGGCACTGCTCGTAATCAGTCTGATCAATGCAGCAGTTTGGAGTTACGTCATACTCCGCGCCGGATGGACCGGCTGGAAACTGGTCCTTGCGATCGCTTTCGTGTTCTATGGCGTGACGACGCTGATGCCGCAGATCGAGACTGCATTCTTCATTACCAGTCTGCCGCCAGGTATGCTGCCGCGTCTTTTCATCGCGGGTGCAATTATCGCAGCAGTATTTTCACCGTTGAGTGTGTTGATTCTGGGAAAGGCGAGATCGCAGCCGGACGGAAGCACGTGGCCGGCGATGCCTGCAGGCGCATGGATCGTGAAGCTATCACTGATCGTCGTTATCTATGTGATTATTTACTTTACGTTCGGGTATTTCATTGCCTGGAAGAGCGCTGCCGTTCGCGCTTACTACGGCGGGCACGATCCAGGCAGCTTCCTCGCGCAAATAGCAAGCGTCGTACGCGATCAGCCTTCGCTCGTTCTGCTGCAAGTCGCGCGTGCTTTACTGTGGACCGCCATCGCATGGCCGATTGTAAGAATGATGAAAGGCAGGTGGTGGGAGGCAGGGCTAGCAGTGGCGCTTGTGTTCGCAGTGACAAGCTCCCAATTGTTACTGCCCAATCCGCTTATGCCGTATGAGGTACGTATGGCCCACTTGCTCGAAACGTCTACATCGAACTTCCTATTCGGCTGGCTGGTGGTCCTGATATTTCATCCACAGATTACGCAGATTCTATTAAAACAATCTGCGTAATCTGTGGATAAGAACGTCAACGAAGGCGACTCTCCGCGATGCGGTCGGCAGCCTTGCTGGTTGATATGTTTTCGGCAGCCGCGAGCTCGAGAATACTCAATACAGTGTTGTAGATTTCATCCACTTTTTTGGAAACATATTCAGCCTTCCAACCCAGCAACTCAACACAGCCGCTGAAAACCCCACCTGAATTTGCCGCATAGTCGGGAACGTAAAGAATGCCTCGCTCCTTGAGTATCTCGCCGTGTCGATCTTCGAGTAGTTGATTGTTGGCCGCGCCTGCCACGATTTGTGCACGAAGTTGCGGAATTGATCGATCGTTGATTACGCCGCCAAGTGCACACGGCGCGAAGATGTCTGCACCCACACCGATAATCTCTTCAGTTTCAACAACCACCGCGTCGAACTCTTCAACTAGCGGGCGAATCTTCCGGGTATCGATATCGCTGACGATCAGCTTTGCGCCCGCAGCGTGAAGATTCTTCGCGAGATGGTAACCGACATTGCCGCAACCCTGAAGCGCGACAGTGACTCCCGAAAGCTCTTCACTCTTCCAAACATGCTTTGCCGCCGCCTGTATTGCACGAAAGACTCCGCGTGCAGTGTAAGGAGAAGGATCCCCTGTGCCGCTTAGTAGACCTGCGACGTGACTCGTCTCACGCCGCACGATCTCCATGTCTGACGGACTCGTTCCTACGTCTTCCGCAGTGACGAAATCTCCACCGAGAGCTTCGACAAAACGCCCGTGCGCGGTGAAGATCGCTTCGCGGTCCAGTGACTTATTATCGCCAATGACCACGGCCTTTCCGCCTCCCAATGGCAGGGCGGCAAGGGCGTTTTTGTAGGTCATTCCGCGCGAAAGTCGTAAGGCGTCTGTGAGTGCTTCGTCCTCAGTGGCGTAATTCCAAAGGCGTGTACCACCAACTGCCGGGCCACGCGCGGTGCTGTGAATCGCGATGATGCCTCGATAACCGACCTCGGGCTCGCGCCCTATGAAGACCTTTTCGTGTTCGCTGTTTGTTTTCTTCTCGAGAATCTCCATAACTTTTCAAAACGAGCCTGCGTATCATTCAGTTCGCAGAGTTTAAGGGAACAAACCGCGGTCGGGAGCGTCTATTCTGATAAATGGAGGGAATTCTAAAATGCTGCGTCACGGTATCCGAGTGGCTGTTGCCATTCTGACCTTCTCGATTGGTATAGCTATCTTCTGGCCTTTAAGACTGGTTCAGCGCCTGGAGACTGCTCTCGTCGATCGCTTCTACGGCGTAGTCACTGATCATGATCTACGCCCAATTAGTCTAAATTTTGACTCCGCTACAGACTCAAACGAAATCTATCGTTTACTTATTCAAGATCAACTCAAATCCAGGGAAGAGCTTAAGTTCATCGTCTTGTGGGCCGAGACGACAACTTACAATATGCTTGTCGATGACTCTCAGCCAGAATGGAAACACCCTGAGGCGTTTCACAACATGGTGAAGGAAGGAATGCCTGAAGCCGACGCCCAAACACTCGACAACTATTTATTACGGAATACGAGTCCTGAACAACTGAAAATCTGGAATCCTGGTGTCAATTATGCCTTGGTAACCGAGAGCGATCTTCCGGACGACCACTTTTGGGCCAGCTGCTATGAAAAATTTCCAACCCCCTCCATACTAATTACCTTTTCCAATGTAGGATTCAACAACCAACATGACCAGGCTTTTGTATATATGACTCAAGCTTGCGGTGGTTTATGTGGCGGCGGTGGATATGTTCTGCTCAAAAAGGTAAATGGCAAATGGGAAATCTCAAAAGAACTAGGTTTATTCGTTTCCTGATTTTTAGCCTCACGTAAACGCGGATAAAATCCGGATTCCAGTAGCGGGTTAGGTTGAGAGGAGAAATAGTTCGGCGGAGTCCGTCGACATTTTGATGACTCGTTCGAACTTCAAGCCGAGTTTCTGCAGGAGCTTGATTGAGGATTCGTTATCCTGATTTGTAATCGCGAGAATACGTTCGAGCTTTAGTCGTTCGCGTGCGTCGTTCATCACGGCCGCGGCGGCTTCGTACGCAAATCCTTGGTTCCAGAAGTCAGGCATGAAGGCGAAACCGATGTCTGCGTGCGGTAGTTCGTCTCGCTTGAGCAGACCACACATTCCGATCGGGGTGTGTGTTTCTTTGAGTTCAACGAGGCACAGGCCAAAGCCGTTGCGGTTGTAACTGGCAACCGGGCCGTTGAGAATGTACTGCTCGGCATCCTGCACCGTCCTCACCTTCTTGTCGCCGATGAAGCGCAGAAACGACGGCTCGTTTAGAAGCTTGAGGATAAACGGCGCGTCAGCCACGTCCATCCCACGCAAAATTAATCGTTCAGTTTCGAGAACTATCATAGAATGGTCCACTCGGGTTGAACTGTAGGGGCGGCCCTCCGTGGCCGCCCGTGGCTTAAGCTAAGGCGGTTCGAGTAGCGACAGCTCGAGTTTGGTGAACACGATTCAAAACCACGGGCGGCCACGGAGGGCCGCCCCTACAGTACGTTCAGTATGTCAAAAAACCTTTGGCTGTGTCTTGTGATGATCATGATCGCGGGCCGGAGCACGCACGGCACGCAGGATGTGCTTCATTACACCGCGACGCTCGAGCCCGATATCGCGACGAAATCAGTCAAAGGATCGGTTCGCATTCGATTCTCAACCGATTCACAGCAGGCAGAGTTCAACTGCGGCAATCTTTCGATCGATGCAGTACGGCATGCAAAAACACCGCTCAAATTCTCTGTACACGACCATCGTCTCAGCATCTCTCTCCCATCACGCACCACACGCCCGCAGGAAGTCGACATCGACTTTCACGGTATACCCAAATACGGCATTCGCTTTTTTCCGGATCGACAACAGGTCTACACGATCTTTTCAACCAGCCAGTGGATGGTGTGCGTCGACGACCCTTCCGACAAAGCAACGTTGACGTTCAAACTGATCCTGCCTCAGAACCTAACACCCATAGCCAACGGCCAACGCGTTTCGGAAACTACGCTCCCGAACAATAAACGCGAGTCCGAGTGGGTACAGAAAACTCCAATCCCAACCTACATCATCGGTTTCACAGCCGGCCCTTTTCACGTCGTCAAAGAGAAACGCGGCAATGTTGAGTTCCAGTACTTCGCAACGAACTTCAGCGAAACCGATGTCCGTCGCATCTTTCGCGACACGCCCGACATGCTCAACTTTTTCGAAGACCGCGCAGGCGTAAAGTATTCAGACAAGACGTACACACAGGTTCTGGCAGCCGGCAACGTCGCACAGGAGATGAGTAGTTTCGCGGCGCTCAGCGAAACGTACGGCAACGAGGTATTGGACAACGAACAAGCGCAGTGGCTAGGCGCGCACGAATTTGCACATCAGTGGTGGGGCAACCTCGTGACCTGCGTCGATTGGAGACATTTCTGGCTCAACGAAGGCATCGCAACCTTCATGGCCGCGGCGTACCTCGAACACCGCTTCGGGCGCGCCGCTTACATGCGCGAGATCGAATCCAACCGCGCGAATTACGAGAAAGTCCGATCTGCAGGCAAGGACAAGTCACTCGTCTTTCCGGATTGGGACCACCCAACGGCTGAGGATCGCACACTCGTTTACGACAAAGGCTCCTACCTCTTACACCTGCTGCGCGAGGAGATGGGAGAACGCGCCTTCTGGAACGGCCTTCGACTCTTTACACGACGACACTTCGGCAAATCTGTCGTGACCAGCGATTTCGTCGCCGCGATGGAAGAAGCTAATGGAAAGAGTCTCAAGGAATTCTTCGCGAAGTGGGTTTATCTCAAGACTTGATCACCTGCTGTTGTATATGTCCATCACCCACTTCGGCGGATCCTGATCTCCGGAGAAATCGAGGTTCAGGCCTTTGCTCTTCGACCAGCGGAAGAACCATGTCGGGCCGTATTTATTGACATACGTGTCCTTCGTTTCATAAGCAGGATCGGACATGACTTTGTCCAGGGTCACGAACTTGTAGCCTCGCTCCTCAAATTTCTGCAACAGCTCGTCGAGACAGTCGGCATTGAGATCGTTGGAGTGGATGAGCAATATCTGCGGAATCTCGCGACCAAATAGCTGCGGCGAGATCTTCTCTGCAAACTCGGTCGCAGTGATTGTCAATTCAAGATAGGAATCACGCAGACGTTTCGCCAGCTCCGTATCTCCCTTTTGCACGGCCTGCGCATAACCGACATTGAAGATGAAGTCGGAATTCTCGATCGTGTGCGGTGTAATTTTGTACCCATGCGCAGCGAGAAACTTTTCGATGGCTTCTTTCTTCTCGAGCGTGTCTCCCGTGTGCGTCATCGGGTGTCGAAAATAGAGCTGATACGGACGCCGCGACTGCATCAACTGCCGCGTCACAACTTCACCTTTCACAATCTGCTCCTCAAACTGCGCCACAGTGAGCTGGTTAAAATCAGGATGCGAGTAGGTATGATTTCCGAGCATCATCCCGCTGTTAACCCAGTCGCGTAACAAGCCAATACGCGCTTCACGATCGTTTCCATAGTCCAACTGGGCCTCGTTTACAAAACCGATCGCAGGCACCTTGTGTTTCTTGAGCGTGCCGAGAATCTTTGCAGTTGCGGTTCGCGCACTCGGGAGATATGGGGCGTCGCTCATCCTGACATAAGGCAGGTCGTCTATCGTCACGGCGATCGTCCGTGCGGGCGTCTGCGCCCGTGCCGGTATAGCAAGCGCAACAATAAAAAGGAGCAGAAGTACATGTCTCATAAGCGAATCTCCTTGAAATCCATGGCTAAACCGCTTTCGACGCATCAAACACGACCTGGTCGTACCACCAGAGCTTCTCAAAAAACTCGCGCGCCAGGAGTGCCGAGGCCGGCAACGTCTCAACAATTTCCGAAACACTGCGACGCCCGTCGATCGCTTCAAACAATTGCTTCTCTTGTTTGTTGACGAGCACATACAGATCATCAAAGGTATGTGTCTGATTCACAAGTGCACCAGCGGCGCCTGGAGGCAAACCTTCCGTAACGCACATGGTCCAGGGTAGACGAACGGGCACGTACTGCAAATAACGTTCGTCGTTAAAGCCGATTTTAGCGCCATTGCTTTTCCGATCGTCTCGATGGGCCACGAAGCTGTGATTCGCCATCCGGCCGCGCCACAACTCCATCTCAATGTACTGCTCGCGTTCCGGAAGTGCGGCCAGTTTACTCGCATGAGGTGTCCCGGACATAGCACCACATTGAGGTAAATAAGCCGCCTGCCAGTACCAGCGAGATAGTTTCAGGCCGTTGCTTTCAACGAAGTCGTACAGTTGCGAAACGGAGTACGAGCGATCGCGCGGATTCAACACTGCGTCGGCCAGAGCATCCGCGTTCGGAAACTCCCTTGAGCCACCTTGCGTCGCCAGCAATGGATGATGTTCGGGTAGAGATCTGAGCACCGTCACGAGGTCGCGTATCTCTTCCTGAGAGGTTCCGACACCCAGCCGGCGGCAGTATTCCTGCATCATGTAAACGCCGTCGCGGCCGTAAGGCGCATAGACCATCAGGTTCATCGCGCCGTCGGGTTTCAACACCGAACGCAGTGCGCGCAAACCCGTGTCAGGATCAACCAGATGATGCAGTACGCCAGTACAGATAATAAGATCGAAGCCACGGTCCAACTCTGCGACGTTCTCGACCGCCAACTGCCGCACCTCGAGATTCGCCAGGTCGTAGTTTTGTTTAAGTCTTTCGGTGTGTTCGAGACTTGTCGAGCTGACGTCGATGCCCACTACATGTGCTGCGGGATGGCAGATGGCGTACTTTGCTGCTTGCCACGTTCCGCATCCGGCGATGAGCACGTCCAGATCGGCACGGTATGCCGTTTCCGGCCACAACAGATGATGTTCGGCGCGGTGAATATTCTCGTCCCGCCACATTTCACGCGCACGATCCAGGTTGGCGACAGGCGGAGGAAACGGATGACTTGTGTAGAAATCACGAATCGGATCTGTGTTCATGAGTGATTCACTTGTTCTGAGATTGCGGGGAGAGGATTATACATGTTATCCACAGATTACGCAGATTTATCCAGGAGTGATCATGTTAACTCAAGCTGAAAAGTGCCGAGCTTTTGCTGAACTTCATAAGCGCGCCGGGACATTCATCATTCCCAACCCGTGGGATGTCGGCAGCGCACGGCTTCTGACACAACTGGGCTTCGAAGCGCTGGCCACGAGTAGCGCGGGCTACGCTTTCTCCATCGGAAAGTCTGACAATGCCGTCGGTCGCGATGCGATGCTCGAGCACGCCGCCTCCGTCGCTGCTGCAACCGATTTGCCTGTCAGCATCGATCTGGAGAACGGCTTTGGAGATGCTCCCGGAGTCGTCGCCGAGACGATTCGTCTGGCTGCCGCCACGGGAGCCGCCGGCGGTTCAATCGAAGATGCGACGCAGCGCTCCGACGATCCGATTTATGAACGCTCACTTGCCGTCGCGCGTATTCGAGCTGCGGCTGAAGCGGCTCGCGATCTTCCGTTTCCGTTTGTGCTGACTGCGCGTTGCGAGAACTATCTCGTCGGCCGGCCTGACTTGAAAGACACGATCGAGCGTTTGCAGCTGTACCAGGAAGCAGGCGCTGATGTGCTCTATGCACCGGGCCTTACAACTAAGGAAGACATTGCGACTCTGGTGAGCTCTGTGGATCGGCCGGTAAACGTGTTGATGGCTTTGAAAGGCGTGGAATTGAGTCTCGCCGAGCTGTCTGCGATCGGAGTAAAGCGCATTAGCGTCGGCAGCGCGCTTGCTCGTTGTGCGCTGACCGCTCTGCTCCGTGGTGCGCGTGAGATGCTGGCGCACGGCACGTTTCGTTTTGCTGACGATGCTGAGCCTTACAGCACGATCAATTCCCTTTTTAGGTAAGAGTGGAATGCGAATCCTGCTGGTTGAAGATGAGCCGCGTATGGCGAACGTGATCGCAAAGGGTTTGCGAGAGCAGAGCTATGCCGTGGATGTGGCCCAGGATGGTGATGCTGGTCTATACCAAGCGGAGATCAACGATTACGACGTGATTGTCCTGGACGTGCTGCTGCCGCAACGCGACGGATACGAAGTCTGCCGCGAGTTGCGCAAGCGCGGAAACACCACGCCCGTCCTGATGCTGACAGCGCGAGCAGCGATCGACGATCGGCTAGCTGGCTTCGACGCCGGCGCCGACGATTACCTGACTAAACCCTTTTCGTTTCGGGAACTGCTGGCCCGGATGCGCGCGCTCCTGCGACGTGATTCACAACTCCGCCCCGACGTTCTGGAGATCGGAGACCTCGTTGTCGATGCGGCAAGCCATCGCGTGTCGCGGGCTAATCGTGATGTGCAACTCACCGCGAAGGAGTATGCACTGCTCGAGTATCTCGCGCGACGTGCGGGCGAGCTCGTCTCACGCGCCGACATCGCCGCCCACGTCTGGGACGACACCTTCGATCCCTTCTCTAATGCGATCGAGGTCTACATCAACCGCCTGCGAAAAAAGATCGACGGCCGCCACGCCCACAAACTTCTTCACACTCGTCGCGGCGAAGGCTACATCCTCGAGTCTCGCCATTGATTTGCGATGGTCTATTAATCTTCTATTAAGGTTCGACTGCTTATACTCGGTTCCTCCGATACGAAACCGAGGATATGACAAAGCGAGCGAGACCGAAGGTAATCCCCCTTGCGGTGCTGTTGGCCGTAGTCTGCTTATCCGCGCACGCGCAAACTCCCTCCCCTTCACCAGTGCTGACGGTCGACGAAGCTTTACGACTCGCAAATGCACAAGCCTCGACGTTTCAAACAGCGCTCTTAAACGAACGCGTTGCCGCCGAAGACCTGCGACAGGCGCGGGCAGCGTTCCTGCCGAAAGTCAGCACGCCACTGAGTTACATCTACACGTCGCCCGCTCTCGGATTGCCGCCGGGTGAGCCACGTGGACCAAGCTTCGTCACGAGTGACGGAATCGGCGTCTACGATGCGCTGGTGAATGTTTCGGGAGACTTCGACATCGCGGGACGATTACGCGCTACGCTGGCGAAGAACCGGGCACTGCTCGCCGCTGCTCATGCGGGCGCAGAAGTCGCGCGACGCGAGTTGGCCCAGGCCGTCGTTGAGGCTTATTACGGGCTCGCACTCGCGAACGCACAGCTTCGTGCAGCGGAACAAAACCTGGCCGCGGCGGAAGAGTTTGAGCACACCACGTCGTTGCTGCTTAGCGGTGGTGAAGTGGCCGCCGTCGATCTGACGCGCGCCGAATTGCAAACGCTCACGCGTCGCGATGAACTTCAAAAGGCACGTAGCAGTGAAGCTGTCGCCGCAGGATCTCTTCGTGTGTTCGTCGGTTATGAGTTCTCGAGACCTATCGCCACGACTGATCTCGCTCTCGCACTGCCGGTCGGTTCTGAATACCAACAGTTCAAAGCGGAAGATGTTTCTCGTCGCCCGGAGTTCACGCAACTCGAGCAGCAACTGCGTGCCGCCAGACAGGAGATCAAGATCGCTCGCGCGGATCGCTTGCCTTCGCTCGGGTATTCAGTCAATGGGGGATTTGATACTGACTCGTTGAAGGCGCCGCGTTTGAAAGAGCACACCGGCGTGTCGGCGGCGATCAGCTTTTCGATTCCGATCTTTGATTGGGGCGCGAGCCGCAGCCGCGAACAACAGGCACGACTGCGCGTCGAGATTGCCGAAAACGAACGGACCGTAGCGTTGCGTGGATTCACACAACAGTTCTACGCCGCACGCGCGCAAGTAGATAATGCCGCGGCGCGGATCGGTATCGCGCGTGAAGGTGTGACGAAGGCACAGGACAATCTTGCCGCGTCGATAGCACGTTACCGAGCAGGCGAAGCGCAAATCGTGGAAGTAACAGACGCGCAAACAACGCTTGTCGAGCAACGCAGCGCGCTGTATCAGGCGATCTTCGATTACCAAACCGCCCTCGCGCGTCTGCGACAAGCAACCGGTCAGTGATGAGGCACGGGGTCGATGTCGAACGTACTGTAGGGGCGGCCCTCCGTGGCCGCCCGGCGTCGAATCGATCTCTTTGCCAAATGACCCGATCGATTGTGTTGCAAAAGATCGAGTTCCACGCCGGGCGGCCACGGAGGGCCGCCCCTACAGTACGTCCCGCATATTATGAGTGACGATCATCTTTTAGCAGAACAGAGACGAGCGCGAATCGTGCGCCAGCGAAACCTTATCTTAATCGTCGGCAGCGGCTTGGTGGTAGTGCTGCTCGTTGCACTCGTCGTCTGGCGGTTGAAGAGATCCGCGGCTGAAAAAGAAACCGACGTCACACCAGTCGTCAGCGTCAAAGTCGTTAAGGTCGAGAAGGAACAGATCGCGGCGCCAGTCTCGGCAGTCGGCACGATTTGGCCACGTGAGAAAGCCGACGTCGCAGCAAAGATCAGCGCGCAAATAAAGAAGATGGCGCAGCTGAAAAACAAAGTGGTCCGCGCGGGCGACGTGATCGCGGTCCTCGAATCGCGAGATCTGGAAACTCAGCGTGCAGAAGCAGTCGCCGCACTCAACGAAGCGCGCGCGAACGAACGCAGTCTCATTACCGGCACGATTCCAAAGACAAACGCTGAAGATCAGAAAGCACTCCTCGACGCACGCGCGAAAGTCAACAATGCGCGGGCAACATACGAACGCCGCCGGCAGCTCTTTGAACGCGGCGGAATCTCAAAGAAAGATCTCGAAGCCTCTCAACTCGAACTGACAACCGCTGAAGACGAACTGCGTTTGGAAGAACAGACCGTCGTGCTGCGGACGCACTCGCTGAACCCAAACGATCGCGCGCTGGCAGCAGCAAAAACAGCGCAGGCCCAACAACGAGTCGCCACGCTTGATGCGCAGTTGAGCTACGCCACGATTCGTTCGCCCATCACCGGAATCGTTACCGATCAATTTCAGTACGAAGGTGAATTTGCTTCGGCCGGTGGAAAACTCGTGACGATCGCCGATACGAGCTCCGTCATTGTGAAAGCCCCGTTTGCTGATACGGCTGTTGCGGAACTCAAGACCGGCGACACGGTAACAGTTTTACCGACTGACGCGTCGGCGGAAGAAATGCACGGGCAGGTCACGTTGCTCGGTCGCTCGAGTGACCCAACGAACCGCACGGTTGAAGTGTGGGTAACTCTCGGAAACCAGGATGGAAAGCTGAGAGCAAATGGCGCCGCGCAGGTAACGGTGTTTGCAAACTCGAAAGACGACGCCATCGTTGTCCCAACATCGGCCGTAACACTAGAAACAAGTGATGCAAGCGAAGGCACGGTGATGGTTGTCGACGGGCAAAACGTGGCCCACGAGACGAAAGTAAAAATCGGCATCCGCACACCTGAGAAAGTCGAGATCGTCGAAGGCCTTCAGGGCGGGGAGACCGTGGTCGTTGAGGGTAACTACGCGTTACCCGATAAGACAAAGGTTGAGCCACAGACGGATGCGGATAAAGACGCGGATAAAGAATGAAGCTTGCCAGATTAGTTTCATACCAGTCTCGCGCTATCGTGGTCATCGTGGCGCTGCTCTGCGCTGCCGGAATCTACGCGGCATGGCAACTTCCAGTCGCAGTCTTCCCACAAACTGATTTTCCGCGCATCGTCATCATCGTCGACAACGGCGAAGCGCCGGCATCGCAAACACTCGTCTCCGTCACGCGTCCGATTGAAGAGGCGATGAATGGCATTCCGGGAATTGCGCGTATCAAATCCAAAACTGCGCGAGGATCTGTCGAGATCAATCTCGACTTCAACTGGGGTGGCAACATCAACGACGAATTGCAACTGGTCCAGGCGCGGATGTCGCAACTGTTATCGACACTCCCGCCCACCGCAGAGATTCGCAACATCGAGCGTCTGACATTCGCGGTCTTTCCTGTAACCGGATACAGCCTGACTTCCGACAAACGCGACGAAGCCACACTCACCGATCTCGCCACCTACATCGTGCGACCGCAACTGGCGCGCTTGCCCGGCGTCGCAACAGTCGGCGTGGCGGGCGGCAAGACGCGAGAGTTCCACGTGCGCATAGATCCGGAAAAGTTAGCGGCACACAACGTTTCCGCTCAACAAGTCGCGGAAGCAATCAAGAACTCAAATGTCATTGTTTCCCCCGGTTTGATCGAAGAGAACCACCAGCTCGAGCTGGCATTGATCAGCGGTCAGGCAAAGAGGCCCGACGAGCTGAATGACATCGTGGTCGCCACAGTCAACAACGCGCCGGTGCGTGTGGCTGATGTTGCAACCGTGGCAGCAGGAGTTGAACCGCA
>DATNFX010000146.1:0-5949 GCA_035606195.1 Pyrinomonadaceae bacterium
GGTCCAGTCGCAAACACGCTGGAAGCGATGCCCACTTACCTCAGCACCGCTGTTCCGGCCGGGCTCATGGGGAGTCTGGTCGCTGCGATGCGGGCCGCTGATATGTCGACTGACTCGTCGTACATGTTGACGTGGTGTAGCGTGATCTATAACGACATCCTTGCGCCGTTCCGCAAGAGACCGTGGTCGGAACGTAAAGGTCTGTTTTGGAATCGAACCATCATTGCGCTGATCGGAATTTTCCTCCTGCTATATGGGTTGTGGTATCCGCTCAAAGGCGATCTTTGGACCTATCTCGGCGTGACCGGCACGATCTACCTGGCAAGCATCTCAGTGCTTCTGATCGCTTGTTGTTATTGGCGCAAAGCAAATAGTTGGGGGGCAGGCGCTGCGATTCTGGTGAGCGCGATCATTCCCGTGACCTATCTGGTGATGGAACAGTTACCCTCCACTGCCGCACTCGCAAAGTCTATCGGCCCCTACTATTCCGGAATCGCCACCTACCTGTTATCAGGAGCCGCGATGGTTCTCGGCTCGCTGCTTAAACCACAAAGCGGGGTCGAAGGGAGAACAGCGTAATGCCGAATCACTGGTTTTGGTGGGCCCTGACGATTGCGTGCGTGGTTTGGTATTCGACCATCACGGTCTACGTGGCAATCAAAGGTGCAAAAGACATCAAGAACATGCTCGCACGACTCGACGCTACGAGAAAGAAAGAGGCCGAGGAACAGTAAGACCAACGTTGATATTGCGTCAGTTTGAATTTTGCTGAAACGCCGAAGGCGTTCGCTAATTTCAGCCCGGGGTTCGAGCATCGCGAGAACCCTGGGAAAATCATTCCAATTGCGACCGAAACCCTGAAAGGGTTAGGCGCTTGGCGAACCCCTTCAGGGTTTAATCGGTATTTCTGGATCTAACCCAGGGTTGTCGCGCTTCGCGCTCCAACCCTGGGCTGAAATTAGCGAACGCCTTCGGCGTAGTTCAAACTGATCTAAACTTTTATGCTCGTCTGTATTAGTGCCAATCCTGCCATTGATCGTCGACTACGACTCGAAAGTATCGCCGTCGGAGAGGTAAACCGCGCTTTGTCCGCGCAACCTTTTCCCGGCGGCAAGGCAGCTCACGTTGCAATGGTGGCGAAGTCGCTTGGGGTCGATGTGATGTGGGTTGGTTTTCTCGGTGGCGCCGCGGGAGAAGAATGTGAATCAGGTTTGTCTGCCCTGGGTGTGCCCCTAACAGTAGTGCGCACACAAACCGAAACACGCGCGAACCTCGAGCTTGTATCGGCAGACGGCGTTGTTACTGAAATCCTTGAACCAGGAGGCGCGGTGACGGAAGGTGAAGTCGAACGATTGTTGGCATCGTGCCGCGATATTTTCGCTGAGAGCGATCGGGGCACACAAGTAGCGATCTCTGGCAGTCTGCCGCCGGGCGCGCCGGCAGATCTGTATGCGCAGTTGATTCGTCTGGCCCATCTTTATGGATGTAGAGCTCTGCTTGATACGAGTGGCGAAGCGTTACGCCCGGGGCTCGCTGCCGGTCCCGACTTTGTAAAGCCAAACCGGACTGAGGCTTCAGAATTCGTTGGACATCCAATCAGTGACGTTCCGGCTGCGGTGGCAGTGACGCAAGATCTCTTTAACGCCGGGGCGAAGAGCGTCGCGATCTCACTCGGAGCCGAAGGAATGATTTGGCAACGTTCTGCCGGCAGCGATCCGTTTACGTCGCAGCCTTTGGCTATCGCAGACTGCTCATCAGTTGGGTGTGGTGATGCTGCATTAGCCGGCTTTGCCGTTGCACATGAACGAGGTCTATCGGACGAAGAAACACTTCGGCTTGCAACTGCCTGTGGCTCCGCGAATTGTCTTGCCGAAGCGCCCGGTCGAGTGAATCAACACGATGTTTCGAGGTTTGCGACTGAGATACAAATTGTTCGTTATGAGTCTGAGCGAAGAATCAGTGTGGAGGCGAATTGATCCGGATTGCGTTAGCGGGTTGCGGCGAGCACTCGAAAACAAGTCACGCGGCTCCGCTCGCCAGGTACGCGGCCGCGCACGCGGACGAGATCGAACTGGCGGCAACGTGTGATCTCAATGAAGAGAAGGCGGCGGAGTTCTGCCGTTTGTTCGGGTTTCGTCGACACTACAAGAATCTCGACGAGATGCTGGAGTCAGAAAAGGTGGACGCGTGTGTTTGCGTGATGCCGATGGAGCGGATCGTCGACGTCGGTATTACGCTCCTCCAACGCCACATTCCCTGTGTAATTGAAAAACCGCTCGGAACTTCACTTAATGAAATTGAGCGACTGGCTGAAGTGGCGCGTGAGACTCAAACTCCACACATGGTTTCGGTTAATCGCCGCTTCATGCCTTATCTCAATCAGGCTCATTCGTGGATGCAGGAACGCGGACCGCTTCGGTATGTCCGCGCATCGCAAGTGCGGCACCAGCGAAATGAATCCGACTTCATCTGGTCCACCGCGATTCATGTGCTTGACGCTTTACGTTACATCGCGGGCGAGGTGGATGAGTTTGAAGTCAGTGTCCCACACACGATGTGGTATCTGATTGAGTTGAAATTCAAAAGCGGAACAACTGGGCACGTCGAGATCTTGCCGACAGCCGGGATGGTCGAGGAATCGTACGAATTGTTTGCTGAAGGCTGTCGGGCTCGCATAACGGCTGGTTCCGGAACGCAGCGTTCGCTCGAATGCTGGCAAGATGGCGAGCTGGTTATCGAATCGCATGCCCATGAAGAAGAACCCGAGGATCTTCGCAACGGTTCATATCAGGAAGTGGAAGCGTTTATGAGTGCCTTGCGAACCGGCAAACACCCCCGACCGTCGATTGAAGATATCGTGCCATCCGCGCGAATCAGTTTTGAAATCGCTAAATCCGTGGCTGCTACCTAGCGTTCTATTAACGGATCCATGAATAAGTTCATCTACCTCGTGATCGTCACGATCACTCTCCTGTTGTTCCATGCGTCAGCACAGGAACCAAAAGGCGTCGGCGGGAGCACTTTCGCAAAGAACGACATCACCTACTCGACTGCGGTCGTCACGCCGCACGTACCCTGGGCCACGAAGCTTCCGCAAGGTCCGATAAAGGGTTTCTTCATACCGTCCATCCAATACGGAAGAGACATGGTCGAGTTGATGCAGCGCATCGCACTCTCTCCGACCACAGACTCGATCGATCGTAACTGGGACATCAACTGCTGGGGCATCGGCGACTTCTACGGTCATGAATATCGCGGCGATCGCGATGACTTTCGAACGGTCTACGAATACGTCGAAAAGGATCTAACCGGTAACACTCAGTACGAGGTGATGTTCATTCCCGGACTAAACGGGTGGTCGCGCATGACGCGTGCGACGCGCGACGCGATCTTGCGTCGGGTGCGAGATGGCGCCGGACTCGTACTCCTGCATCCATTCGTTGGGGATGTAAAGGGTCACCCGTTCAAAGGAGACGAAGCGATTGGAGACGAGCGTATCTGGGAGTTATCTCCCCTGTTCGGCGTGGCGGACGACACGATTAACGAGCGTGGCTATCCGGAGATCAATCGCGATGCGGTTACAAAGGGTAAGTGGGAACTCGGCGAAGCTCACTTCATCACCGAAGGTCTGCCATTGGAACTGCTTCCCGAAGGAACAATCGGCGGATCTTTTTATCGATACCAGTCAAAGGGCAACGTTCTGATCAAATCGGGGAATAACCCGATTCTCAGCGTCAACAATTATGGTAAAGGCCGCGTCGTCTCGATGGCTTACGTTGAGGAAGGCTTTACACCTCAAAGCATTAATCCTATCGAGAACAAGATCTACTGGAATTACTGGGAATACCAGTACTCACTTCTGGCGCGCGCTGTCTTGTGGGCCGCGGGAAGACCGGCGCCTGTGCGAATTGAATCGGTAGCTGCCAGTGAGAAAGGCGTAAAACTATCGCTGAACTCCTCGAATCAACAGAAAGTACAGATTGAAGTAAACGGCCGAAATGAATTCGGGCAATCGCTTGTCTCAACCAGCGTCGATAAAACTCTGAAACGCGGCCCAAATTCAATTGAGATCGCAGCCGCCAAATTTCAGTCCGGCGCTGGTTTGCCCGGCGGCCGGCAAATCTTCGACGTCATCATTCGCGACGCTGGGGATAAATCAACACTCAACTGGGGCGCCGCTACTTTTACAACTCCGAAACAGGCGCTGATGACGAGTACCAAAACCGCAGTCGACGTTTACAAGCGCGGTGAGACGTTGAGCGCGGTGTTGCGCGCGGCCGGAAACCTGAACGGATTGCAGATGAGAATGCACGTTTCCGATGACCTCGGCCGGTTACTCGCCACGGTTTCCGCACCTGCGCGTGGTGAACGAACCTTCACCTTTCAACTCAAGGACTTTCTCGGAAAGCTTGCTCTCGTTAAAGGTGAGCTCGTGGACCAACGTGGCGCAATCGTCGATCAACTACAAGCGAAACCGGTGATGGTGGTCCAGGACAAACGCCGCGAGAAAGAGTACACGGCGCTCGTCTCCTTCGGTGGAACAAAACATTATCTGCAGGATGCGCAGATGCGGATGGTCCGCGGCGCTTCCGCCGATACCGGCTTCACGTGGTCAAACGACGTAGATAATTCTCTCAACATCCCGCGCGGAACGTTTGGCGTCTATTGGTACGATCGCGGCCCAACGACTCCTCAGGATATGGAACGCGCAATTGCCGACTACCAAAGAACAGGCGACTTCGAAGCACTCGGCTACCTGACAAAAAAAGAGCTTTACAAACGCACCGGCGACAAGAAGTTTCTGCAGCGAACTCCTTCCTTCAACGACCCGGCTGTTCTCAAGAGTCTTGGTGACATTGTGCGCGCCTCAGCTCGTAATAAGGCGCGCTACAACATGGATTATTACTTTGTTGGAGACGAAGGCTCGCTGACGTCATACGGCGATGCGGTCGACTTCGACTGGAACCCGCATACGCTCGCAGAGTTTCGGGTGTGGTTACAGCAGCAATACAAAAGTCTTACGGCACTGAATCGGGAGTGGCGCACAGGTTTTACCGACTGGAATTCCGTTGTTCCTTACACAACCGATGAAGCGCGAAAGACCAGGAACTTTGCTCCGTGGGCGGACCACCGAACTTTCATGGAGATCACATTTGCGCGCGCTTACCAGACCGCACGTGATGCTGCGATAGAAGGAGACCCGGACGCACACATCGCAGTTTCCGGCACACAGGCTACGAATGCTTACAACGGCGCGGATTGGTCGCGTCTCGATCGTGTAATCGACGATTTCCTCTCCTACGACGGCGGCAATCAGTGGGACATGCATCGATCTTTTGCAAAGCCGAACGCGATGATTGGCTTCTGGACCGGCTATGGATCACACGGTCTGGCTGTGCAGAACGCGATCTGGACCGCCGCAATTCATAACGGGCTGCATCCGAATATCTTTTGGATGTACTCGTTTCTCAATCCGGACCTCACTCATTCGGCGTCGGCGCGCGATATGGGAAAAGCTTTCAATTCGCTGCGCTCCGAAGGCGTGGGCAAACTCTTGATGGAATCAACGAGGCGCCAGGACGGCATTGCCCTTTACTACTCAATGCCCTCGATTCACGCAGCGAGCATTCTTGGTTACCACCAACGCAGCAGTGACGACGACGATGAAGTAGCGGATAAAACTCGCTTGAGCTTCACCGCGAATCGTGACGGCTGGGTGAAAACGATCAAGGACCTGAGTCTACAGTTTGACTTCGTGTCATCGGAAGACGTCGCGAGTAAAGGAATTGCAAACGACAAGTATCGGGTAGTAATTCTTCCCTTCGCATTTGCTCTCTCAGACGAAGAGGTTGATCGACTAGCTGACTTCGTTCAGCGTGGAGGTGTGGTGATTGCCGACGCGGCACCGGGATGGATGGACCAACATTGCGCCTGGCGAACAAACGACAA
>DATNFX010000147.1:0-14945 GCA_035606195.1 Pyrinomonadaceae bacterium
GCACGAGTTTGAGATCGCACGCATTCCGGGAACGAAGTTGATCCCGCTGGGTCACGTTGTGGGTCGTATGAACGAGATCGATCCGGAGGTTGACACGATCGTTCATTGCAAAGGCGGCGTGCGTAGCGCGAAAGCGATTCAGGCACTCAAGCGTGCGGGCTATTCAGGACGGCTCATCAACCTGAAAGGCGGCATCACCGCGTGGTCTGAGGACGTCGATCCTCGTGTAGCGAAGTATTGATTTTAAGTGCGAATAGGTCCTATGAGTCCTATAGGACCTATTCGGTTCATCCCACCTGAGACCCGCTTTACCGCCACAATTACACAATCCGGAACAAATTAAGACCAATGTGTATTAGCAGGCACTACTCTCTCCAAAATCGTTCTGGAGGTAAAGAGATGAAGAGAAGAGATTTTATGAGTCAGAGTGCCGGTTTGGGAGTCCTTATCGCTACCGCAAATGTTCCGAACGTGCTAGCGGGTAACTTCCTGATGTCAGAGAAGGCGAGCAAGCTCACCGCTCCTCCGAAAGGAAAAATCCCCGTTGCGTTCGCAATCTCAGACGGAGTCACAGTGATCGACTTCGCTGGTCCGTGGGAAGTTTTTCAGGACGTGATGATCCCGCAACGCGGCCAGGACATGGACGAGCAAATGCCGTTTGAGTTGTTCACAGTATCGGAGAAAACTGAGCCGCTCGCGGGCTCCGCGGGGCTCAAGCTCGTGCCAGACTACACCTTCGAGTCCGCGCCGCAGCCCAAAGTCGTCGTCGTTCCCGCACAACGAGGATCGCAGGCACTGCATGCGTGGCTCCGAAAGATGTCGACGTCAACAGAGGTGATCATGTCCGTGTGCACCGGCGCCTTTCAACTCGGCAAGGCAGGGCTGCTCGCAGGCAAAGATGCCACTACACATCACGACTTCTTCGATCAATTTGCGAAGGCGTTTCCCGACGTCGGACTCAAGCGTGGACTGCGCTTCGTGGAGAACGAGCGTGTCTCAACAGCAGGTGGTTTGACCTCCGGAATCGACCTCGCACTACGTGTCGTCGAAAGATACTTCGGCCGCGAAGTCGCTCAAACCACTGCGACGTACATGGAATATCAGAGCAAAGGATGGATAGTATAGGTCCTGCATGTCCTACAGGGCTTATCTGAAGACGTGGCTCATCATCGTTGGCGTCTGGGCGATACTCGGATTGATCTGGACCGGGCCCATCTATTTCGACGTGAAACCGATGGGCCACCGCGCGTGGCGCATCTTTACCTGGGGCCTCCTCACGTGGCTGGCATGGGCGCCTTTGACTCCAGTTATGATCTGGCTTGCCCGCAGGTTCTCGCTTGTTGGTGAGAATTGGCCGCGCAATCTCGCCGTTCACCTGCCGGCCTTTGTGCTGATAGCTGCCGCGCATAGCGCCGCCGCGACCGCCTTGATCTTAAGTCTCACCCCTTTTGACGAAATGGGTCCCACTCCCGGGACTTTCTGGCCGCGCTTCGTCTCGCGCACGATCGGTCAGTTAGGTACCTATCTGCTGACCTATGGGGGCGTGATCGGGATAGTTTATGCGCTCGACTACTACCGCAAGTATCGCGAGCGCGAATATCTCGCGACGCGACTCGAAGCGCAACTGGCCCAGGCGCAACTCGAGTCGCTGCGAATGCAGTTGCATCCTCACTTTCTCTTCAACACGCTCAACGGCATCGTGGGGCTCGTGCGGGACAACAAGAACCAGACTGCGGTCAGCATGCTTGTCGGTCTGAGCGATCTCCTGCGTCACACGCTCGAGCATTCCTCGAAACAAGAGATTGAATTGAGACACGAGATCAATTTCATTAAGCTGTATCTGAGTATCCAGCAAATGAGATTTTCCGATCGGCTGCGCATCCAGTACGACATTCATCCTGGCACAACGCGCGCGATGGTCCCGAATCTCATTCTTCAGCCGCTGACGGAAAACGCCCTGCGACACGGCATTGCTCGCAGTGCGGATTCAGGCACGGTTGGGATTAGTTCTGCACTCGAAAATGGGCACGTGCGTTTGACTGTCTACGACGACGGCGCGGGTTTGCCTGATGACTGGCAAGTGAAAGGCAGCGCCGGAATCGGTTTGGCGAATACTGCCGCGCGCTTACAACAACTCTACGACGACGACCATCAGTTTGATATTAGAAATCGAGCAGCGGGGGGAGTCGAGGTGGTAATCGTGATTCCCTTAAGATCTGTTTGAGACAGGATTACAAATCCTGTAATCCTGTGAAGCTAACCTCGGAGTAAATGACCGCGAAGATCAAAACATTAATCGTCGACGACGAGCCGCTCGCGCGGCGTAATCTTCGTGTGCTGCTGGAAAAGGATTCTCAGATTGAAATCGTTGACGAGTGTCGCAACGGGCACGAGGCTATCAAAGCCATCAACACACATTCACCCGATCTGATCTTTCTCGACATCCAGATGCCGGAGATGGATGGTTTCGACGTGCTTGCGCGCGTGGGCCCCGAGCAGATTCAAGCCATCATTTTTGTTACGGCGTTCGATCAGTATGCGTTGAAAGCCTTCGAGGTTCATGCGCTCGACTACCTCCTAAAGCCTTTTGACGACGAGCGATTTGCCCGGGCACTGGAGCGCGCGAAATCGCAGATTGCGGAGAGCGAGATCGACAAATTGAGCCAGCGGCTTCTTGCTTTGCTCGAGGATCGGAAAAGCGAACGCAAAGGTTCTGAGGACCAGTCGAAGTTTCTGACGAGGCTGATGATCAAGACTTCAAACCGGATGATGCTGTTGAAAGTCGAGGAGATCGATTTCATCGAAGCAGACGGGAATTACGCGAAGCTGCACGCAGGACGCAAAACGCATCTGCTTCGTGAAAAGATGAACGATCTGGAAGGACGGCTCGATCCCGCGAGGTTTGTGCGCATCCATCGATCGATCATCGTGAATCTCGAACGCATCAGGGAGATGCAGCCACACTTCAACGGCGACTACATCGTCGTGCTCGACGATGGCAGACAATTGCGACTGAGTCGCAGTCGTCGCGAACAGCTTGAAGCTAGGCTAAAATTTAGCCACGGATGAAGACGGATCTAGTTACGGATTGTCTTCCGAGGTCCGGTACTTCTCCTTCTCCTTCTCACGCTGGAGGTAGGGAATTCCTTTTTCCATCCACTCCGGAGCGGGGGCGCCCTTCAGGAAGTGATCGAAGAATTCCTGCAAGCGACGCGTGTAGTCTTTCTGGTTGATGCGTTTCCGCAGACCGTGTTTCTCCCCGTTGTAAGTAAACATGTAGGCTTCCTTGCCCAGCCGTCGCAGCGCGAGGAAGTACTCGATTCCCTGGTACCACGGCACCGCATCGTCTTCGTCGTTGTGAATCATCAGCAGCGGCGTCTCGACTCGATCTGCGCGGAAGATTGGTGAGTTGTCGAGATAGCGCAGCGGATAATCCCAGAGACTGCCGCCGATTCGCGATTGCGAGCGTTCATACTGAAACTGCCGCGGCAATCCTGTGCCCCAACGAATGCCGCTGTAAGCACTCGTCATGTTTGCGACGAGTGCGCCGGGCGCCGCGGCTCTGAAACGGTTAGTCTGAGTCACCATGTACGCGATTTGATAACCGCCCCAACTGTGTCCCTGGATTCCGATCGCTTTCTCGTTCACGTAGCCGCGATCGACTACGGCCTGAACTCCCGGCAACACGCATTTCAACGCGCTCGGCCCTGGGTAGCCAATCGTGTAGACGATGTCGGGCATGAAGACGAGATAGCCGTTGCTGACGTAGTAGGTCGGATTGATCGACGTGCCCGGCGCGGGATTGCGGAACGTGTGCAAACCCTGCGAGAGCTTTTCGTAGATGTAGACGATCATCGGATACTTCTTCTTCGGATCGAAGTTATCCGGTTTGAGAAGCAGACCTTTCAACGGCACGCCGTCGGTGTTTTTGAAACTCACCAGCTCGCCCGTGCCCCAGTTGAATGCAGCGCGTTGAGCGTCGCCGTTGCTGACCCGCTTTAGCTCCCTGAAGGAACTGTTCGTCACCCAAATGTCGGGAAACTGATCGAAGCGCGATGCAGTCATGATCATTACGTCAGCATCTTTCGCTTTCGCTGGGTTATTGAAATCCTTTGCGGCCATGAGGAGTTTCTGAGGCGGCGCCGTGCTGTTGACCTTGTCGCGGTAGAAACCCGAATCATGCGTCTCCTGGTTTTCAGCGGAGAGCAGCATTGGTTTATCCGGATCGATCCAACGCTCGCGCGGATCGAGTCGCACGTAGCGCAGGGCTGTCGATTCTTTGCGTCCGATCCCGTCAGTCAGGTTTTTGGCGCTATTGCCGTCCGGCGAGACTTGCCAGATGTCGTAACGATCGTAGAGGAGAACGTCAGCGTCGTCTTTGGTCCATCCGGCGATGCCGTACGAACCCGGCGTTGACGGCGTGTCGTTCTCTTCGTTGTAGAAGTTGGCTGAGATGTTCTTGGTCAGGTTTGCTGTAGAGCCATCGGCGACGGAATAGGAGTACCAGTCTTTGCCGTCGAAGTAGATCGCGTACTTCGCGTTGGGCGACAACGAAACGTTGCTGCGTTGTTTGGTTAATAACGGTTTACGCGAACCGTCTGCGGTGTTGACGAGATAATAGTCGGTGAAACCCGGATCGTAGTCGGAGATGGTTCTGTATTTACGATTGTCGGCGCCGATTGCGTAACTGCCGTCGTTCGAAGGCGAGATGGTTTCCATGGTCTCGTCTGCGAGCTGGACGAATTTCTTCGTCTGCAAATCGTAAACTGCGCGATACGATCGATTGCGATCCTGCTCGGCGCGGATTCGCTGAATCGGTTGCACGTAATCGTCTTTCCAGTGCCAGAGGTCGACGAGCACCTTTTCATCAGCTGGAATTTCTTCGTCGGGATTCTTTTCGGGCTCAGGCGGCGGCGCTGTGCCGAGGAACAAGTGGCTGCCGTCGAGTGAGAAACTCAGATTCGCGCGCTCGCTGACGACGAATTCCTTGCGAAAGCCCGGCGAGCTTACCGAAACGACTTCAGTCGCCTGCGGATCTTTGCGGTTCCACTGGTAGACGCGAAACTTCGGTTGTTTTGCGTCTGTGTCTTCCTTGTCGCTAATGAAAGCGAGCTGTGTGTTGTCTTCATCCCACGTCAGACGTTGATACTTTCCTTTGCCACTGAGAAGTGCAACAGGTTCGCTTTCGTTGTCAGTCGTTACTGCGTAGACGCCGTTGCTGTCTTCCTTTCGCGCTGAGGTTGTGAAGACGAGTGTCTTTGCGTCTCTGCTGATCGTGTAATCGAGCACGTCACTGAACTTTCGTTCGTTTGCGGTAGCTGTGTTACGAAGCACCAGTTCGGTTCCGTACTCCTTCTTCTTTCCACGAGCGGAAGCGCCACGTGGTGTTGGAGAGGGAGGAGCAGCCGCCGGAGCAGTCGCTTCACCTGATGGACTCGATTCGGGCTTTGGTTGCGCGGCAGGTTTCTCTTCAGGTTTGGCCTCCATCAGGTAAGCAAAGTAGCCGGTGCCGTCTTCCGGCACTCGGAACGACTTCACGCGCTCGATTCGTGTGACCGTGCCCGTTGAGAGATCCATGATGCCGAGACCATTCTTCGGCATCTCCTCCGGTTTCTTCTTTTCTTTCTTGGCTTTCGTTACCTCGGCTTTCGTTGGCTCAGTACCGAAGACTACAAACTTGCCGTCAGCCGTGAAAACCGGACGTAGCAAACGCGCCTGCTCCGCCTGAAACTCACCGACGTTCGTGCCCGGATCGTCAGGCGGCGGCACGGGTGGACGATATCCACGCGGCGCGCGCCAGTCGACGCCGGTGGCGATATTGCGCACGATAATCTCGCCGTCGCCATCCTGCGGCACGTATGCATAAGCCACGAACTTGCCGTCGCGGGAGATTTGTTGGGCCGAGATAGAGCGCCACGAATCATAATCCTGATGCGTGATTGGACGTTTCGCGGGTGCTGCTGCCTGTTGCGCAGCCAGCATCGTTGCAAACATTGCGAGTGTGCAGAGCAACGCGACACTTCGCTGGAGAACGGTCGGACGGCCGAAGCGTTTCATGGGGAATCACCTCACAAATGTCAGAGCAGTTTCCGAAAGACGAGGACCGTAGTCTTAATCTTGTCTGGCGAGATGTCAAGACCCGAACATCCACAGATTACGCAGATTGAATTGCGTAATCTGTGGAAGCAGGTGGCAGGCAGGCACTTAGAAGAACAACGAGTACAACAAGCGGTTTGGTGAACCCGAGCCGGCGTTCGTCACATGGTTCGTTGTCGAGCCGTTGACGATCGCGTTGCGGGTGGTTGATGCTGATGCACCCGGACTAAATTGTTTGTAAAGCGCCGCCACGCCGGCGACGTGCGGTGAAGCCATCGAGGTCCCGCTCAACGTTGCCGTTGCCGTGTCAGAGCTAAACCATGAAGATAGAATTCCCGAACCCGGTGCGAAGATATCCAAACACGTGCCGAAGTTCGAGAAGGATGAGCGCGCATCGCTCGTGGTCGTCGAACCGACAGTGATCGCGTTGGCTGCGCGAGCTGGCGACGTGTTGCACGCATCGGCATTGCTGTTACCGGCAGCTACTGCGATCGGCACTCCGGAATTAGCGAGGTTATTGACGGCCGTGTCGAGGGCGCTGGAAGCGCCGCCGCCGAGACTCATGTTCGCAACCGCTGGGTTGATGTGATTGTTAGTCACCCAATCGACGCCTGCGATCACGCCTGAATTACTGCCGGAACCGTTGCAGTCCAGCACACGCACACCACGCAGAAGCGCACTCTTCGCCACGCCATAGGTCGAACCACCGATGGTTCCGGCGACGTGCGTACCGTGTCCATTGCAGTCTGCTCCGCTGCCGCCGAAGGCGTCGAAGACGTTTGAAGCACGTCCGCCAAACTGAGTGTGCGTCGTGCGAATACCGGTGTCGATGACGTAAGCGCGCACGCCGGAGCCGGTCCAGTTATAGGTGTAGGTAGCACTCAAAGGCAGGTTGCGCTGGTCGATGCGATCCAAGCCCCATGGTGGATTGCTTTGCGTCACATCGGCAGTCACAATACCATCTTCTTCAACAAAGGCAACGCGATAATCCTGGCTGAGTGCTTCAGCTTCTTCGGGTGTCATTTCCACGGAGAAGCCATTGATCGCGTGCTGGTAGACCTGTTTGAGCTGGCCTTTGTGCATGGCCGACATCTCTGCCGCGATATACGGGGCGATTGAGAGTCTTCCTTTCGGGCCGACCCAGTCATCGTCAAGCACTACGATGTAATTGTTTTCGATCTTATTTGCGTTTTTGCGAAGCTTGTCTTTTCGGCCCTGGCTGCTTGCCGTTGGTGACGAAATGAACACACCGGCGCAAAGGCCGGCAAAAATAAGTAACGCGCAAACTTTCTTCATACTCTTTTTCCTCCAGTAAGTAAGGTTGGTGGGGGTGTGGGCGCCGCCCGCAACGGCCGCGATAACAAGCGGGAAAGACAACAATGCGGATTTCATAAATACGAAGCGCATAGATGACCAAATGGACTACGGGAGGAAACGGACGACGACCTGGAGATAAAAATCTGCCGCTTAGTTCGAGAGTTTGTGTGTCTGGGACGGAGGGGACGCAGTATCGCATTAAATTTTTTAATGCGCAAGATACTATTTGCTACACTGAATCCTGTAAATCTTGTCATCCTGAACTCCTGTCTAAACTGAATGAGCAAACATCTACGTCTCCCCAAGACTCTGCTGCTGACCCTTGTGCTTGCCGTCAACGTACACGCACAAGACGGACTCAATGAATTTTCCTTTGTGAGTTGGATCAATCTCGACGCTCCACCGGGTCGTGAGTATCTGGCGACTGACGAAATCATGCGAGCTCTGCCGGGTTGGAAGCGTGACAACTTAGGCAATCTCATCCTGCGCAAAGGCAGTGGGAGCCCGCGGCGCGTGGTCGCTTGTGCGCTCGATCATCCCGCCTTCGCCGTAACCGAAATCACGGACGATGGATACCTGCGTCTACGCGAAGCAGGCGCGGGTCGCCAGCATTCGCTCTGGATCCAGTTTCACGAGGGACAGCGAATCAAAGTCTTGACACGCACAGGAACTGTTCCCGGAGTTGTCATCGTCAAGAGCACTCACTTGCAACGCGCCAGAGTGCCTAATGCGCCGGTTACGACGCTGGATGATTTGTGGGTTGATGTTGGAGCCACATCCCAGGCTGATGTGCAGCGTCTCGGGATCGAAATGCTGGATCCGGTAGTGCGCGACTCTGAGGGCTGGCCGTTCGCAGGTTTCGTCGCGGGGTCATTCGCCGGTATGCGAGTTGGTTGTGCGGCAGTAGCTCACGCAGCGCAGGGAAAAGTCGATACCGGCGAAACGATCTTTCTACTTACTACGTTGCGCAGCTTCGGTCATGACGGATTGGAAGCAGCATTGCGATCGCTCGGGCGCGTTGATGGAGTGACGCTGCTGGAGCAGTCCACGGAAGGTCCTGGTGGTTCTGAAGGTTTCAGTCAACGGCTGGTTGAGAAGCCGCTCTACCTTCCGGAGTCTACCGGGCTCACTTCAGTCACGATACTTGCGCCGCGTGTTCGTTTTCCGGGAACGCTCGTTGAAACTGTGAAAGTTTCGGATGCTGAGAAACTATTTACTGCAGTTGAAAAAGTCGCGGGCGTCAGTTTTGAACCTGCACGTCGATTTGTCTCCTTTTCGCTTCACCCTTCTCCAACTCAACGCCAGGATGCGTTTTCAGCAACTGCAAACCTGCTGAAGTCGTTGGCTGATCTCCCCGCAGTTTCGGGTCACGAACGACCGGTTCGTGAAGCAATCATCGCTGCGCTTCCTGCCTGGGCGCGACCGCTCACTCGCACCGATAACGAAGGAAATCTGATACTGGAAGTTGGGCCAGAACGCGATTCGTTGATGTTTATCGCACACCAGGATGAAGTCGGCTTTGAAGTGACGAACATCGCTGACGATGGGACTGTATCGTTGCGAACACGCGGTGGACTTTTTCAATCGTTATGGGAAGGCCAGCCTGCGCTACTTCACCTGGATCGTAAAGGAGACTCGCCACTGCCCGGGGTTTTCGTTCCGCGTGATACGGCTACGACGAAACAACCGGAAGCGTTGACCGCATGGTTTGGAATGGATGGCGAGGGGTTGAAAAAAAGAGGAGTCACGAACGGATCATCGGTAACTGCTTTCAAGAGTGCGACTCGTTTAGGTAGCACTCGTTTCACTGCACGCGCGCTTGACGATCGAGCCGGTTCGACCGCGCTCGTGCTGGCGGCGCGAAGAATCACACCTGCAACTCTCAAGCGCAAAGTCATCTTCGCGTGGTCTGTGCGCGAAGAGACTGGCCTGGAAGGTGCGATGGCGTTGGCGAAGCACTATGGGTCGCTGGTCAAGAGAGTCTACAGTGTTGATACGTTTGTATCGTCTGATTCGCCGGCAGAGAGCACGCGTTTCGCGTATGCGCCGCTGGGGCGTGGTGCGGTCATTCGCGGGCTCGACAACTCCGCGGTCGCGCCGCTTCCGGAGTTGGATCGAATTCTGAACATCGCGCGCGGGAACGCGATACCGATCCAGGTGGGCGCAACGAATGGTGGAACTGATGGTTCCGATTTCGTGCGCTACGGCGTGCTGCACGTTAGTTTGTCGTGGCCTGGTCGTTACAGTCATTCGCCGGTCGAGGTGCTCGACCTACGAGATCTCCAGGCGCTCGAGAAGCTGATTTACTCCATCGCGATTGCGCCCTAACGGCCGGCTTCACAGGATTCACAAGATGGCTCAATATTTATCCTGAAAACATCCTGTTCATCCTGTGAAGCCATCACTAAGCTCCATGCGACTTATAATCCTTCTCTGCCTTCTTATTCTTCCGCTGCAAGTGTCGGCGCAGCGAGATCTGACGCGCTACGTCAACCCTTTCATCGGAACCGGTGGACACGGCCACACGTTTCCCGGCGCGATCGTTCCGTTCGGTATGGTCCAACTAAGCCCTGACACAAGACTCACGGGTTGGGACGGCTGCTCCGGCTATCACTACTCGGATTCGATCATCTACGGCTTTAGTCACACGCACTTGAGCGGCACAGGCATCTCAGACTACGGCGACATTCTGTTGTTACCCAGCCTTAAACTCGCCGGCTCCGCGGCCTTCCAACACCGCAATGAATCCGCCGCGCCCGGTTACTATTCAGTCAAGCTCGACGACGACAACATTCTTGTCGAACTAACCGCCACAGCACGCACCGGCCTGCATCGTTACACTTTCCCCCGGAGTGAAGACGCCAACGTCATCATCGATCTTGCACATCGCGACAAAGTCATCGATTCCGATCTTCGTGTCACAAGCAAGACGACGATCGTCGGCTGGAGACGCTCGCAGGCTTGGGCCAAAGATCAGATTGTCTATTTCGCCGCGGAGTTTTCGCAGCCCTTCACCTCATACGGCCCGACGGATCGCGAGTTAAGAACCTACTTTCGCTTCGATACGCGCGGAGGTGCTCCGCTACTGGTGAAAGTCGCAATCTCTGCCGTCGACGTCGAGGGCGCGTTGCGGAATCTGCAGGCGGAGTTGAATCACTGGAACTTCGACAAAGTCAGGGCCGATGCTGCTGCCGCATGGAACGCTGAACTCAAGAAGATTCAGGTGACCGGAGGAACCGATGCGCAGTTAACCAACTTCTACACCGCACTCTATCACGCGATGACGGCGCCCAACCTCTTCATGGACGTCGACGGTCGTTACCGCGGGCGAGACTTCAAGATTCACAAAGCTGACGGCTTCTCGAACTACACGGTTTTCTCGCTGTGGGACACGTTTCGCGCCGCACATCCGCTCTACAACATCATCGATCAAAAGCGCACGCGCGATTTTATTCGCACGTTCCTTGCTCAGTACGAACAGGGTGGACGTCTGCCCGTTTGGGAACTGGCGGCGAATGAGACTGACACGATGATCGGTTACCACGCCGTTTCTGTTATTGCGGACGCGGCTGCAAAGGGAATCAGTGGCTTTGATTTAAATAAAGCCTTCGAAGCGATGAAGCATAGTGCCGAACTACGGCAACAGCGCGGCCTGGGCGTTTACATCGATCAAGGCTTTATCGCGATGGAAGACGAACGAGAGTCAGTGTCAAAAGTGCTCGAATACGCTTATGACGATTGGTGCATCGCCGAGGTCGCGCGCATGCTCGGCAAGACAGCCGATTACGAGCGCTACAACGCACGCGCACAGTCGTACAAAAACATGTTCGATTCTGCGTCGGGATTTCTGCGTCCGCGTAGTAACGGCAATTGGCTCGAGCCTTTCGATCCGCGCGAGGTCACGTTCGGATTTACCGAAGCGAATTCGTGGCAGTACACGTTCTTCGCGCCACAAGATGTTAGTGGTCTGATTGCCCTGATGGGTGGTCGTCGTCAATTTGCTGAGAAACTCGATCAGTTGTTTGCGGCGAAGAGTCAAACGACTGGTCGCGAGCAAGTCGACATCACCGGATTGATAGGTCAGTACGCGCATGGCAATGAGCCGAGTCATCACATGGCCTATCTTTACAATTACGTGGGCCAGCCCTGGAAGACGCAGTCGCGCGTTCGTCAGATCATGGACCAGTTTTACAAGCCTGATCCGGATGGTTTGATTGGTAATGAAGATTGTGGGCAGATGTCGGCGTGGTACGTGTTGAGTGCGGCTGGATTTTATCCGGTAACCCCGGGTTCGACGATTTATGTGATTGGCTCGCCGTTGTTTCCCGAAGCGCGAATTAATCTGGAGAATGGCAAGTCGTTTGTCGTTCGTGGCGTAGGTGTTTCGGAGCGCAATGTCTACATTCAATCGGCGACCCTCAATAAAAAGCCGTACACGAAATCGTTTCTGCAACATAGTGATCTAATGGCGGGAGGCGAGCTTGTTTTGCGAATGGGATCGCAGGCGAATCCGAATTGGGGAACCGGGGCAGGGAACGAGCCTGTGTCGCGCATTGCCAGTCCCGAGATCGTTCCGGTCCCCGTAATCAAAGCGGCAGGCCGAACGTTTCGCGGTCGCCAGGAGATCTCGTTCGCAGGCATTGCTGGTAAGCCCGTCGACATTTACTACACTACCAATGGTTCAGAACCCACGGCTAAGTCGCAGAGATTTACAAAACCATTTTTCATCGAAGCCGATACAACTGTGAAAGCGTTTGCTGTTGATGGCGACAGGCGCAGTCTGGCAGTGACCGCGAAGTACCATCACCTTCCACACGATTGGAAGATCACGTTGCTGTCAAAATACAGTTCGCAATACACAGGCGGTGGTGACCTTTCGTTGATCGACGGCATTCGCGGAACGTCCAACTTGAGCGATGGTGCATGGCAAGGCTATCAGGGTAAGGATCTGATTGCTATAGTCGACCTTGGAGAAGTGCAGCAGGTTTCCACCGTTGCCGTAGGTTTCTTACAGGACATTGGGTCCTGGATCTGGATGCCAAGAGGTGTCGATGTTGAGCTGTCGCTCGACGGCAAGACTTTTCGCCCAGCCATGTCGATCACGAGTGACGTTTCAGAAAAACGTGAAGGTGCGATTACTAAAGAGTTCGTGAAATCAATCCCGCCGACGAGTGCGCGCTACCTACGAATTCGCGCAGTGAACTTCGGAAAGATCCCCGCATGGCATCCCGGAAGCGGTGGCGATGCGTGGATCTTTGCCGATGAGATCATTATTGAATAATAGGTCCTATAGGACGTAATAGGACCTATTCTTGTCTACCATTCAAGTGTGAATTCGTAGTTGTCCGCACCACCTTTTGAGTCCCTGATGCGGATTACGGCAGTGAAGTCGTTCTCGCGCGATGGCTGTTGCTCGATGAAGATCTCTCCACGACCTCGTTTACTTGTGAGTCTCACTGTGACCCGTCGATTCGGCAATGAATTCTCAAAGTTGGGTTGTGAGTCGTAATAAGGAGTGCCGCCGAGCGTCTCGACGTCAGCGGAGCCGCCACGAATTCTGATGCGGACGTCATCGTCGACGCGGCCACGCCAGGTCATGCGACCGCTGCGATCGCCGCCCGTGCCGGGAGGAAATGGACCAGGATTTTGATTGGAGGAAACTTCACGCGCGATATCTGATAGAAGTCGCTGAATGTTATACCAGGAGCTTTGCTGCAGATTGTTTTGTTCTACTGTGCGGGCGAGGCGTGACAGCACATCGAAGGCGTCCCGCAGATCCTGGTTACGACGCCTATCGACCGTCATGCGGTAAAAAATTCGTGACGCACCTGCAAACTGTTGCGTGAGCATCACGGCTTCAATCTCATTTCGATTGTTGCGCGACGAGTTTGTGTAACTACTGTAGTTCGCGTCGGCGAGGGTTTCCGCCTCACGCGACAAGCGCGCCGCCATGTCCATCAGTCTGTTTGACTGACCAAATTGGCTGAACGCCGGGGTGGCAAACAGCCCGATAACCATCACCACCAAGAAGCTTCTAATGAACATATCTCCTCCTGAGTTTCATTCTCCACATGCTCACAAACGATAATTCCTTCCCTCGCCCGACCTGTCAATAGGTTTCCGGGAGGCTGACTGAAAACCGGACGAGCGTTTTGGTATAATGGCGGCGTTGGAAATAGTTGGGAAGGCCCGACAAGGAGTTAAAAGATGAGTTGGAATCAATCTTCGTTTGCTTCCGCCGACGTTCGAGATGTTCGGGTTACGGCGTTTTTGAGCAAAGTTTACGGGTGGATGTTTTTGGGGCTGTTGGTAACAGCCGGGACCGCTGTGGTCGTCGCATCCTCGCCCGCGTTAATAGAAACTCTGATTCTGAATCGAATTCTGTTCTGGATCCTGCTGTTCGGACAGCTTGGACTGGTGTTCTACCTTTCGGCGCGAGTCGATAAGGTGTCGCCCGTGACGGCGGCCGTGCTCTTCATGGTTTACTCGGCGATGGTAGGAGTCACGTCGTCGGTCATTTTCCTGATTTACACGGGCGCGTCGATCGTCTCTGCCTTTATGGTTGCCGGAGGAACGTTCGGCGCAATGGCCGTCTTCGGCACTCTGACGAAGCGCAGCCTGGCTGGTGTCGGGCAGTTCATGTTCATGGGACTGATTGGCCTGATCATCGCATCGGTCGTGAGTATCTTCTGGTTCAACGACGTGCTGATGTTCGTGATCAACGTGGTCGGGGTGCTGGTATTTACGGGTCTGACTGCCTGGGATGCGCAGCGACTCAAACAGATGGCTGTGGCGCTGCCTGATGGACGCGTAGGAGCCTACGCCGTGGTCGGAGCCCTCTCGCTCTATCTCGACTTCATCAACCTCTTCTTCTTCATCCTGCGGTTGATGGGCGGCCGCCGCAACTAGCTACAAAAACAAATTACAATAGGTCCTATATGTCCTATAGGACCTATTGCTTTGTTTGGCCTAGCTTTTTGTCGCGAAGCCGCGCTTCTTCATCAAGGCATCGATCTTCGGATCGCGCCCGCGGAATTGACGGTATGCGTCAGCCGGATCGATGGTGTTACCGACTGAGAAGACGTACTTGCGCAGTCGTTCTGCAACCGCCTTATCGTATGGACCCTTTCCTTCAACGAAGGCTCCGAAAGCGTCCGCTGTGATAACGTCAGACCAGAGGTAACTGTAATAGCCCGCCGAGTACGAATCGCTTGAAAAGACGTGAAGGAACTGCGGCGTGCGATGACGCATGACGATCTCTTTCGGCATGCCGAGTTGCGCAAGAGTCTCGCGCTCGAAGGCGTCCGGGTCGATCTTGCGATCGCCCGCCAGATGCAACTTCATGTCGACGAGCGCCGCCGACAGATATTCGACTGTTGCAAATCCCTGATTAAAGGTCGCCGAACGTTTGATCTTGTCGACAAGCTCCTGCGGGATCGGTTTTCCTGTTTGGTAGTGAAGTGCGAAGCGTTGCAGCACTTCGGGAGTGGAGAGCCAGTGTTCCAGCAGCTGTGATGGAAACTCGACGTAAT
>DATNFX010000148.1:0-18448 GCA_035606195.1 Pyrinomonadaceae bacterium
TGGCAGGTGAATTCGCTATAGGTTGAGAACCGGTCTGAGCCGTGATCGGCGGCGATGTCACGACGAACGTAGTCGAGATGCAGGACTGACATTAGAAGAGTGGCTTGTTCATCGACCAACCGCAGGCTCAAGTCAGTCGCTACGATGGGTTCTGTGAGCAATGTGGAAAGTAGATAGTGACAACAGCTAAATGCCGGCACCGGGCCTAAATTGACTCGATTTGCCAGGCCGCTCGAGGTAAAAAGCTCGAGCGTCGGGTTTCCGGTTATTGCCCGGTCGTCGATATTTATCACCGCGATGATTTCGTCGCGCACAATCTTGTTCTTGTTAGTCTTCAGGCTGGCGCCCGAAACAATGTAATCAGTCGCCAGTCCCTCACGCGCGGCGGGTTTCTGATACGACCGCGCCGCCGCCAGCCCGGGTCGGAAATGCGTGAAGGTCGTCGCGTTCCATTCAGTAGCCTTTACCTCAACCTTCATTAGCGTGTGATTCGATAAAGGAGTGATCGCCAGCGACAGTCCGCCTGAAAAATTTTTCGGCAGATTCAGTTGCGAGAAGTCGAGAATACAGCTCTGCTGTCCCGGCAACCTGATCGAATCGTGCTCGAGCTGAGTCTTTGGGATCGAAGGCGGAAAGGTGCATCCTTTTCCCGCTTGCCACACAACTTCGCCTTTCTCATTCGTAATGAATGGACTTAACCACAGCGCTTCTTCGACTGGTGCTCCCGAACTCAGATGTACGCGGGTCTCGAGTGTGACACCTCCGATTTTCTTTGAGCGAAATATCAGCGGCGTGTACAAAATATTCTGAGCTTTGAAACGACCGGCAGAATCGAATGGAACTCGCGCCGGCGCTGGGTTGTAAGGTGGTTGGTGAATCGGGTGCTCGATGCTGAAGCGTGGACTGCCTGACTGTTTGATTAGGAGGTAACCGAAGTTTTTGACTGTGCCGGGCCGATTTGTAACGGCTACGGTGCCGCCCTTGGCGCCACCGAGCATTGCCTCATTCTTGCGCCGGACTACAAACGTTTCCTCCAAATCTCGTGCGAAGTCGCCCGTAGTCAGATCGACGACCACGGATGAATGCGGCTTTAGATTGTAGGAAAGTTTTCGCAGCGGGGTGCCGAAGCGATCGTACAGAGTTAAGTCGCCGGCGCTGCTTTCGTCGTACGGGTTAAAGATACTGTAGACGCAGTCGTAATCCTCGAGCGGCGGGAAAGGCATCGAGTAGAAGAAACTATCAGGTCGTTGCCACTCACGCGGATCAGGATTGGCATGAACCGTCGTAAACGAGCTGTCGCTCTGCCAGCGGATGAACGCCGAGCTGAACAGATCGCTTGCGTGCATTGGCTGGCGTGCTAACGGGCGTACGCGAACCCTCAAGCCGCCCCAAAAACTTTTTCGCGCCGGCAAAAGATCGCGAAGCGCAATCACCGTGGTCTGCATTGCTGCAACCTCGAGTTTTGCAGTTGGTCCGTTGTTGCCTATTAGCGTACCGGCTGCGTCAAAGAGATGAAGCTCGTATTCGGTCGCATCGAGTCGATCGGCGTGTCCCTTACGGCCGACGAACGTGTCGGAGGTCAACACAACTTCCGAATGTAAACCGCGAACAGGATCCTCGATGATGAAAGGGGCGCAGAGATCCAACCAGCAGGTGCTCGTCGAGTCGAATGCTTTTGCGACCGTTGGCCAGCAGGCAATCGCCGCAGCAGAGTGCGAGAGAAACGAAAGAAATCGTCGCCGGCCGATGTAGTTCATGACATTTATGGACCAGAACGCCGAAGGCGTTGTAGTTCATGACACTTAGGGGCCAGAACGCCGAAGGCGTTCGCTAATTTCAGCCCAGGGTTCGAGCATCGCGAGAACCCTGGGACCCGATCAAAAAACAGCCGATGAACCCTGACAGGGTTCGCCTTGAGAAAAACCCTTTCAGGGTTGATTCTTCTTTTCTTATTCGATCCTCTGGGTTGTCGCTGCGCTCCAACCCTGGGCTGACACTAGCCAACGCCTTCGGCGTATAAATCAATATTCGAGCTGGTTGTTGTACTTCATCTGTGACGTTGAAAACCGCATGTTCAATTTCATCGCCTCGGCGAGTTCTGCGTAAAAACGAATCTCACCTGAGTCGTCGGCAATAAACGGTCGCTCCTGTAAGAATCGCGGAAACACGAACCGAGCACCGAAGCCGTCTTTTCCCGGCGGAACGTATTCCTGCAGGAACACGCGAGCGCCGTCTTTTCTTTCCAGGTAAACCTTATTCTTGAGCGTGGCAGTGATCGCGCTTTCGAACATCTGCATTGCTCTGCCTGCCGTTCGTCCATCACTCGAATCGTAACTAACCGTTACGATGATCACTTTCTCCGGCACTGCATTGGCGAAACTCTCCAGGCCCTTCAGCTCTTCCCCAGCCGGTTGGCGTTGAAGCTGATAAAGGCGAGCGAGAGCCTGGCGAATCGGGCGCGCACTGAAAAAGCGGATGTGATAGGAAAGCGTGACCTCCTGATTCGTGGCGCCTTGTTGTGCTCGTCCGGAAGAATTTGGCGCACCACGGTTCGGAGACGTTGGACTGTAGAACATCTCAGTGAGATCTGTTTCAACTTGAGTCTGGGCCCAGGGTGAAGACGTCAGCAACTTCTCCGCGTCTTTCCTGGACCACTCAGTCCAGCCGCCGGATGTTTTTTGTCCCTGCGTAGTTGCTGAGGACCCAATCAGACAAGTGATCAGGAGTAGATAAAGACAAGCAACGGTTTTCATGCTCAATACTCTAGTTTTCCGTTGTAGGTCATCTCAGAAGTTTTGTATCGCGCGTTCAACTTCACTTTCTCGCTGAATTCAGACACGAATCTCACGTTGTCGCCTTCACCGATGAACGGCTTGCCATCAACGGCGCGCGCGAAGACGAATTTTGCCCCCATGCCGTCGTTTGCTGGTGGACGATAATCCATCAGGAACAGGCGCTTGCCGTCTTTACGTTCGAGGTAGGTGGTGTTTTTCAGAATGTCCGCGGTCGCACTATTAAATGCCTGTGCGATTGGACCTCCATAACGCTGGTCCGACGCTTCAACAGTAACCGCAACAACTACGTACTCACTGAAATCTCGATCGACAAAACCCTGGAGTTGTTGGGCAAAATCAGGGGCCGGGTTTTGTTGGGCTGTCAGGACCATGCGGGCAAACGCTTCTCGAATCGGCTTCGCTGACAACAAACGAATTCTGTACTTCACCGACATCGCAGAGTTTTTCGCGCCGGACTCGACCTTAGTGGCATCCGTGATTCGCGTGTCTTCTTTGCGAGCGTTAGTGGTTTGAGAAATGGTTGGCGAATAAGTCATTTCCGAAGTGTCTGTTTCCGTTTGGGTCTGCGCCCAGGGTGAGTCGTTGAGAGTTTTTTCTACGTCCTTCTTGGTCCATTCAGACCACGGCTTGGCTTGTTGAGCAGCAAGGACAGCGATTGATGATGCTATTAGTAGCGCAGCGCAGAACAGTTTGACCATTTCAACGTCCCTCCGAAATTAGGCTAGTACGATTTCAAGATTGAACTTGAGCAAAGAACGGGAGCGGTGGGTCACCCATCCGCTACCGCGGACGGTACTGACTGTGTCCAAATACGACGTCCTGACGCTTGAGGCACAGGACCATCGCGATTTGTAAAGGTTGAGGAGAGCGGGCGAACCGCTCTCCTCAGTTAAAACAATCTTCCAGTTTAGAAGTTGAAGCGAACGACCAACTGGACCAACCGTCCACCCGGATCGTTTGTGGTGGAGCTGTCCTGATAGGCATTACTAATCACGCCGCTCAGTGGAGCTCCATTCAAATCATTTGCCGGGTTTCCGATCAGGAAGTTGATGTTGTTGAAGGCATTCAGGAATTCGCCTCGCAACTCGAGGTTCATCCTTTCATTGAACTGAACCTTCTTAACAAGACTGAGGTCAGCTCTAAAGAACGATGGTCCTTTAACAACTAAGTTGGTGATACCGCAGCGCCCGATGTACTCCTGAGGACAGTTGCCGAATCCTGCTGGAGCAAGGAATTTTCCACTCGGGGCGCCATTGGTGTAAATCGGTTGGTTCGTACCAGTAGCAAAACCAACGCTAAAAGCCTTCGTAGTGTTGGTAATCACGTCGTCCGGCAGATAAAAGACCGAAGTCGCTTCCTTACGAATCCTGATCATCGATTGGAATTCCTTACGGTCCATACCCACGAGCTGAACGTTGCCGAAGTTCACCGGATTGCCGCTCTGCCAACGGATGAATCCATTCGTCCCCCAACCGCCAATCAATCCATTTATGAGCCCGCTGGCGCCGCCAAAGAACTTGCGGCCACGACCGACCGGCAATTCATAAATGAAATTGGTCTTAAAGGCGTGAGTGATGTCGTACGGATTGATACCGTTATCGAGGTCCGGCTGTTTCAGTGAGTAGAAGTTCTTGAATACCGAAGAGCTACTGGCGTAGTAGTTCGACGACGATTTCGAGAACGTGTAACTTCCCTGAACCAGCAGTCCTGCCGATAGGCGACGACGCCATTCGAACTGCATTGCGTCGTAATACGATTTGGTGCTGTTGTCGACGACGAACGGATCGCCTAACACGTCCGGGTTGACGACAAAGAAATTCGGCGCCGCCAAGGCCTTGAGCGCCGCACTGGTCAACGAGCTATTCAAAACACCGTTGCGGTTGTTGCGGAACGTCGTAGTGCTAAACGCAAGTGTGTTGAGAATGCCAAGGACGCTCGGAGCCAACGGATTCAACGCTGCCGTGAAGTTGGAGTTGGTCCAGTTGGTGTTTGACGCAAGGTAGTGAGACGGATTCGTTGGATCGATCGCGCAACTCGTACCACCTCCGGGGCACGGCGAAAAACCGTTGACCGTTGGTGACGAGGCAGAGACCGTCGCACCCTGGAAGTTCACCAGGTGAATCGGCAGCGGCGCAGTGCCTGTACCCGGTCCGAAGTATCTAAAGCTCAATCCCCGGCCGGCGTTTATGTTGGCGATCAGATTCTGCTGAGCGAGTTTGAATTCATTGAAATAACCGTTCTCAACTGCATTCGGTTCGTTCAGATCATACTGGCGCCACAGATCCTTGCCACGGTTTCCAACGTAACGGATTTCGATCACTGTGTCTTTTGTCAGTTCGCGTTGAATACCGAAGGTATAGGAGTCGACATAGCCGAGTTTCAGATCCGGAATAAATGCATTTACCGAATCTGTTATCGACGGCACGAACGGATATTGCACCGACGATGGAACGTTGCTTGCCGCGGGAATCGTTCCATTGCGGAGCAGTGTTCCGACCGGAAGACTGTTCGCGCCCGACAATGCGATGGAGCGAGTAGCAGTGAACGTTGGTCCAGGATTGGAGCCCGTCACCGCCTGGAACACGTTGGTTCCTTCACGAACAGACGCTCGCGAGAAACCACCACGAATCACGGTTTGTCCTGAAGAACCGTTGAACCAACGCAATATGCCCTTTTCCCAATTAGGTGTATAGCTAAAGCCAAAGCTTGGCAGCAGATTCCACCGATCGGGATTGAACGTGCCCTGATTGGCGCCGCTCAACTCGACATACGTCGTGGGGCTTCCAGTCAGTGTTCCCGGCTTGAACAGATTGTCTTTACCGGAAACGCCGAATAGCTGATCGTACGTGGCGAACGAATAGCTCTTGTTTTCGGGCACGTACGGTAGCAGCGCTTCATTACGAACGCCCAGGGTGAGCGTCAGGTTCGGACGTAATCGCCACGAGTCCTGTGCGTAGAAACCATAAGTGGTCTGGTGCATGCGACGGATCAGGTCACCATTGATCTTGTAGTTGCCCTGTTCGTCTCCGATTCCCGTGTAGGACCACTGCGTAGTGCGTCCCGTTAAGGTCGCGTAGATCGCCGCCGCGGTATTTCTGATACCTGCAGACGATCCCGGGAAGTTGGCGGTAGTGAACATCCCGTTAAAGAGAGTTGCATCGAGGGTTTGGTCGACGCCGAAAGAAACAGCCGGGACCACACGAGTAAATGACTGTGAGAAGAGATTGACTCTCGTAACTTCACCGCCAAAACTAAACGTGTGACCTCCGTTGTTCCACGTCAGCGTGTCCTGGAACTGTTTCACCGGAGAATTACGGCGCGAAGGAGCAGCCGTAACCGTGGCATTAGTGATACCAGCGGCGCTGATTCCAAGGTTGTATCCACCCTGGTTTGAAAACTGACCGGGATTGACGTCGCTGAAGAAGTGAGTGATGCCACCTACCCATCCCATGCGCGCTTCGTTCACGATGTTGTTCGTAAGAGTTGAGCGCAGGGCTGCCACGTTGGACCAGCGAATAGACGTCTGTGCTCCGTGATTCGGGAAATTGGGGAAAGCCGGGTCGACATTGTTGAGAAAGTCGACGACTCCGTCGAACTTCTGATAGTTCCAGATGTTCTCGAGGTGATGTTTCTTCGTCAGATTGAAATCGAGGCGAACGGTTGGGAACTTACGAACCTGGCCGCCGATGTTCGTAAAGCTCACGAGCTCGCGATTCAATTCTGCGGCGCTTCCCGCGGCAACTGTAACCGGGCGAACCGTCAATCCGTTTATGGATCCTCGGATTTCGCTCAGCAGGCCACCTACTGTCGGATCGGGCGTCGACGGGAAACTACCTGCCGCCGCTATCGATAAAAGATTAACTGTGCAACGCATCAGGCCGGAGGTCGCACCCGCCGTGGTGCACGCGCCTGGAACACCGCCGCTCGGAATTGCAGCTTCGTAGCGGAAGATTCCATTTCGTGCCGGCTCAGTCAGAATCGTTCGGGTGCGAAGTGGAGTACGTTCAGGGAGCCGGAATTCTTCATAGTTGACGAAGAAGAATGCCTTGTCGGTCCCATCGAAGAGTTTCGGGATCCTGATTGGACCACCGACTTTACCGCCGGGTTGATTGAGCAGGATCCGGCTTTGCGGAGCTTTGTGTGTAACAGGATCCGGAGGCAGGTCGCGATTATTGAACCAGTAGTTGGCGTTCAACGCGGGATTGCGGTGATACCAGTAAAGACCGCCGTGATAGTCGTTACTACCACCCTGCGTGACAAACTTGATCTGCACCGCGCCTTCAGCCGCACTTTCCGAACCCGGGTTCGAAGTGGAGACCGTGACTTCGCTGATCGCGTCAGTACGCGGACGAATATATGTAAAGAACCCGTCGTTTGACTTCAGCAGGTTGTCCTGTACGTTGATGCCATCAATGGTGATGTTTAGCGCGCCCTTTGGGAGCCCGTTGACGGACGATGTACGCGGGCGGCCTGGAGTGGCAGTGCCCGGCATCGTCAATACGAGATCCAAAGCGTCTCTGGAAGCAGTCGGCAAATCTGTGATCTGGCGACCCGTAAGAGTCGTGCCGACTGTCGCATTCTGTGTCTGCAGCAACTCGCCGCCGCCGACTACTGTGACAGTTTCATTCGCCGATCCAATCTCGAGTTCGACGTTAATGGTCGAAGTTTTGGCGACGTCGATCTTGATATCGGTGACCGCAGCCTGTTTGAAACCTGCGGCAACGATCGAGGCCGTATACACGCCCGTCGTCAAAGCTGTAATGCTATATGCTCCGTTATTGTTGGTCTGTGTGGAAAACTCCTGATTGGTAGCAGCGTTTTTTACGGTCACGGTGGCACCAGCTACCACCGCACCCTTAGGGTCGGTCACGGTACCCGACAGCGAGCCTGTCGAGGCGCCTTGTCCTAACGCGGGGAGTACGCAAAGACCAACGGTCAGGAGTACTAACAGGTACTTCTGTAAACCGTTTCTCATCACCTCATCCTCCAAAAATGGTTTTAGCCCATGCTCAACAAACGAAGGCTTTGCTCAGCACTTTGATCTTCATGAAGAAGCCGAAAACCGATGAAGAAGAAAACCGATTACAGTAACTGGTAAGAATGCGGCGCCCGTAAAATCCGAAATACTCTGACTCATTCGCGGGCTCCTCCGAAAAATAATTAAGGGCAACCGCCTTTAAACGAGGGATCGTTCAAGGGCAGATACTCCTTGAGTTTTCCTATTAGCCTAGAGGGGACTCTAGCGGATTGCTAAAGATTTAAAAATGATCGAAAAGCAGCGTCGCAATAGGCGTGCCCGTTAGTTGAGTACTTTGGGGGTTGCGTTTTTATGGGGTTTTCAGCGGATCGGAAAGATGCGTTGATACGAGTTTTTGGATATCACTGCAAATATATGGATTAGAGGATCGTACTTGGACACAGTCAGAACCACCACGCGGTAGCGGGTGGGTGCGCAGCCTTTTTCGATAGAGCCTACGGCGTACCCACCCGCTACCGCGTGGTTGGTTCTGACTGTGTCCAAGTACGGTTGAGTCTTCAGAATTCGAGCTGGCCGTCGAGCATCATCTCGCTGACCTTGTACGTCATGTGAAGTTTTATTGTAGTCTCGGGTTCCGAAAGCTCGGAAACAAACCGCACAATCGTGAACTCGGGAGCGAGGAACGGTTTTCCATCCAACATGCGCGGAAAGATAAAACGCGCGCCAAAGCCATCGCCGCCCGGCGGCGTATATTGCTCTATGTAAACTCTTTTGCCGTCGCTGCGCTCCAGATAGGTGCCCGCTTTCAATTTGGTCGTCGTAGAATTCCTGAAGATCTGCATGGCCTTGCCGAGCAGATTCGCATCGGGGTTCTCGACAGTGACCGCGATGACCGTCAGATTCTCAGAAGGTGTTTCTGCGAAGGTGTTCAAGCGCGTCACCATGTCAGGAGTAAGCTCTTTCTTTTGCAATTGGATCATGCGAACGAAAGCCTGACGTATCGGGCGTGCCGAGAAAAATCGTATGCCGTAGGTCATGCCTTCATTTTGCTTTAAACGGGCTTCAGTATCGGCATCTATAGAACGTGGTTTGAGTGGATTATTCTCTATAAAATCCTGATCCACTTGCAGGTGCGCCCACGGCGAATCGTTGAGGACTTTTTGAGCATCATTCTTTGACCAGTCTTTCCACGATTTCTGCTTCTTCTGACCGGCCACTGAACCTGCAATCATCAGGCAGACAGTCAAAAAAATACCAACTGAGAATTTCTTAGTCATAACTAGGGCCTTTCGTGTAGGAGGTTTTGCGAAGTCTTCTATATAGAAGCCTGTTGTAAATTGAAGGTTGGTTATTCCTGCATCTTTGCGCGTTTGTTTTGCTCAATAACCATCCGGAGATTGTCAGCATCAGGAGCCGTCGGGACCAGCTTCAAATAAATTTCCAGCTGTTCAACGACGCGTTCCGGTTTGCCTCGATCAAGGTAGATAGCTGCGAGCAGGCGGTGGGCTTCCTTGAATTCGCCTGGACTCTTTTCGGTGCAGGCCAGAAACGCCTTCTCGGCTTCGTCGTTCTTACCTAACTTATTGAGCGTGCGACCAAGATAGTAATACGCAGCCGCAGATTCCGGTTTGACCTTCAACGTTTTGCGGAGGAGAGTTTCCGCGTCTTTGAATTTTGAAAGCTTGAAAAGCGTAATCGAACGGTTGAGCAACGGTTCGTAGGCTTCGGGATCGATCTTCAGAGCTGCTTTGAATGCCTCATCAGCCTTGTCGAGCTCATTGAGCTTCATGTGAAGCATGCCGATTAACGTAAGAGCACTCACATACGACGGATACTCCGCTACCGCAAGCTGAAGCTCTTTTATAGCTCCCGCATAATTTTTGTCGCGGGCTAATTGCGACGCTTTGTCATAATACTCGAGTGCCTTCTTGGGAACGCCGGCATTCGCGGCGTTGACAACTGATGGCTTGGTTGTCGGTTTAGCCGCGTCTACTTCTCGCAGCCGGATCGTTACGGTATAGGTTTCCGGTGTGATATTACGATCCCTGACGATCTCAACTGATTGACTTACCGTCTGGTACTCTTTTTCGCTGTCGATGATGACGGTATAGGTTCCGGCAGCCACACCACTGAAGACAAATTGTCCTCTTTCGTCAGTAGTGACGATAGTGTCGCCCCACTCTAGTGAGTTCAGCTTGATTCTCATTCTCGTCGTGATAGGAAATCCGTCCGGAGCGAAGACCGTACCCACTATATAATTATTTCCACCGTGACGCGTGTTGGTCGTTTCATTAATTCCACCCGCGATCTGAGCGGTCACCAGAGTTGCGGAATAACCGACGGTGATCGCGAGAAGAATCATTCGCCGCATCAAAGATGCTGTTAAGACCATGACACGCGCTCCTAGCTGACGACGTTTATAGCCTGCTGGTCGTGATGCACTGATACGTTTCGACCTAGAATAACTCTAGTTTCAAAAAACTACCAAAAAAGGCGTTGCCAATTGCTTGGCAACGCCCTTTTGAACACTAACCTTTCGGTTAGAAGTTGATGCGGAGCATGAAGTCCAGGATGCGGCCGCCCGGATCGTTCGATCCGTTCGGATCCTGATACGCCCAGCCCGAAAGCATCTGGCCAAACTGACCCGTGAAAGCCGTGATGTTGTTCACGTTTCCGGTCCAGCCGCCCAACCGCCAGTTGGTGTGGTTGAGCACGTCAAATGCAGTCATACGGAACTCCACGTTGCGCTTCTCACCGATGCTGAATCGCTTGCCGATCGACGAGTCGAGCTTGAAGAAGTTTGGTCCAAAGAGAACAAACTTGCGGAGACCGCACTGACCACTCGTGCGCGCCTGACAGTTAGCAAATCCGGCTGGAGCGATGAATCGTCCCGTCGGAGCCTGACTGACACCAGCAACGATCGGATAACCGGTGGCGTTGGTGGCTGACGGCGTTGCGAACGTATTGGCCCTAATCGTGTTCTCAATGATGTCCTTCGGCAGGAAGCTGACGGGAACCGTAACACCATTGATTACCTGATTGAAGTAAACACCAACTGCGTCCTGCAGTTCCTTGGCATCCATACCGACGAGCTGGATGTTCTCCATCATAATTGGAGAACCACTCTGCCAACGAACGATCGGCGTAAGCGTCCAGCCACCGAGAACGGCGTCTACCGCGGAGTGCGACGAAGACAAGTACTTCCGTCCCTTACCGAACGGCAGATCCCAGGTCGCGTCAAACTTGAAGGCGTGACGAAGGTCGATCTGCGAGAAGGTCTTGTCGAGTGCGCGGTTGCGAAGCGAGTTAGAAGCAACGTTACTTTGGTCGCCCGCACCGACGCCGAAGAACGTGTCGCCCGCGGACGCATACGCGTTCGTGAACGACTTGCCATACTGGTAGCTCGCTTGGAAGCGAAGTCCGTTAGAAAGTCTGCGACGGACCTCGATTACGCCGGCATCAAACCAGCTCTTCTCACTATTGTCGAACAGGTAGCAGAATCCGAAAGTGCTCGGACAATTGTGAACGAAGTTGATTGGCTTAGCACCCTGGAAGGTACCAGCCGTGGTCGTGTTTCCTCTGAAGTTGAAATCCAGCGTATTCGCCATTCCCTGAACGGCTGGATTAGCAGGATTCAGTTGACCCAGGAACGTTGCGTTCGCGAAAAGCGTGCTGCCATAGTTTGCAGCCACGTTCGGATCCACACTGTTGCCGTTGAAGTACGACAGCATGATGGGTAGCGGGCTGGTGTTCGTACCCGGACCGAAATATCTGAAGTTGGCGCCACGGCCGGCCGCTATGTTGGCCAACAGGTTCTGCTGCGCGCGAGCAAACTCGGCTCCGAAACCATTTTCGATAGCGTTGATTTCATTGATCCTGTACTGCGACTGCATGTCCTTACCGCGGTTTCCGACATAACGGAATTCAACCACAGTATCTCGTCCGAGCTGACGCTGATAACCGAAACTCCAGGAATCAACGTAACCCGAATGGAAATCAGGTGTGAACGAGAATACCGCGTCGTTATTTGGATCGACCGCACGCGGGAAAACAGGTGTTGAATTGAACGCTGGTGGTGCGAGATTCGGATTACCAGGCGTCCTGAAGAGTGTGCCGATGGTCAGGATGGTGTTGGAGTTACCTGCTGTACTACGAGCGAGGCCAAACGTACCACCCGGATTCAAACCAAGGCTGTTCTCAACGATGAGCGTACCCTCACGAATGTAAGCACGTGAGAAGCCACCGCGGATAACGCCATTACCGTCACGACCGAAGAGTTTTCCGAAGTAGCCGCCCATGTTCGGACTCCAAACTGCGCCGACGCTGGGAGCAAAGTTCTTCGTATCGTTCTGGAATGCTCTTTCACCCAATTGATTGAGCCGGAACGTCGGAGCCTTGCCAGTGAGCGTACCCGGGCTGAACAAATTGCCAACACCCGAAACGTCATAAACCATGGTTGGATCCGTCAGGATGGCGTAGTTGGTTGTATTCATCTTCGCGCCAAGCTGCGGCTGCCAGCGGATGCCGTAGGTGAGCGTCAGGTTAGACCGCGCACGCCACGAATCCTGAACAAAGAGACCGTTCGTATTTTCTTCGATCTCAAAATGGCGGCTACCGTTTAGGCGATAAACACCATCCGCTTCGAGATAAACCGTACCAGCATTGAATGCGCTGATGCGTCCCGTAAGGGTCGCGTAGAGCGCTTGTGCGTTAGCAACTTCAGTGGCGTTCGCGCCCGGAACAGTCGCTGCTGTAATCGCGCCTGTTGTCGGATCGACGAGAGGCGTGTCGAGCGTAGTGTTGACGCCGAAAGTGACTGTCGAAAATACCGGGTTGACAGAGTCGGAGATCGTTTCGATCTTCTTCAGCTGTCCACCAAACTGGAACGTGTGCGCGCCCTTGACCCACGACACGGTATCCGTGAAGTCCTGAGTCGGCGAGCTTCTGGCACTGAAAGCATTGCGGATCGTCAAACCGGTCAAGCCCGAACCGAGGGCAATGTTGTAACCGGCTTGAGTCTGCTGCCAGAACTCTTTACCGCCAACCAGGTCGAATCTCGAACTGCCGCCGAGCCAACCCGACAACTGCGCATAGCGGAACTGGTTAACAACGCTGCTGCCGAAGCTCGATCTCAATCCGATCGATAGCGAGCGGCGATCTGAGTTCTGCGTGCCGGCGTTTGCGATGCCGGGGAAGGTCGGATCGACGTTATTCAGGAAGTCAACGTTTGAACGGAAAGGCTGATCGTTCCAGATACCTTCGATCTGATGATTCTTCGTGATGTTGCCGTCCATGCGCAGCACGAGGAAGCGGCGGCGCTGTTGGCCATCATTCGAAAAAGTGTACGGTTGACGGAACCACAGAGCGCCCGTTCCGAGTGGCTGGAACGTACCCTTGAGGGCCGTTGCCGATCGAATCGTATTGAGCATGCTCGCGACGGTCGGGTCGATCGTATTCGGAAGACCCTTCGCGGCTGCGAGATTGAACACGTTAACGGTCTGGCTACCGTTGGTTCCATAACGGAAGATGCCGTTCTGCGCTTCAGACGTCAGAACCTGGCGAGTTCGAATTGGTGAAGCTTCGTTCAGGTGGAAGCGTTCGTAGTTAAAGAAGAAATACGCTTTGCCTCTACCCGAGTCGAACATTGGACCATCACCCTCACCAAAACGGGGGAGTGGAATTGGACCACCGAAGCTGCCGCCGAACTGGTTCAAGCGGAGTTTGTTCTTCGGTTGATTCTGGTAGTTAGCCTGGAAGTTTGCTGTGTTGAGACCTTCATCGCGGTGCTGCCAGAAAGCGCTGCCGTGATAGTCATCAGTTCCACGACGAGTCGCGAATCTGATACCAACAGCGCCGTCACCCGAACTCTCAGAGCCGGGAGTAGCAGTTGAAACCGTCACTTCGTCGATCGCGTCAATACGCGGACGAATGAAGGTGAAGAATCCGTCGGACGACTTCAGGAAGTTATCCTGCACGTCCACGCCATCGATCTGAATGGTGAGCGCGCTCTTTGGCAAACCATTGATTGATGACGTTCGGACCACGCCCGTGGTCGTCGTACCAGGCAACGTGGTGACGAGATCCAGAGCATCACGTGACTGAATCGGTGTCTCGAGGATCTGCCGACCTGTGATCGTTGTTCCCACTGTGGCCGTTTCTGTCTGCAGCACTTCAGCACCGGAAGCAACAACGACTGTCTCGTTGATGTTACCGGGTTCGAGTTGCGCATTGACTGTGGCTGGGGTTGCAACGTCGACCTTGACGTTCTGAATCACTGCCGTTTTAAAACTCGGCGCAGTGATCGTCACGGTGTATGTCGGGGAACCTGCAGGAACACCGGGGATCGTATACACGCCATCACCTTTGGTAACAGCCGTATACTGTTGACCGGCTTCTCCCTTTACGGTGACGTTCGCGCCAGGAACAACCGCCCCGGTTTGATCAGTCACAGTACCGGAGATAGAGCCGGTTGTAATCTGGGCCTGAATAACGAGCTGGCAAGTTACTATTACCAGCATCGCCATCAAGATCGTTGTGAACTTTCTCATTTTCCCTCCTCAGGATGATAAAAATCGAGCGTGGTTTACCACCTTGCTAAAAGTGCCTATTCCGAATTGGCGCCGCACCTGCCGCCTAAGGAAATTCGATTCGCTTCAAGATCGACCGGAGGATCCGGCCAGCCTGGATTGTCTAAATTTCTCGTTTACCTAACTGGACCGCGAGGAGGATCGAGTCTCCTGCGAATCGGAGGACGCATGCAACTGCCGCATACGGCAAAAATCATGCCCTCAACATCTATTCGGATCTTCATACGTTTTTGCGAGCAAAAGTACAGAAAAGCGTACTGAGCCAAACCAAAATTTTGAAGAAAAATCGGAGTTTCTGAATTGCCGGAGCATCTGGGATTTTAGTGGGCGCCTCGGAGCGTACTGTAGGGGCGGCCCTCCGTGGCCGCCCGTGGTTTGAGTAAGATTCAAGGAGCGACAGTCGCGGGTTGGCGAACACGATCAAAACCACTGGCGGCCACGGAGGGCCGCTCCTACAGTACGTTCCGAGATTATTTGATCACTTCGAATTCGAAAGTTAATTCTTTGCCACGAAAAATCGTAGACAGATAGAACTCCCAGAACTTTCGTGTGAAGCGCCATGAAGGAAACCGCTGGTCGAGATTAACAACAAATTCCAAACCTAACGCGCGCCAGAGATTCGCCAGACTCACATGCGTAGTCAAAGGCTTCAACTCCGCGGTGGTGTAGAACGGAAACGGCGTGCGTGAAGGAACGAAGCACGTGAATGAATAGCTATTGAAGTGATTGCGATGAGTTGGATCGGTCGCCCAATCGGGATTCGAATAGTGAGGTGTAACGATCTTCAGTTTCCCGCCGGCTCTTGTGATGCGATGCAACTCGTTCACGAAACCCAGAACATCAGGAACGTGCTCGATCACATGCCGGCAAATTATTTCTTCAAATTCGTCATTCGCGAACGGATATGGAAACACTCCAAGATCATGAATCACATCTGCATGACTCAAACGATTCGCATCGATCCCGATCGCTCCGGGAAACTTGTTTTGACCACAACCAACATCAAGGATCTTTTTCTTCGTTGATGTAGTCGAAGCACTCTCAATCATGCGTTAGTTTTTGTTCAGCAGGAGTGTGGCTAACTCTTGCAAGTTGACGGCGTGAACCGGTTGGCCCAACGCGCGTGACACTTCACTGAGTTTCATTCCATCCAACATGATCGCGTCGTCACTCTTCAGCATCTGTTTTGGTATGCAGACAAAGTTTCCTGTCACACGATCGCGCGCGCTTAGCAGATCCTGTCCCGTCAATAACCCGGCAACGGAAACATCTCCACCGAAGTAACCGTTCTCGAGCGGCTCAACCACAAGACTCATTCTGAATCGTGCATTCAAGTCGTCGATCATTTCTTTGAGTACGGGCGCAAAGAGAGTGCCCGTGAAGATCGTGCCCGACTTGTTACGATCGCTGGTCCAATCTTCACGTTCGAGCCGTCGCGCCAGTTTCGCAAATTCGTTTTTGAAAGATCTGACCATGCCGACGCCGTCTTCGATCTGCGGATAGTCGCCGTAGTGCGCTCGAGCGGGAATGCGTCGTCCGGCGCGCAGGTAGATCTCGTCACCGAGTAATGCGAAGTTTGTTCCGAGCCGTGCGTGTAGCTCCTTCTGAATGCGGCCGATTTGATCGATCACTTCACGACAGAACTCAGGAGTCACTCGCGTCAAACGCACATCCGTGTTGTAACGAGTCAGACCCAGCGGCACGATGGCAACACTCGTGATACGCGGATACTCAGCAGCGAGATCCTCGATCGTTTTCGTCAACACTTCTCCGTCGTTGATTCCCGGACACAACACAACCTGCGCGTGTACCTCGATACCCGCGTCGAGCAGTCGCGTGAGCTTCGTCGAAATGTCTGCACGCTCTTTATCAATCCCCAACAGGTATGCGCGTACATCCAGATCGGTTGCGTGCACGGAAACGTACTGCGGCGAGAGTCTCTGCTCTACGATGCGACGCATCTCGTCTTCGGTGATGGAAGTGAGCGTCGTGTAGTTGCCATAAAGAAAAGAGAGACGAACGTCTTCGTCCTTTATAAAGAGCGAGGGTCGTGCGTCGGCAGGATTGCCGTTACAAAAACAGAAGATGCACGCGTTGGCACATTGACGCGGAACGATCTGTTCGAATGCGAGTCCGAAGTCTTCACCTTCGGAGCGCTCGAGTTCGACTTCCCAGTCTTCGCCGCTCTTCTTACGAACTTCGAGCACCAGATCCGTTTCGCCGGCGGTGTGAAAACGGAAATCCAGATAGTCGCGAACTACGCGTCCGTTGACCTTTATTATCCGGTCGCCGCTTTCGAGATCCATTTCCGCACCCAGACTATCCGGCGCCACCTCGCTGATCTCTACTCCACGACGGCGAATATTCGTAACGGCTGGTGTAACTGCAAACTCGTACATAACAGTGACTAACTTAACCCCTAAACGAAACGGTGACTATAACAGAAAACCGTGCAGTTTCAGGAAGACGCTCGCTATTGAACATTTCCTAGTCTTCAGATTTGACGGCGCGCAAACGCGCCAATTTCAAGCATCTGCCCCTGCTTATGAAAACAACAATTTCGCTAGCCCTTTTCGCTTCCCTTGTTCTTGCGTCTTTTGTATCAGTAAACGCCCAGGAAACTGCCGGTGTCTTACCGATCAAGGCTTCTGTCAACGACTCTTCCGCCGAGTCCGCACCGGAACGGCCGTTAACTGACATTTACCGTGTTGGCGTCGGCGACGTGCTCGACATACGTCTGCCCAATTCGGCGAATAACCGATCGACCCTGTTCACGGTCGTTGAGGACGGCGCGATCGATCTCCCCCTCGCCGGCGGATTGGTTACAGTTGCCGGACGAACGCCGGAGGAGATTCAGAATGCGATCTCCGCGGAACTTAAAAGACGAGCCGTGGAGGAAAACGCTAAAGTTTCAGTCGGAGTGCGACAATATCTCAGCCATTCCATAACGGTTACAGGGCTGGTGAACACGCCCGGTACGCGTTTTCTCAGGCGAGAACAAGTCCCGCTTTACGTTGTGTTGTCTGAATCACAACTGCGAAACGACGCGGGGCGCGTAACGATCATGCGCGGCGGCGTTCCGGGGACGGCGCATGACCTTAGCGACACAGCAACTCTCAACCTGATTGTTCAGGCAGGTGATGTGATCACGGTCACGACCAGGCCGCAGGAGTTTTACTTTATCGGCGGTCGTGTCAGCTATCCTGGTCAAAAGGTGTTTCAACCGGGCGTCACCCTGCTCCAGGCTCTCCTGGCGTCCGGCGGGACAGCCAAAGCGGACAACAAAGTCGAACTTTCGCGTGAAGGTACCGGCGGTCGTCTGGTAACCACTCTGTACACGATTAAACAGATCAAATCAGGAGCCGTAGCCGATCCCAAACTCCAGGCCGGGGATCGCATCGAGGTTCGTTAAGTTCGCCACAAAAGGGCGCCAACAGCACAACATCGCTTTTGTGCTTTTGTGCCCTTTTGCGGCTTAAATTCATTGACATTCCCCTCCCTCTTTGTTAGTTATTCAGGGCGCTTCGGCTACCCCTGACAATCCAACGACCTAAACGTGAGTTGTTCCAACTTTCACTATTGGACGAGTACAAAGTTCGATGAACAATAAACTTAAGCCTGCCCTGATTGGCGGCGTCTTGATAGGCGTGCTCTCCGTCATCCCGTTCGTCAGTGCGGCGAACCTTTGTTGCTGCCTGTGGGCCATTGTTGGTGGCCTGCTGGCGACCTATCTCTACGTAAAGAACTCGCCCACACCAGCCAGCGCCGCTGACGGCGCGGTTCTCGGCGTGATCGCAGGAGCGGTCGGCGCCGTGATCTCACTTATCCTCGGTATACCGATCGCGCTCGCGATGGGACCGGTGATGAGAAACATGATCGTTAGTCTCATGCACAACCTTGATCCGCGTCAGGCCGAACTGCTGCGCCAACAATTTGAAGCCCAGGGTAATGCCCTCGGTCCGCTAATTCTTCAATCGTTTATTGGAGCCGCTTTGCTGTTTGTTTTTGCAATACTCGGCGGGCTTCTCGGCGTTCCAATTTTTGAAAAGCGCAAAGCTGCTCCGCCACCACCGCCACCTCCATTTAAC
>DATNFX010000149.1:0-4077 GCA_035606195.1 Pyrinomonadaceae bacterium
TGAGTGGTGGTAGTGACACCTCAAACACGCAAGTCGAGCAGCAGCGTGCGGTGTACGCGGCGCTGCCGGAAGATGCGCGACGCGCGTTGCGATACATGCAGTTGATGGACAAAATGAAGAACGGCGAATCGATGATGTTGATGCCGTACGATATTCGCGTGAAATAAGAGTATAGGTCCTATAAGTCCTATAGGACCTATCCGATCTTTTCAACGCCACCCATATACGGTCGGAGCACTTCAGGCACGATCACCGATCCATCTTCCTGCTGATAGTTCTCCAACACAGCGATCCACGTGCGCCCAATCGCGAGACCGGAGCCGTTGAGCGTGTGCACAAACTCCGGCTTCGCGCCACCCGCGCGACGAAAACGAATCTGCGCGCGCCGCGCTTGGAACGCTTCATAGTTCGAACACGAAGAGATCTCACGAAAAGTATTCTGCGACGGCAGCCAAACTTCAATGTCGTAAGTCTTCGCTGATCCAAACCCGAGATCGCCGGTCGCGAGCGTCACGACACGATAGTGCAATCCCAGCTTTTGCAGGATCGTCTCCGCATCGCGCGTCAGCGCCTCGAGCTCCTCGTAAGAATTTTCCGGCAACGCGTATTTCACCAGTTCGACCTTCTCAAACTGGTGTTGCCTGATCACGCCGCGTGTGTCGCGTCCATGGCTGCCGGCCTCGGAACGAAAACACGGCGTGTACGCGGCCCATTTCAAAGGCAGTTGTGAAGCGTCGAGTATCTCTTCACGATTGTAGTTCGTGACCGGCACTTCAGCCGTCGGTATCAGGTAAAGCTCGCGCGGATCTTCGAGTTTGAAGAGATCGGCCTCAAACTTCGGCAACTGCGCGGTGCCGAAGAGCGCGGAGCGGTTGACGATGAACGGTGGCAAGGTTTCGAGATAACCATGTTCGCGCGTTTGCACGTCGAGCATGAAATTGATGAGCGCGCGTTCGAGACGAGCACCCGCACCGTTCAGGATCGCAAAACGTGCGGCAGCGATCTTCGTAGCGCGCTCGAGATCGAGTATGCCGAGTGCTGTGCCAAGATCCACGTGATCCTTCGGCTCGAAACTAAACTGCGGAATCGTACCCCAGCGACGAACCTCGATGTTGGCCGATTCATCCGAACCAACCGGCACGGACGCGTCGGGAATGTTGGGAAGCGTGGAGAGCAGATCGTGCATGCGCGTCTCGGTCTGCGTCCGAAGTTGATCGAGTTCTGCGATACGATCCTTCAAGCGGCCCACTTCGGCCCGTCGCGCTTCCGCTTCGTCTTTTTTGCCTTCCTTCATCAACGCGCCGATCTCTCGACTCGACGCATTGCGCTCAGCATTGAGTTTGTCCGACTCGCCGATTACGCGTCGCCGCTCTTCATCGGCGCGCGTGAAATCATCGAGCGCTGTTGTATCCGCGCGCCGCGCCTCGAGCGCCGCGCGCACCTTATCGATGTTTTCTCTTACGTAGTTGAGATCCAGCATTCGTGCCAGTATCTAATAAGCCACAAAAAAGCACAAAAGGCACAAAAAAGATTCTGATTTCATTTTGTGCCTTTTGTGCCTTTTTGTGGCTTACTTCTTTTCTTCGTGGCTGATTTCAAACCGGCATTTGGGGCGACCGCTGCGATCACACTGTTCGTGGACCGGCGCTTTGACTATTTCCGCGACGAGAGACTCAGCCAGGTGACAGACTTCCGGATGGACCGCGACTGCAGCAGCCAGAGGACAGCCGCTGCTTTCAATCACGTACCTTTCTTCCTCCTTCACAATCCCAGCGGCGCCACCGATTGCTTCCAAAACTTTCAACGCACTCCGCACCCGAGTCTCCAGATCCGCGTTTTGTCCGGCAGGCGCGGTGGCAGCCATCGAACGTCCCACTTCGCGAAGAGCCGCATCGATCTCAGGCGGGCTCAAACGAGTTTTTAGAACTGCGATCAGTTGGTTGAGTAGCGCATCGTAGGCTTTGGGGAAGAGTCTGTCTGCTTCGTCTGTGAGAACGTAAGTGAAGTGAGGTTTGCGAGGCCCGCGGCGAAGACCACTCTGCCGCACGAGTCCATCCCGCTCGAGAGTCGAAAGATGTGCCCGGACCGCGTTGTCAGTGAGACTGAGCTTCTGTGCCAGGTCTTCTACCGTGCAGGGCGCACCACGCAGGAGAGTAACGATCTGACCGCGCGTGCTATCGAAAAAGCGCTTATCAAACGCAATTGACTCCATTGCTCACCCCCTACATGTTGAGATTCTAGCCCATTCTTAACAAAAACACAAAAAGTCAAATTGGTTCTTGACTTATTAGGTGAGAAGAGTATTTTAATAGTCCTCACAGGGTTCAGACCTAAATCTTACTTAGGAGACAAGGACTATGGCACAGGCAATAAATAGTTCAGTGGGAATGGCTTCCGCTGAGAGTCGCAGTACCGCGACACCGTCTTACCAGGCTTACCAGATTCTGCGCACCGGATTCACCGTCGCCCCAATCGTGGCCGGACTCGATAAGTTTTTTCATCTGCTGGTGAACTGGGATCAGTATCTCCCCGGGTTCGTCAACAACCTGACTGGCGGTCACGGGCACCAGCTCATGCTCGCGGTCGGCGTCATCGAAATCGTCGCCGGCCTTGGAGTCGCATTCAAACCTCGCATCTTCGCATACGTTGTTTCAGCCTGGCTGCTGCTGATCGTGGCCAACCTGCTCATGATTCCCGGCTACTTCGACGTCGCGCTCAGAGATTTCGGTCTTTCACTCGGCGCACTCGCATTAGCGCGGCTTAGTCAGGAGCATGACAGAAGCTAATCACATCTCCCGCTATTTTGGAGACGACTCAACGCACGGAGGGAGAGATGATGAAGACAAAAGGATTGCTGAAACTCGCTTTGTTACTTTTAACCGTCGCCGTAACTCTGGTGATTATGGATCGACGCAGCGACGCGAGATGGGTACCCGACACTACAGACGCTAACTCAGCGCGGATGCTCGATGAGGGAAAGCAGACTTTCCGCTTCGATACTTTCGGCGACGAAGCATTCTGGAGCGATGCGCTACAACTCCATCGCGCTATCGAGGGTGCAAACTTCGGTGGTGTTGGTCCAGGCGTGAGTCCGAAGACGGCGCTCGCAGTGGGGCTGAAAGTTGACAGCGATGCGCTGCCGGGATCGCTCGTCTCGCAGTTGAAGCATGGCCGTGTGAATCTAGACGATCCGGCCACCACCCTTGCGTTGTTGAAGCTCAATGCTGTCGTGGGTGTGAAAGGAACTTTCAATGGCGATGGCAGTCTCAAGTCTGTCGGCATCACTTGCGCGTTTTGTCATTCGACGGTGGATGATTCGTTCGCGCCGGGCATCGGTCAACGACTCGACGGCTGGGCCAACCGCGATCTCAACGTCGGCGTGATCGCTTCGTTGAGTCCGAACCTGCAACCAGTCGCACAATTGCTTGGTGTCGACGAAGCGACGGTGCGAACGGTCCTGCAGAGTTGGGGGCCGGGAAGATTCGATGCCGAGTTGTTTCTTGATGGGAAAGCGTTCAGGCCTGATGGCAAGTCGGCGTCGACGCTCATTCCTCCGGCGTTCGGACTCGCAGGCGTCAATCTTCACACGTGGACGGGTTGGGGATCGGTTACACATTGGAATGCGTTTGTTGCCAATCTCGAGATGCACGGGCAGGGAACGTTTTACGATCCGCGTCTGAATGATCCGGTCAAGTTTCCGATCGCTGCGCGTGAGGGTTTCGGTAACGTGCGTAGCAATCCGGATCTGATTACGGCAAAGCTTCCGGCGCTTCAGTTCTATCAACTCGCGATTCCAGCGCCTGCTGCGCCGGCGGGGAGTTTCGATGCTACGGCGGCAGCGCGAGGCGCGGTTGTGTTCAAAGATCAGGCGAAGTGCGCGATTTGCCACGTGCCGCCGATCTATACCGAGCCGGGTTGGAATATGCACACGCCTGAGGAGATCGGGATCGACGATTTTCAGGCGAAGCGCTCACCCGACGAACGTTATCGAACGGCTCCGCTCAAGGGGCTTTGGACGCACCAGAAGGGCGGGTTCTATCACGACGGGCGTTTCAGCACGCTGCGCGAAGTTGTCGA
>DATNFX010000150.1:0-11031 GCA_035606195.1 Pyrinomonadaceae bacterium
ACGATCCGGATCCTCTCGCACGACGCGTGTGGGCCAGTCGGCAGGAATGCCGTTCTTTCCGTCAGTCAACCTGGTCCACGTATTTCCGTAATCATTTGTGCGGTAGATGTACGGCTGATAGTCGCCGAGTAGCCAGCGATAAACGGCGAAGTAGGCTGAGCCTTTTCGATGTGGCGACGCTTCGATGTATTGCACCCGTCCACCAGCCGGCAGATCTTTCGGCGTTACGTTTGTCCACTTCTTGCCGTTGTCACGCGTGACGTAAAAAGGTCCGTCATTGGATCCGGTCCAGATCACGCCCTTCTCGAGTGGCGACTCAGTGATCGCATAGAGCGTGCTGTAAAACTCTTCGCCCGTAACGTCGCGTGTGATCGGTTCACCGCTGACGCCCTGGCAACAATCGGGATGCGCGGTCAGATCGGGCGAGATGCGTTCCCACGTCACGCCTTTGTCTCGCGTACGGTGAACGTATTGCGAGCCGTAGTAAAGCACATCTGGATCGTGCGGCGACGTGGCCATCGGCGACACGCGCTGCATGCGGTAGATGAGATCGCTCGCAGGATTTCCGTAAAGCGATTGGCCGCCAATCCAGTAATTCTTCTCCTGTCCGGTCTTGAGATTCATCACGCCGTACTGTCCCTTGCACGAGCCGTAAACGATGTCGGGATTCATCGGCTGCGGCATGATTGGGCCAGTCTCACATCCTGGACCGATGCGCCAATCAGTTGTCGAGAACGGTTCAGCCTGGCTGGAGATGATGAGCGTCGAGTTATCCTGTTGTGCGCCGTAGAGTTTGTAAGGAAACTGGTTGTCAACCCAGATGCCGTAGATCTCCGCGGTGGGCTGGTTCATCTGCGATGACCACGTGCGCCCGCCATCAGTCGAAACATTCGCGCCGCCGTCATTTGATTGGATCATGATCTGGCTGTCTCGTGGATTGATCCAGATATCGTGATTGTCGCCGTGCGGAGTGCGAAACGAAGTGAACGTTCTACCGCCGTCAGTAGACTTGTAGAAGCCTTCAGCGCCTGCGTAAACCACATCGGCGTTCGAGGGATCGGCGCCGAGCGTGGTGTAGTAAAACGGCCGTTGAATCAACGCGCTTTGCGAATTGATTAGGGCCCACGTTTGTCCTGCGTCATCGGAGCGATAGAAACCGCCGAACGGTTTTGCCTCGACGAGTGCATAGATTCGATTTGGACTCGCGTTGGTGACCGCGAGATTGGCTTTGCCGATCAACTCATTCGGGAGGCCGTTCGAGATCTTCGAAAAGTGTTCGCCACCATCTGTGCTCTTGTAGAAACCACCTTCGCGTCCGCCGCTGATGATGGTCCATGGTTTACGTTCAAGATGCGACATCCATCCATAAACGACGTTTGGATTGCCTGGCTGCAATTCGACGTCCATCGCGCCGACAGCGTCTGAGATAAACAGTACTTTGCGCCACGTCTGGCCGCCGTCAGTAGTTTTGAAAATGCCGCGCTCGTCGTTTGATTTGAAGACGTCGCCGTTGGCTGCAACCCAAACGATGTCGGGATTCGTCGGATGAATGCGAACGGCGCCGATCTGTCCGGCGTTGTAGAGCCCGATGAATTTCCATGTTTGACCGCCATCGGTCGACTTGTACACACCGCGGCCCGTTGAGACGTTGCTGCGCACGCCGTCAGATCCGGTTCCGAGGTAAATGACGTTCGGGTCTGAATCGGCCACGGCGATGGAGCCGGTTGAGCCGAGCGGAATCTTGCCGTCAGTGATCGGAGTCCAGCTTGCGCCGCTATCGGTTGTGCGAAACAGGCCGCCGCTCGCAACGCCCATGTAGAACGTCTTTGGTTGCGAAGGAACTCCAGTCACCGTCGTCACGCGTCCACCGCGTGCCGGACCAACGAGCCGGTATCGCAACCCGTGGAAGAATGATGGGTCGACAGTTTGTGTTTGAGCCGTAATCGAGAGCAGCAGCAGAGTGAGCAATACAGAAGCGGTTCGAGACATTATGTCCTCCAGATCAGGCCACAAAGAAGCACAAAAAGCCCAAATGATCCAGCTTATTTTTTGTGTTTTTGTGCTGCTGCCTTTACGTGGCAGGTGCGAACCAACCGCGAATGCTTCGCGCGACTTGCCTGAAGAATCGAAGAATCTTTCTGAAGACCAGAAATGATATTACTAAACCTGCACCGACAATGACGAAGATCAGAACGGGTACGAAGACTGACGCGACGACCGAAAGAACTGCCACGATGTCTTCGGCAATGCTGGCGACCCAGTTCGACACCGGCTCAGGACTCGCGTTCAACATGGCCCGCGTTGCGGCCTTGGTTCCGTGAGAGCTTAGTGCCAAACCGCCGCCCAGCAAAAGCGCGATCACTTGGACGCTGCGGTCGAAGTCGCCGAACGCGCTTGCCGCCAGAACGGCGCCGGCTGGTATTCGAATAAAGGTGTGAATCACATCCCACGTGCTGTCAACGTATGGCACCTTATCCGCGACAAACTCGACGATATACAAAGCAACTGCGACGCCAATGACCCACCAACTCGTCAGCACCTGGAGCTCGCCGGGAAGTTGCAGATGCGAGAACCGGCCGAGCAGCCCGAGCGTGGCCACGGCCGCATAAAGGTTGATGCCCGAAACCCACGAGGCGCCCATCGCGATTGCGATTGTGGAAATCAGTTGTGTCATCGGCGTTGAATTATACTGTAGGGGCGGCCCTCCGTGGCCGCCCTCGGTTTAAATCGTGTTCGCAAAACCCGAGACCGTTGCTTCTCGAAATCGTTTGTCAACCGAGGGCGGCCACGGGGGGCCGCCCCTACAGTACGTTTCTATGCAGCTTCTGGAGTACACACCCGCTTTCGACGTGAACGCCGCCGCAGCGATTGCCGGCGAACACTTCGGGATTCGTGCGCGCGCGCAGGCGCTGCCGAGTGAACGCGACCAGAACTTTCTCTTAACGAATCAGGCTGGGGGAAAGTTTGTACTGAAAATCGCGAACAGGCTCGAGTCGCGCGAGTTTCTCGAAGCGCAAAACGCGGTTCTCAAATACCTCGAGCGGCGCGTTTCGATTTGTCAGAAGCTCTTGCCGTCAGTGTCTGGGGAAGAGATCGTTAGCGTGAAATCGCATTTCGTTCGCCTCGTTCACTATCTTCCCGGTGTGCCGTTGGCGAAGGTTGGGACACACTCGTCGGGGTTGCTGCACGATCTCGGCCGCAAGCTCGGACAAGTGGCGCAAGCTCTTGCAGATTTCGATCACCCGGCGGTCCATCGTGACTTTCACTGGGATCTCGCGAACGGCAATCGTGTAGTCGATGAATTTGCCTCGTTGATCGATAACGCGAGTTTGCGTGAGCTTGTGTTGAAGTGCCGGTTCGTGCCGCCGGAAGGGTTGCGACGAAGTGTTATCCACGGTGACGCGAATGACTACAACTTACTCGTGGATCCGCAAAGCATGACTGTCACTGGTTTAATCGATTTCGGCGACATGGTTTACAGCTACACTGTCGGAGACCTCGCGATTGCGATTGCTTATGTGATACTCGACAAGACCGATCCCCATGCGGCTGCTGAACAGATCGTGCGCGGTTACAGAAGCGAGTTTGCATTGCTTGACGAGGAACTGGAGGCGCTGTGGCCGCTCGTGCGTTTACGACTGGCGATGAGTGTTTGTCTTGCAGCGCATCAACTGCGGCAACAGCCTGACAATAAATATCTACGGATTAGCCAGCAGGCAATCGAACAAAATTTGCCACGGATTTACGCGGATGAAAAAGGATTTAGTTAGCGAGAGACAGCGGCTGCTCGGGCGGAATTTGAGTATTGCGTATGAGATGCCGCTGAACATCGTGCGCGGCTCGATGCAGTATCTTTTCGATGCTGATGGGCGGCGCTATCTCGATGCGTACAACAACGTCGCGCATGTTGGTCACTGTCATCCGAGAGTGGTTGCGGCAGGACAGCGGCAGATGGAGCTGCTGAATACCAACACGCGGTATTTGAGCGAGCTGATTCTCGAGTATGCAGAGAAACTCACGGCCACGCTGCCGGCTTCGTTGAGTATCTGCTACTTCGTCAACTCCGGGAGTGAAGCAAACGAGCTTGCAATCCGGCTTGCACGCGCGCACACGAAAGCGCGTGAGATGATCGTGTTAGACCATGCGTATCACGGAAACACGACGGGGCTGATCGATCTCAGTCCTTACAAACACAACGGTCCGGGAGGTGAGGGAGCGCCGGCCTGGGTGCACGCAGTGCCACTTCCAACTTCGGAGCTGGATGCAGCCGGCGTTGTTAGCCAAATACCACCTCACCTCTGTGGTTTCATGGCCGAATCGCTGCCAAGCGTGGCCGGACAGATCGTTCTTCCCCAAGGCTATCTACAGAGGGTTTACGAGGCCGTACGTGGTGCGGGCGGAGTTTGTATTGCGGATGAAGTGCAAACGGGGTTCGGGCGCATTGGCACACATTTCTATGGTTTTGAAATGTACGACGTGGTTCCCGATATCGTTGTGCTCGGCAAACCGATTGGCAACGGTCATCCGATCGGCGCAGTGATCACGACACGAGCGATTGCAGACTCGTTTGATAACGGGATGGAATTCTTCAGCACGTTTGGCGGGAACAACGTGTCGTGTGCGATTGGCCTGGCAGTGCTCGAGGTCGTTCAGGAAGAGAAATTACAGCAGCACGCGCTTCGAATTGGCGAGCGCTTACTCGAAGGTCTGCGAACGTTGCAACAGCGCCATTCGCTGATCGCCGACGTGCGCGGCTCGGGTTTATTTCTCGGCGTCGAACTTCTTCGCGATCTGGAACCCGCGACTCTGGACGCCAACCGAATCGTAAACCGAATGCGCGAACACGGCATCCTGATCGGCATAGACGGACCACACCACAACGTCCTCAAAATCCGCCCCCCCATGCCATTTGACGAGGAGGACGCCGCCCACCTCCTCTCTGTCCTATCGAATGTATTGTAATGGCCACGGATGACGTGGAACAAAATCCGGATTTATCCGTGGTCATCCGTGGCCCAACAGTACGTTCAATTCGCGGTGGGTTTTTTCTCGGGGAAGAGGGTTACTTTGATGAAGGATTGGGTGTTTAGGTATTGCTTTGCGGCGTCCTTCACGGTGGCTGCGTCGAGTTTTTTGTAGAAGTCGGGTATGAGCCAGAGGCCGGCCGGATCTTCGTTGTTATTGAACCGCTGCGCGATCTGATTCAAGAGGTAAGCATTCTGCTTGCTGTTGGTCTCAAACTCACGCAGCAACGCCTCTTTCTCATCATTGAGCTGCTTCTCAGTCGGTCCTTCGGCCTTAAACTTCTCAATCTCCCCAAACACTCGCTTGATCAAATCGTCGGTTCGATCCGGCGAACAACCAAACTGTATCGTGATCGAGTATTCCGGTTTGGGAAACTTCTGATAACCGTAAGCTGCAGTAATGCTATACGTCCCGCCGAGCTCTTCGCGAATCAACTCCAGCAGCCGCGTTTGCAGTATCTCCGACATCGACCTGAGCGCGATTCGTCGCTCCTGATCGAAAGTAAATGGACCACTAAAAATAATCGCCGCTCGACTCTTCGGTTCGATCCCTTTCTCCACCTTCTTCTCAATAACTCCTACGGGCAGCTTCACGCCGATATCCTTCCACGTCTCTTTTCTTTTCAGCGACGGAAGCGAGCCAAGATAACGCTCTACCAGCGGCTTCATGGTGGCTTCATCGAAATTGCCGACAAAGTAGAACGTGAAGTCGCTCGCATCAGCGAAACGGTCCCTGTAAAACGCCAGTGACTTATCGAGATTCCATTCGTCAACGGAGGCGGCTGTTGTCATGCGACGGCGCGGGTGGTTCCCATACCTTGCAGCATTGAGCGCCTCGAAGAATGCAAACTCCGGAATCGCGCTCTGATTGTTCATGAATGTCCGCGCCTGGGTCGCCTGCGCGGCAAAAGCATTCGCGTCTGCTCTCGGTTGTGTAAACCGTAGGTAGATGAGTTGGAACATCGTTTCCAAATCTCTGGGCGAGCTCGATCCATTCAGACCCTCTTCGAGCTCACCAATAAATGGAGTTGCGAACGCCACCTTTCCTGCCATCATCTTGCCCAGATCGATGGCGCTGAATTTCGCTACGCCGCCTGCATTTATTACTTGCGTGGCCGTGCTCGCCGGAATGTAATCGGCATCGGTTGCTATCGAAGTCCCTCCAGGACTGCTGGCTCGAAAGAGAATCTCGTCGGCTCGAAAATTAGTGGGTTTCAGTACGACCTTCACTCCATTTGCGAGCTCCCAGATTGTGAGGCCCGCCTTGTCGTTCGAACTTGTGTTGACGATTTTGCCGGGTGCGGGTACCGACTCGAGCAGCACCGCCGACGCGACCGTATCCACGTACGGCTTCACCTCGACAGAAGCCGCGTCTTTGATGACCGTCGCAAGCTTTGCCTGATCCGGAACGGTCAGACCGGCTTTCTGTGGCGCCGTTACAATCACGAGCCGGTTTTGATTGCTAAGTGGAAACCATTCACGCGCGAGCTTGTTAATTTCAGTGAGCGTTATCTCGGGCAGGAAACGCTTATGCAGTGCATATTCATCATCAGCGCTCGGCAACGTTTCATTCATCAGAAAGTTGCGCACATATTCACCGGCACGGCTGGCGGCCAGAGTGTTGTCTTTTTCGAGCGCGAGTCGCTCGTATGAACGCAACACACCTGCTTTCTGTCGAGCCAACTCCGTCTCTGTAAATCCGAAGCGTGCGACTCGTTCCGCCTCGGTTAGCAACGCCTGTAGACCACGCTCGACGCCATCGTCCTTAACAAGCGCAGTCAGAAATGCGATCTCCTTGGTGCGCGCCAGAAAGCTACTGCGTGCGCCGAATGCCAAAACAAATGGTGAATCCGGCTTTTGTGTGAGTTCGGCAAACCGCGCGTTGAGCATGCCGGCAAACAGCCGATCCACTGTCTTCTGCCGGTAAGCACCAACCGTACCCTCGGGGCGTGCGGGCAACAGCGTGTCGATCTCAACGCTTGTTGTAGACGTCTCTTTATCGGTGTTAATGACGAAACCCATGTCTGATCGATCGGGAACGTCGTACGTTTGCCGTTCTTTTGGCGACGTATGTGCGGGGATGGATGCGAAATGAGTTGTGACGAGTTTTTCCACTACTGATTTATCAAAGTCGCCGACTGCAACCACAGCCATCAAATCCGGACGATACCAGTCTGCGTAATACTGCTTGACACGCTCCGGCTTGCCGTTCTGAATGATCTCGGGGAGACCAATGGGAAGTCGATTCGCATATCGAGAACCCTTGAACATCACGGGGAATAACTTTTCGGCATTGCGCATTCCTGCGCCACGACCCGAGCGCCATTCTTCGAGGACGACCCCACGTTCTTTCTCGATCTCGGCCGCATCGAAGCTAACGTTGTGAGCCCAGTCTTCGAGCACCTGAAACGCGCGATCCATGGCTTCCGGTTTGTCTGTCGGAACCGTAAGCATGTAGACCGTTTCATCGAAGCTCGTGTACGCGTTGATGTCTGCGCCAAAGCGCATGCCTAACGACTCGATGAACGAGATGAGTTCGTGCTTGGGAAAATTCTTCGTGCCATTAAACGCCATATGCTCGACGAAGTGGGCCAGGCCGCGCTGATCGTCGTCTTCGAGAACCGCACCAGCCTTAACCACGAGCCTGAGCTCGGCACGCTTTTCCGGTTTCTTGTTGGGCCGGATGTAGTAGCGCAGTCCGTTGGGAAACTTGCCCATCACGATCTCAGGATCAACCGGCATTGGCTGCGTCAAGGGTGTTTGACCCAAACCGCCGATGCTGACGAGGGCAGTGATGATTACAAGAAGGATGATCTTCTTCATGGCAGTCTCCTTAACGTGGATGAACACGGAAATGCTTTGCCTCAAAAGTCGGACCCGACGCTTGGATCGGGTCAGTACAGGGAGCGGTAGCGACCTGGTCAAACCCCAGGAGTCACGAATCATTAGGAAATGTCGCATGCTGATCACTCACCAGGTCGCTACCGCTCCCTGTACTGACCCGATCCAAGTACGATTCGGACTTTGAGGCAAAGCGGAAAGAACGGATTAACGATTGACGAATCGAAATCGGCGGAAACGCTGGGCCAGGCGATGCTGGTTCTCGGCGAGATCGCGGTTGAGAATAAACGAGAGTGAGCTCCCTTTCGCCGTCCACCCGTCATTTGAATATGCGATCGGCAGATCGATAGAGGTGTTGTCGTCTTTCGTCCACGAGCTACCCGAGACCTGCTCGCATCTCAGTAGATAGTGTTCGATGCCGGTGAAAACGCTGCGCCAGTAACCGCCGTAAAGAGTCTTATAAACAATTCCATCGACCTCTACATAAACTCTGTTTCCGCTGAGGATTTTATAATTAATGCGGCCCAGCAAATCGAGCAGGCGACATTGCTCGCGTGCGGTGGGATCTGCGACTGGCGAATGAAAACTCAGAAGATCATCGGGCGTTGCGTCGTCTTCACGCCACGCTTCGGGTTTGTACGGTGTTGCTTGCTGCCGACGATCTTCGTTACTCATCCGGCACTCCGAACTCATATCCATTTCGGGATTGGGATGGGGCTAGTTTATTCTCGAAACGAGTAGAAAGCCAGCATTTTTACGAAAGATCAAGGGGGTGTACGAAAAGTTGAAAAAGAATCGGGAAAACCTACCGCATTTTGGTTTAGCTCTCGGGTTGCTCGTGTTAACCCTTACGGGATGCAATCGTGAAAATGTCGCACAACAGGCTTTGAATAATCGAATCATGACTGGTCCGATTACTTATGTTGCTCTTGGAGATTCAACTGGTGTGGGTGTTGGCGCGAGGGAAGGCGGGTACGTCTTGCGGCTTTTCAATCGTCTCAATGAACGCAGGCCGGGGTCCAAGTTGACGAACCTTTGCGTCAGTGGCGCCACGACTGAAGATCTCGTGCGCGGGCAGTTGGATCGTGGTGTTGCGACGAATCCCGATCTTGTAACTGTCGGCATCGGCATCAACGACATTGGGCACGGTTTGACGATCGATCAGTTCGCGAAGAATTACGAAAACATTCTCAGCACGCTTCGCGACAAAACCCACGCCCAGATCGTAGTGACGAACATTCCTGACATTTCGAGTGGGCCGCGTATTCCAGGCTCGATGCGGAGTCAGTATCAGCAGCAGATTCTTAAATTCAACGAGCGTCTGGAAGAGATTGCGAAGCGTTACGGTGTGACCGTCTTCGATATGTACGCGGTTTCAAAGGACGAGCTTCCGTTGCATCCGGAGTATTTCTCGAGTGACGGGTTCCATCCGTCTGATGAAGGTTATGAGATGTGGGCGAAGCAGATGTGGCCCACCCTGGAGCGTGTTATCGGCGAATAGCTAGCCACAGATAACACGGAAGAAATCCGGATCTAATCCGTGTTGTCCGTGGCCCGTCGTTCTCCTGAGACCGGATCGAAGTAGTGGATCTTGTCTTCGGCTATTTTGATCCAGACCTGACTTTCCTCGTCTGCACGAAAGTCAGCCGGCGCGCGAGCAATCAACCGGTTACTGCCGACGGTAAGAAAAACGAAAGTCTCATTTCCCATTTGCTCTGTGACGTAAACCGTCGCCGCAATTGCGCCGTCGTGTGGCTCCGATAGCACTTGAATGTGTTCCGGTCGGATGCCTTTTGTTAACGGTGATTCCTCAATGAAGTTCATGCTTGGACTGCCTACAAACTCCGCGACAAATCGGTTCGCGGGATAGTTATAAATATTCATCGGCGTATCGAATTGCTGTAGACGGCCTTTCATCATTACAGCCACGCGAGAGGCAAGTGTCATTGCTTCGGCCTGATCGTGCGTGACGTAGATTGTAGTAGTTCCGAGCTCGTGCTGGAGATGTTTTAACTCGCCACGCATCTGCACGCGCAAACGAGCGTCGAGATTCGAGAGCGGCTCGTCCATCAGGTACGCACGCGGCTCGCGCACGATCGCGCGCGCGAGCGCAACACGCTGACGCTCACCGCCCGAAAGTTGTCGTGGTTTGCGATCGAGTAGTGGTTCGATTTCGAGCATTGCAGCCACGCGCTTTACACGTTCCGCGCGTTTTGCTTTGTCGAGTTTGCGCACGCGCAGCGGGTAGCCGATGTTTTCCGCAATCGTCATGTGCGGGTAAAGCGCGTAACTCTGAAACACCATCGCCAGGTCGCGATGCTGAGTCGGAACGTCGTTAATGCGTTTGCCATCGATGAGAATGTCGCCCGAAGTGACAGGCTCGAGACCCGCGAGCATTCGCAAGGTCGTAGTCTTCCCGCAGCCGGATGGACCAAGCAGCACGATGAACTCCCCATCGTCGATCTTCAGCGACAGATCGTCGACGACACTCGTGCTGCCGTATTCCTTGTTTACGTTTTTGAACTCAATGCCCATCTATCCTTTTACGGCTCCCATCGACAATCCCCGCACGAGGTACTTCTGCACGGCGAGGGCAAACATCAGAATCGGAATGATCGCCACGGTTGCAGCAGCGCTCATCACACCCCACTTGATTTCGTACTGAGTCACGCGGCCTGCGATTCCCACCGGCAGCGTCATCGCCGCGTCAGTCTGCGTCAACACGAGCGCGAACAGGAATTCATTCCACGAAACGATCAAACAAAACACCGCTGTGGCCGCAAGGCCCGGCGAAACCAGCGGCAACACTACGCGCACCAGCGCGCCGAGCCGAGAATCGCCATCGACGAGTGCTGCTTCTTCGAGATCGCGCGGCAGATCGGCGAAGAAACCGCGCATCATCCAGACTACGAACGGCAGGTTGAATCCCGTGTAGACGATGATGAGCGAGGCGCGCGTGTTGAGTAGTTGAACGTCGCGCATCATCAGAAAGAGCGGAACGGCCGTGACGATTGCCGGAAACATACGTGTCGAAAGAATCCACAACGAGAGCCGGCGATTGAGACGCCATGGAAGTTCAAAGCGTGCGAGCGCGTAAGCCGCGAGTGTGCCGATGACGAGTGCACACGCGGTTGAAGCAACGGCAACAATCACACTGGTGAACAAA
>DATNFX010000151.1:0-8900 GCA_035606195.1 Pyrinomonadaceae bacterium
TATCAATCAACAGAATCGAAAGCTCATTGCGGCACTGAGAAAAGAGCTTGATGCACATGGTCCACGGCTTCCGATTTACTGGGGCAACCGCAACAGGCATCCGTATCTTCCCGACACACTCGCCCACATGGCCCAGGACGGCATTAAGAATGCGCTGGCGTTTGTGACCTCCGCTTACAGCTCGTACTCCAGTTGTCGGCAGTATCGTCAAAACATCATCGACGCACAGGCGAAGGTGGGACCGACTGCGACGCGCGTCGAGAAGCTCCGCCTGTTCTACAATCACCCGCTGTTTATAGAAGCGAATGTCGACCACATTCGTGCTGCAGTGTCGCAACTCGAAGATGTAAACCTGGTTTTCACTGCGCACAGCATTCCGGAATCGATGGCCGTGAATTGCGATTATGCTGCTCAACTGGCGGAAGCAGGAGATCTGATTGCCAACGCACTCGGAATTAAGAACTGGCAACTCGTCTATCAGAGTCGCAGTGGGTCGCCGTCGCAGCCGTGGCTTGGTCCGGATATCGTCGAACATCTCAGAACGCTTCATGGCGAAGGCGTGAGAAAGGTTGTCGTCGCGCCGATCGGGTTTGTTTCGGATCATATGGAAGTTGTTTATGACCTGGATGTAGAGGCACGGAAGGTGGCCGATGAGTTGGGGATGAAGATGGTCAGAGCGGCGACTGCGGGGACGCATCCGGCGTTCGTGAGAATGATTAGGGAGTTGGTGATGGAAAGAATCGATGACACGGTGCCGGAGAATATTTGCGCGCCGGATTGTTGTCGGGTTGGCTAGACAGGATTGTCAGGATTTGCAGGATGAACAGGATTGTCATTGTTGGTGGTGGTATTACCGGGCTGGCCGCGGCAAATCGTGTTCGGGAGATTAATCCATCTATAAAGGTCACGCTGCTCGAAGCGTCTGATCGCCTCGGGGGAACGCTCCAAACCGAGTATCGCGACCGTTTCTTACTCGAACGTGGCCCGGATTCTTTCATCTCTGAAAAACCAGAAGCACTCGCACTCGCCAAACGTCTCGGTCTCGAGTCGCAAATAATTCAGACAAATGAAGCGTACCGGCGCAGTTTCATCGTGCGTGATGGACGCCTGCGTGCCGTGCCGGAAGGATTTCAACTGCTCGCGCCTTCGCGGATGTGGCCGTTCATCACGAGCGACATCTTCACGCTTGCCGGCAAAGCGCGCATGGCCGCCGATCTATTTCTGCCGCGCAAAAACACAAACGGCGTGAACGACGAGAGTCTCGCGAGCTTTGTGCGACGCAGACTCGGTGAAGAAGCGCTCGCGCGTATGGCACAGCCGATGGTCGGCGGTATCTATACGGCCGATCCGGAAACGCTCAGCCTGCGCGCCACACTGCCGCGGTTTCTCGACATGGAACAAAAGCACCGCAGCCTGATACTCGCAATGCTACGCCAGGGCCGTGTGCAAAAGCTGGGCACCAGCGGTGCACGTTACAGTTTGTTTCTTTCGTTCGATCGCGGCATGCAGGTGCTGGTCGACGCATTAACGCGGATGAATGCGGACGTTGTCTTGAACACGCGAGCGCAAAGGCTGACTTACGACCAGGGATGGACCGTAATCACTGATAAAGGCGAGCAACTCAAGGCGGATGCAGTCTGTTTGGCTGTGCCTGCGTTTATCGCAGCATCATTGGTAAGCGATATCGATACCCGTCTCGCTGACAAACTGCGCGCGATCAAATACGCCTCCACAGCCACCATCAACTTCGGTTACAGACGCACAGCAATCAAACATCCACTGAATGGATTCGGCTTCGTGGTTCCCATCATCGAGAAGAGATCTTTGATCGCGTGTACGTTCAGCAGCGTGAAGTTTGCAGGCCGCGCGCCAGAGGATCACGTTTTGTTACGCGCATTTGCAGGTGGCGCTTTGCAGCCTGAAGTGTTTGCGCTCGACGACGCAACAATAGCAACGAGAGTGGAAGCTGATCTGCGTGAATTATTAACAATCCGCGAAGATCCGCGTTTCATTGAAGTCGCGAAGTGGGAACGATCGATGCCGCAATACGAAGTAGGCCACCTCGATCGCGTAAACGAGATAGAACGTCTCGTTAAGGAGCTTCCGGGTCTGGCACTCGCCGGCAACTCTTATCGCGGCGCTGGGATTCCTGACTGCATTCGAAGTGGCGAAGCAGCGGCAGAAGCCTTATCCACAGATTACGCAGATTCTGTGTAATCTGTGGATGGATTTATTTCCCTAACGCCTGCACCCAGTCCGCATTACTCTGCATCAACGGCCGAAACGCCTCACGCGGCACCGTCATTTCGATGTGCATGTTGTCGTCAGTATTGATCTTCGCGCCCGCTACTGCCGGTCCAAGCCTCGACTCATCACAAACAAACCATCCACGGACATCAGCCTCTGATTTCAAATCAACGCGCGCCAGCTCAGCTGCTATTCGTTGATCTCCGATCCGTTCTGTCAAACGATCGAGATTCAACGGCTGATTGCTCCCAATCAACAACAGGTCCTTCCCCTTATTCAGCCCACCGACACGAAACACAAGCACGTGCGGGAAGACTTTGTGATACGTTGCCAGCACCGAGCGCAGACTCTCCGTCGAGAGCTGATAAATCTGTACCCACTGCACCCATATACCGTCGTCTCTCAAACGCGCTCGCCCCAGTTCAAAAAACTCTTCGGTAAACAGATTCGCGACTCCGGGCACCCAGGGATGACTCGGCTCACTGACAATGATGTCGTAACGATTCGGCGTTACGCGTAGAAACGTTCTCGCATCGTCGATTATCAACTTCGTGCGCGAATCATCGAGCGGACGGTTGTTGATGTGATTGAAGAATTCCGACGCGGCAACAGTTCCCCGCTCGAGCTCAACACACGTCACAGACTGAATCGGCGACTGCAACATCGCGCCGACCGTAATGCCCGTCGCGTAACCGATGATTAATCCGTTCTCAATTCGGGGCGCGATCAGCAGCGGCAACTGCCCGAGCATCACCTGCGTCGGCATGTCGTAGATGCTGTCAGAGGCGTTTGCGCGCCCGTTGATAGCCAGGGAAACAGTGTCTTGATCGCGACGCACAGACACAGTTGCAGTCGGACCTTCCTCATACATCAACAACTCATGCACGTCCGGTCGATCCGGGCCATTGTCCGTCACTCCCTCACGCGTCTTTGCAATCACACGCACGAGACTGTCGTAAGCGCCGATGGAAAGATCGGCGAGATTCATCCGCGGCGCGACAATGAAAAGCACAATGATGGAGACGAAAGTTAATCCGATCGCAAGACTGCGTTTCAGTGCCGGATCGCCTTCCGAAGAAACCGGACGATACGCGACACCCGCAACTATCAAACAACAAACCGCAGCAAAAAGAAGCGTGAACCTCGTACTCGCTTTCGGAATCAGGATAAAGCCCGTCATAAACGCACCAGCAATCGCACCAACCGTATTGATGGCGTAGCTGCGTCCCACGCGCGCGACGGCTTTCTTCCCTTCACTGCTGGCCCAAACAAGCACCAGCGGCATCACCATTCCCATCCATACGGCCGGCACGAGGATCAGCAATGTCGCAGAAAGAATCTGTAGACCGAGCAGGCCGAGCCATGAAGCGACATGCAGGCTCAGGCCAAGAGTGATTAGCAGAGCTGGAATCTTATTAAGGACAAACAGACTCAAGAGCAAACTCAGCGCAGTCAAAACTTCGACCAGCAAAATCGTCGAACGCAAACTACGCGAGCGATCCTTGCGCGCTACTATCCACGCTCCCAGCGCGAGTCCAATCAGAAATAAAGCGACGACGATGCTGAACGCATAAGTACTCGACCCAATGATCATTGTGAGAACGCGCGTCCATGAAACCTGTGTACCGATGGTGACGAAACCAGACACGAACGCCGCGAAGAACCAGAATCCTCCCCCATCCACCGCCGGGGCAGAATCTTCGACTTCAACTTTCGCACCAGCGTCCGTGTGTGACTGAGATCTGCGTTGCAACAGGATGGCGATGGCGCCGACGATGATATTCAGCGACGCTGCAACTGCGATCGTGGTCCGAACACCAAGCCACGGCAGCAACACAAAACCCGCCGCGAGTGTGCCCAGGATCGCTCCCGCGAGATTGCAAGCGTAAAGCCGGGTTACCGAGTTTGAGTCTCTGTCTGAAGATCTAACGAGAGCGGCCGCAAGAACCGGCAACGTAGCCCCCATCAACGTAGTCGGCACAAGCAGCACTACGCCGGAAAGAAAGAAGCGCCAGAGACTGAACGTGAAGTTTCCAGGCTGGAGTTGTTGCCAGATCAGCACGTAGACATGATCGATCCACCGAAACAACAACGGGACCAGCAGCGCGTACACGGCGATGAGTATCTCCATCAATCCGTAGACACTCAGCGGTTTCCTGATCCTTTGCGCAAACTTGCCGGCCAACGCGCTTCCCAGTGCAAGCCCACCCATGAACGCCGCGAGCACAGTGCTAACTGCAAGCGTCGTGGCTCCAAACACCAATCCCAGCATCCGCGCCCAGAGCACTTCATAAATCAGCCCCGTCGCACCCGAGAGTATGAAACATAGGCCGATCAAAACGATCGTTGACCGTGAGTAAGTAGAAATCTTGTCGGACCCGATCGAAACCGCCATCTGTACTTTTTCTTTGTGTGCTTTTTGTGCCTTTTTGTGGCTACAAATAAATCACGTGGCTGGTGCGCCACACACTCGCCGGTATCGAGCCTGGAGAAGCTGCTGTCAACAAAATCGCATAGTCCTGCTCAACCACGTTACGAGTGACATTCACCGACTCAATCTCAGGTTTATTGGTATCAACCGGCGTGACCAACGCGAGCCGGCGCAAACAGCGATAGAGGTGCTCGAGGCCCGACGCGAAGGGTCCAACATCGTTACCCAGCACGAGTCTGACTTCGGCGCGCTCGTCGATGAAGTGTTTGATCAACGAGGCCGCCTGAACCACGCCACGCTCAAAGCGTTCGAACAACTCCTGCTCTGCTCCAAGCGGAAGCTGCGTGTCGAGCACAATCGTGATGCGTCTCTCATCCTCGGAAGTGAACTCCCGCACAGTGAGACGTCTCGATCTCGCAGTTGCTTTCCAGTCGATGTGACGCAGGTCGTCCTGTGGTTGATAGTCGCGCAGCGAAAACAGATCGTGCCCAGCGCCACGGCGTATCGCGGGCACTCGCCCAGCATTCATCGGCAGCAAGTGCAACTGGTCGCCAATCGCCTCCGGTTTTGGATAAACGATGATGTCGACGTCGCGTGCGCGCAGTCGACGCCGTCGTCGAAAGAACCCGAACGGGTATCGGGTCGACAACTCAAACCCATCAATCAGCACATGACCACGATTCGGAAAGAGCTGCTCGACTCTTTGTTCCGCTGCGGCGTTGTGCGGAACGTAACTGAAGTAAGCGAGCAATCGTTTGATATGCCGCCGGCGACGTTTCGTAGTTCCCCCAGTATCGTTACCTGGCCCACGTGCCTCAACCAGGATTGAAAACGAGGGCAGGACGCGCTTGGTGTTGCGCAGCGTCACGATCACGGGTGCGGGCTCGGCGGCAAAGATATGATCCGGGAAACGCGCCGAGACGGTCAGGTCGCGCAAGGAAGACCGCGCCGACACCCAGCCGATGAACATCGTGGAACAGAGCAGTGAGAACACGAGGAACAGTAAATTATTTCCAGTGTTCCACGCCGCAAATCCCACCACGATGATGATCACCAGAAACACGCCGCCACCACTCGTCGGCTCGAACGGGAGATCGATGCTGGCGACTTCAGCTCTGGCGGAACGCGCGAGCGGTGGGACGATAAAGATCGTCAACAGCAAAGCGATGAGCAGTGACAGAATCGCTGCGGCCCCGGCCAATCCACTCTCTTCCGCACGACGCGCGAGGACCGTCACGAGCGCAGACGTCAACCCCGCCAGAACGAGTAACGTTCCCAGAATCACGCGCAGCCACGACGTCTTATGTGAACCCAAAGCGGCGCGATCAAACTTGAGTTCTGACTTCACAGCGGAACACTGACAGTTTTCAGAATTTCGTTAAGGACGGCCTCGGCTTCTTCACTGCGGCGGAGGGACGATGAGAATCGCGAACTGACTACGATGCGATGCGCAAACACCGGCACCACAAGTCGCTTGATGTCGTCGGGGATGCAATACGTTCGATCTTCACCCAACGCCAAAGCCTGCGCGGCACGGAACAGCGCCAAAGTTCCTCGCGGACTGACGCCCAGGTCCAGCATCTCTGAGTTGCGTGTCGCCGCAACGATCCGCATCAGGTAGTGAACAAGCGCATCGTCGACCGTAACGGTCGCGACAGCCTGCTGCAGTTCGACGACTTCGGGCGCCGTCATGACCGGCACGAGTTCGTCGAGCGGATCCGTATACTCGCGATCGCGAAGAATCTTTTGTTCATCGATTGGCGCCGGATACCCGATCCGCAATCGCAACATGAAACGATCGAGTTGCGACTCGGGCAACGGATAAGTGCCGTGATGCTCAATGGGATTCTGCGTTGCGAGCACAATAAACGGAGCTGGCAGATGGTGCGTTACGCCTTCAGCCGTTACATGCCGCTCGGCCATGGCTTCCAGCAACGCTGACTGAGTTTTGGGAGTCGTGCGATTGATCTCGTCGGCCAATACCACGTTGGCAAAAACGGGCCCTGGCTTCCATTCAAAGAGGCCGCTGTGCTGGTTGTAGACGGAAAGTCCGATGACGTCGGACGGCAGCAGATCGGAAGTGAACTGGATGCGCTGGAAATTACAATCGAGCGCGCGTGCGAGCGCGTGGGCCAGCGTCGTCTTGCCCACGCCCGGAACGTCCTCGACCAGCAAGTGACCACCGGCAATCAAGGTCACAATGGCCAGCCGAATCGCCTCCGGCTTGCCCTTAATGACCGTTTCGACAGCACTCTGCAGCCGTTCGATCTGCTCGATCGCGCTGGCGCTCGTTATCTGTCCACTGCTGACTGGTTCGAGGTTCCGCATGAATTGGCCTGCATTCTACATGCTAAGAGCATGCCCCGCACAAAAAAGTTGGCCGCGCACCAGGGTTGGCAATGTGGCCGATATGACCCCGGTGCACTCCTGTAGTAGACTAAGGCCCGTACGGAGGATGGGCAAGCGAAGCAGAAATTGGGAACCGAAATTTAATCGCTTCGTGTAAGTGCCCGAGGAGAGTGAATATGAAACCCCTTAATAATAACAGGAAGAACCAGCGCGGTTTTTCGCTCATCGAGTTGATGATCGTTATCGCCATCATAGGCATATTGATCGGCGTCGGAATCGCGGGCTGGAAGGCTGCGATGAGGGCCGCAAACGAAGCCGCTGCGGTTAAGACCCTGCGCTCGATTGCCGAGCAACAGATGCTCTACTTCAACGCCCATCAGCGCAGCTCATTTGGGACCTTTGAAGAGATGCGTAAAGAGAACCTGCTCGACAGCCGGTTCGACGGTACCACACCAGTCGTGGACGGTTACGTCTACACGATGAAGATCATTCCGAAGTCAACCTCCACGCAGGCCGCTTACACGATCAACGCCGACCCGCAGGTGCCGACAGGCGTTTCCGCCACGGGCAAGAATTTCTACTACGTCGATTCTGACTCAAACACGATTCACGTAAACGATACTCAGCCGGCGACCGTCAGCGACAAGCCAATCGGCCAGTAGCCACAAAGGCACAAAGTTTTAGCCACAAAAAGGCACATAAAGCACAAGAAGAGGAAACAGAGTTTAGCGATCTTCTTCTTGTGTTTTTTTGTGTCTTTTTCAGTGGAGGTGTTGGCGTATGAAAGCGTTCCCGATTTTGGTCCTGTTGGTAGTTCTTGGTCAGCCACTTGTGGCGCGCAGTCAGGTAAATCCGCGGCTGGTTCGAGAGGTGAGGCATGAACTTAGAATGCTGCCTTACTACGGGGTGTTTGATTGGCTTGAATTCTCGGTGCAGCCTGATAACACCGTGGTCCTGCGCGGGCAGGTGGTGAGAGATACGACAAAGTCAGACGCGGAAGGTCGAATCAAAGATATCGAAGGTGTGTCGAGGGTGACTAACCAGATCGAAGTCTTGCCACTTTCGCCGAATGACGATCGGTTACGCCGCTCGCTGTACAGGGCGATTTACAACTTCAACTCTCCGCTGTTTCGGTATGCAACGCAGTCGGTGCCGCCGATTCATTTGATCGTCGATCGCGGACACGCAACGCTGAAAGGTGTCGTCGCGAATAAGGGCGACGCGCAGCTCGCTTACATTTGCGCGCGCGGCGTCCCGGGGCTTTTCAGTGTGAAGAACGAACTCGTCGTCGAAGGAGAAGAGCCGAGGTAGTCTTTGACAGGATTACAGGATGTACAAGATTTATCCTGCACATCCTGAAATCCTGTAATCCTGTCTAAAAAGTCTTTCGACCTTCAACGCGCTCGATTCGTTGGTCCTGCAATGGCCAGCTCTGTTGAATACTGAAATTCGAGACGTTCTTCATCACAAACACAGGCACATCAGCTTCACGCTGCGCTTTGACGTGAATAAACTCCACGCCTTGCACATCGTTCAACCAGAACGCCGGTCTGAGATCCGGGCTCAGATAGCTCACTTCGACGTCGCGCATCTGTAGCCCTTTTACATGCCTCACGAAAAATCCATACGACGGCAACTCACCAAACATCGTGGGCTCAGGATAGATGTTTTCTCTTTCCGCCGGCTCCAGCGCGGCCTGCTCCTTCGTTCCGCCGCCTTTCGCATAAATGCGAATGTTACTGAGCTGCACGTCTTCAATCAGATAACCCGGTATGCCACTGATGATCGACGAGTACTTCGGATCGGCGTTGTAAACCACGACGTTGCTGATGATCACGCGACGCATCGCGCCGACTTTCGTCGTTTCCTTTGG
>DATNFX010000152.1:0-11687 GCA_035606195.1 Pyrinomonadaceae bacterium
TCTCGGGATCAAAAGCATTAATAAATGAGACGATCGCCGCGGCGAGGTGATGAATCGACCGAAGCCAAATTGTTGTTGCCTCCGCGTCGCCGGCAAGATGTGCTTCGACAAGCTGGCGTGTGGAAGTGAATTGCCCTTTCGATCGATCAGAGAGATTGTAGTTGCCAATCATCTGCTCGAGACTGCCGGGAGTGTTCACAATATCCGGAGTGCCGTCAGAGTTGATTGATGTATGCCCTAAATGGCCGGCGCGTCCGATCTGGCCTTTAATGAGTCGACCATCGACGAGTACGGCACCGCCCACACCTGTTCCGAGGGTGAGTAGAATCACGTTGCGATAACCCTTTGCTGCACCTTGCCAAACTTCACCAAGTAACGCTGCATGAGCATCGTTGAGTACTACAACGCGAGTGGACGATTGCAGGAACTCATCCCACATGAACCCCTGGAGTCCTGCCAGACGACCCTGCATGTAGGCAATCGATCTGCCATCTCTAGCCGCAAGCCCCGGTGCGGCTATACCGATGTGGCAAGGAGCCTGAACGCGCCGGGTTTCGATTTCGTGCAGGTTAGTCTTGATCGTCTGTGCCCATGAACCTTCCGTATCGGCGGTATCGCAAGTCCTATAATCCAGCACCGAGCCGTCATCTGAGACCACCACGATCTTGATGTTTGTGCCGCCCAGATCCACGCCGATCGAATAGCTCATCAAACACCTTTCCGCCATTTAGGATCGTCACGCCGTAACAATTGAAAGCTGATCGAACCATCCGCGGCTGTTGGTTGCGCTGTGGCCCACCTAACTACGCGTCGCACACCTTTCGTTTCGATTTCTGCTCGAATCTTGAGTTTTATTCCGTCGCTGTCCTTAGGTAAGAGAAACGATGCTTGCCTGATCTTTCCTGCGTGTGGGTGGCCGGCGTCCAGCGATCCGGAGAGGTGAATCTTTCCGTCTTCGCTTTCGAGGTGCAATCGCAACACTCCCGGAACTCCTGCCACGCCGTCATTCGAAATCGCTACGATTACTTCGTCGGTCCCATATCGTTTGCGTTGCCAGATCCACGAGGGTCGGACTCGATAACCGAGTCGCCGCTGCAACGTGTCAAAACCATTCGGATAACGTTCGTAGTAGTGTCGCAAATTGTCAGACTCAGTCCATAGAGACCAGTAATTCGCTCCGAGATCGAGGGCGTGAAGCATCCACTTTTCGAGTACGTTGATTCCTGCTTCATCGACCGGCAGATAACTAGGATCGACTTTATATTGCCGGTAGTAACCATCCTCCATTATGGTCGCCAGCCACGGCGGCCGGTTCGCGAGCTCTTCAATCTGGATCGGCTCTTCGATCACGATGCTGTCAGAGCGCAGCCAGCAACCGGCTCGCACGCAAAGATCCTGAACCTCTCGATTACCGACGTTACTGATATCTGGCTGCGTGTTTACTGCGAGCGGCACCGTCTTCCAAAGATCGAGCTGCAGTCTGGTCATGTCCAGCCACGTTTTTACTGCCGTCAAGTAATCAGGAAACGGATTCGGAAGATTGCTTGTGTGACCTTCTCCCCAAAAACCGTACATCATGAGGTCGACGAATTCCATCAGGGGATTGTTATCAAACTCATGGACCAGCAGTTCGTTCAGCTCTTTGAATGCGCTTTGGAATTTCGGGTGATCGTAACGCGGTTCTACGAAGTCTTCTTTAGCGCCGTAAGTCTTTCCAATCTTCACGAGCGGAACTTGTTTTTGCAGAAAGTCCGGCAAGGCAAGTCGTTGTGGTTGACCTTCTGTGTTCGACATCTGAATACGGAAGGCGACACGCAGGTTATGACGTTTGGCGGCATCGAGGGTTAGTTTAAAGACCGGGTGGAGGTTGAGTTTGCCAGGAGCGGTCTGGACGTCGCGCCAATCGCAACGAATGTAAAGAACGTCGACAAAGGGTAGCGACGCCATTTTCTCGACGTGTTGTTCCAGGGTTTCGGTGCCGGCACGCGCGGCGAGCGATGGTCCACCTTCTTCCCATGTGTAACCCATCAGACCGAGACCGTAATTCTTCACGGGTTTACTGGATGGAGAAGTTACGAGAACCGTGTACCAGCCGGCGTCCTGTTCGATCCCGAATGGCCCCTGGTTCAGACGATCAGTTACCGGTGGTCCGGGACCGAAATCGTAGTTGTCCCAGTTGTGTGTTGGGACCTCCTGCGCTCTTACGTGTGGCAGAGCACTCGCAACCGTAAGCGCTGCTCCTGTTTTGATAAACGTGCGTCTGCGCATGATTAAGTCTTTACGCGGCAACTCGTGCCGGCCGGATCAATACAAGGACCAATATCATTCCGACGAAAGGTATAAGACTCGCTGTGATTAGTATCGGTTCGAAAGAATAATTATCTGAAACGTAGCCGATGAGAAATGTGGAAATGATGGTGCCCAACCCCGCGCCGGTCCCGCTCATGCCGCTGACGGTTGCTACCGATTCGCTTCGGTAAAGATCCGACGGAAGCACAAGCGCCATAGTCGAGAAGGCTGCATATGCAAACGTCGAGACCGCAAAGAGTCCTGCCAGGGCAAATAGGCTTGAAGTAAAGATCGTAGGGATCAGGAGAGTCATTCCCACGCCGCCAAAAATCACCACCGCCTTGCGCGCTTTGATAACGGGCCAGCCGCGTCGAATTAACCAACTCGAAACGCCGCCACCAAAGAAATTCCCCAGGTCTGCAGCCACAAACGGAATCCAAAACGCCAGCAAAGCCTGTTCGGGATTAAATCCTTTGCTTACGAGATAAATCGCAAACCAGTCGGTGATGAAAAACCATACCGGATCGGTCATGGTGCGAGCCGCTATTATGGCCCATGTCTGCGGCAGCTTGATCAGGTCTCGCCAACGCGACTGTTCTCGCGGTTGCTGGTCCTGTTCGTTCAATTCGATACGATCCCGCAGGATCATCTCGCGTTCAGCGGCTCCGATTCGCGGATGCGATTCCGGAGGGTGATAAAGAATTCGCCAGGCGATGAGCCACAAAAACCCGAGCGTGCCTGTGATGATGAATGCAGGTCGCCAGCCACCGAAGTATTTGTACAAGCCGATTACAAGCAGTGGAGCGACTGCGCCACCAATCGAAGAACCGCTGTCAAAAAGGGCTACTGCCCAGCCACGTTCTCTTTTCGGAAACCACTCCGCGACAGCTTTTGTTGCCGCCGGCCAATTTGCCGATTCACCTGCGCCGAGAAGAAACCGGAAGAAGGCAAAGCTACGTAAACCGCCGGCAAGCGACGTTAGCATCGCGGCTATCGAATACCAGATGACAGTGATCGTGAGCCCTTTGCGCGTGCCGATGCGATCGATCAAACGACCGGACACGGTTTGGCCCACTGAATAAGCAACTCGAAACGCGATCACGATCATTGCAAAGTTCTGATTGTTCCACTGGTACTGCTGCTTGAGATACGGCGCGAGGACCGAGAGTGTCTGCCGGTCGATGTAATTGATCACTGTTGAGGCAAACAGCAATCCACCGATCCACCACCGAAGGTTTGAGATTGGTCTGGCGGAAGTGCTTGCAGTGTTTACTGTGGTTTCCATCGGACCTTATCGCGTGGGATGTAAATCATGCTAATCCTGAAATCCTGTCCACTTCTTCGAGTTCAGCGATGAATGTCTCGCAGCGCGCCACGTCTGCGAACCGCTTGATGCCTTGTTCTTCCCTCTTGTCTGCAAAAGGACTGGCGAATACACCAAATCTTCGCTTCGACAGCTCGCTGATAACTTCGTTTGGAAATCCCAACTCACCGCGACTGCGCTCGTAACGCTGACTCGAATCGTTCCAATAACGATTGTGCAAGTCGAACAAAACTTCGAATAAAGGTTGGTTCTTCACGAGGAAGAGGCTGATGTTCGATTCACCAAACGGGACGGGTTTCGCGTTCTCGAGGTGAGTTTCTTTCGCCGATTCAATTCCGCCTGATTCGTTCCGCCGGAGCGGCGCGTAGGGATTTTCGACAAACACCGTCGGGAGCACCATGTCATACGCCGGAAAGAGCTCCCCCAGCTTTGCTATCCGCGCAAATGTTTTGGGTCGAATGACTGGTTGTGTACCCCACACAACCAGAGTCACGCCATTGAAACGATCCACGACTGATTGTGCCTGCAGCACCGCATGACCGGTTCCGTGGGGCTCACTCTGTGTGACGAAGACGACGTCTTCATTCTGAAGTGCTTCACGAATAACAGCGTCGGTCTCCGGCGAGACAATGACTACGGGCGGCCGAGTCTTACCGAGCCCTGCGCGAATGTTCCGGACGACGTGGACGATTGCTGGTTCGTCGTTAACAAGTGCAACGGGTTTCAGGACGGTAAGACCAGTCTCCGCTGCGCGTGTTCCTTTTCCAGCGGCCACGATTACGGGCCAGACTTGTTGCGGGTCGGGCAAGAGAGTCGATGCGTCAATCAGACTGGTTGTATGACCCGCGACGCTCGGTCCGATGGAGTTGATCCTGGCTATCGCTTCACGCAAAAGATAGTTTGAATCGACGTGGGCCAACCCGGGACCTGGCGTTGAGACCATCACCGATCCCTCGCGAATGCCATGGCGGTCGCGAGGAGCGTAATACTGTTCCTGCACTCTTTGAATCAGGCTCTGCGTGTGCTCTCGTGTGGTTAATGCAAGAACGTTTCCGCCAAAACCGCCGCCCATTAAACGAGTGCCGAGCACGTGTGTGTTGTCACGAATAATGTCGACTAGCTCGTCGACGTCCGGAATACTGACTTCGTAAAGGTCTCGTAAACTCGCGTGCGATTCATTGAGAAGGTTTCCAATCGACCGCATGGCGGTGAACGTGGCGGCGGAATCGTTCACATTTTGGAGCGACTCCAGTGTTTGGGTTGCAAGCGAGACGCGTCTGACTTCGCCCAAGTGATGCAGCGCACGAACTCGAAGCTTGAGAGGCCAGCGCGACTCTGCGGCGAGCAGGGCAGGGAAGGACTTCTGCAATTCGTCGAAAACCGCCGGATAATTGGTGCTGATCGTTTCGATCGAGATCGTTTCCGGTAGTGATCTCATGTGTGTTTCGGCTGTACTAACTGCGTCGAGCGACCCAGCGGCCAGAAGATCCAACGTCTCACGCCAGTGGTTATGCCGGGCCGGCTCGGTTGTTTTCCAACTATCGATTACCGCCGGGATGAGGAGCCGTGAAACTGCCGCGCGCTCGTTGTACTCGATCATAACTTCGCGGCCTTTATCCGCAGGCCTCGTGAAGAATGTAAGCCACTGGAATGGTTCGTCGGGAAGACCGACACTCCTCGATTGTCCGGTCGCGTAGTTGATAAGTACTGCGCTGGCAGGTCGGGCCAAACAGATTGTTATGTGATCCATCGAGCCACCGCGCGTTCCGATAAACCATTCGGCCATGGCTGAGTCACTCGCGAGTTCTGCTGGAGTCCAGCGAATATCGTTCGCATCCCTGATCGCTGCTCCACTGAGTACGACCAAAGCTGATGACGATGAAGCACCTCCGCCTGCGGGAATGTTTGAATCGAGTGCGAAGTCGAATCCATACTTTATTTCGCCGGCGAACTTTCCGAGAGCGAATGTAACCGAAGCTTCGACGTAGTTTTGCCAATGAGGTTTCGGGGTGCCGTTTGCGAATAAGAACTCGAGCCATTCAGCTTTAGCGTCGCCGGCAAAGCCCGGAACGCGTGTATTCAGAGAAAACGATGAAGCTTCGTATCGCGCAGATGAGGAGACGCAGCGGATCACTGGCTCCGCGGATTTTCTGTACATCATCAACGCGTCACGCTCGCGGCTTCCGAAGGTTAGGGAAGCGGTGGGCAGGTATGACACGTAATCAATATGTTCGCCCAGGAGACCGATTCGAGCAGGCGCGCGGAGAAGCGAAACAGGGCCCTCGTCATAATTGTCCAAAAACAATTTGAAGAGCCGTGTCAGGCGCGCTGCCGTCTGGTCAAGTTCGGGATCACCGACAGCGACCAGATGAGACAGGGCAGATTTGAGTTCAGACAAATTCACTTCGGTCACTACAGCGGCCGTATTTAAAAAATACTTTGCCAGGTTAGGATGCGAGTGCTATAAACCCGCGTACCCAAAAGTTTGATTGACTGTTTGACTCCTCTGACGCTAACGAAGGTTTGTTCGGGTTGCTTACAAACAATACCTTAATCGGTTGAGTTTGCAAAACTTAATTTTGGCCACAGATAAAACGGATTTTAAAAGAGATCAGCGCTGATCGGTTTTGAGATCCGTCTTATCTGTGGCCTGGAGAGAACGCATGGCTCTACGACGAAGAGAATGGCTTAAGACGATTGCGACCGCAGGGTTTGGTGCTGTCAGTTCGCAACTGTTCGATCGTGCTCACGCTCAGTCGACACAACCGAATCCGAAAGTGGAGCAGCCACTCGCGCTGAAGGATTACCAGCCGAAGAGCATGCTTCACGTGCCGGAGACGCACGTTCCTCGATCACGCTTTCCGAATATCGATTTTCATAGCCATCTGTCGTGGGTAGACCGTAAAGGCCAGCGCGATGTCGTTAACCATTTGGCTACACCCGCCGAGATTCTCAAAGTCATGGATGCGAAGAACGTGCGCATCATGGTGAATCTAACAGGCGGATACGGACCTTTGCTCGAGGAAAATGTAAGTCACTGGCAGCAGCCGCATCCCGATCGATTCATCGTTTTCACCGAGCCGTGGTACGGAAAGATCACGCTGCCGAATTACTCGCGCTTTCAGGCGGAACAAATGGAAACTGCTCACAAAGCGGGCGCGCGTGGGCTCAAGGTTCTAAAAACGCTTGGACTTTATCTCCGCGAGAACGTGACGACAGGTCCCCTCGTCAAAGTCGACGACAAGAGGTTCGACGAAATGTGGGAAACGGCAGGAACTCTCAATATGCCGGTTGCGATTCACGTCTCGGATCCGGAAGCGTTTTTCCTGCCGACCGATCGCTTCAACGAGCGTTATGAAGAACTAAGCGCGCACCCGGACTGGTCTTTTCACGGGAAAGACTATCCCAGTAATGCTGAACTTCAGGAAGCACGGAACCGTGTAATGCAAAGGCACCCACGCACAAAGTTTGTCGCACTTCACACGGCAAATTCTGAGAATCTGCCGTATGTTTCAGAGTGTCTGGATCGTTATCCAAACATGTACGTGGACATCGCGGCTCGTATTGGCGAGCTTGGTCGACAGCCGCGCATGACGCGCAAGTTCTTCGACAAGTATCAGGACAGGATCTTGTTTGCTACGGATGCGACACCTCACGGAGTTGAAACACCGCAGCAAATCTTCGGCAACGAGTTGTATGAAATTTACTATCGTTTTCTCGAGACGGAAGATGAGTATTTCAACTACGCGCCCGCACCAATTCCGCCGCAGGGTCGCTGGCGCATTTACGGCATCGGGTTGCCCGAGCAGATATTGAAGAAAGTCTATTACGAGAACGCAGCTCGCTTGTTAGGTCTCCGGGTGTGAAGGGCTTTGCCGCAAAAGTCGGACTCCATGCTTGGATCGGGTCAGTACAGGGAGCGGTAGCGACCTGGTCAAACCATACGAGTCATGAGTGCCGATCACCAACCAGGTCGCTACCGCTCCCTGTACTGACCCGATCCAAGAAGCCGGTATGACTGAAAACTCGCGCAGACTATTTTTGAAAACCGGCCTGATGTCGCTCATGGCCGTTCCGCTTTCGCGTCATTGGACGGGAGGCGATCGCGTGACGGTTACGCTAGAGGGTCGCGCTCAGGATCTGGGAAACGAAACCGTCAGTTTTGGATTACCACTGCCATTTGGGTTTCTTAACGATTCACGTGACGTCGGAGTTGTCGATGAACGTGGAAAAAAACTTTCAATTGCTGTTCGCTCGCTCGAATCATGGCGAACTGGCGGACGTGAAGGTTCAATCAGGTCTTTGCTGATTCAGTTCAAGGCTGAGTTCTCGAGTCAGAAAAAACAGCAAGTCACAGTTATCTTCAACGCAGGCCCTCGTGTTGGAGCGAAATTCGTTCCGGTTTCACAAACCTTGATTGACGCTGAAGGCTTACAAGGTCCTCGCGTCATTGCCGTTTTACCCGCCGATTGGTTATGTGCTTCAGGCATCGTGGGTCCTCAGGTTCCTGCCAGTCTATCGGGAGCTTATGCGAGTTACGACAGTTTCGTCGAAAAGAATTTCCCCGGGTCGCTGAAGTATCTCGATAGCAAGGTCTATTCAGAATGGTTGTTTGACCGGACGACCTGCTATTACAAGATGTACGTTCGCACAGGAGAGAGCAAGTATCTCGACGCTGCGTACACGGCCGCAAACTTTCTGCGTCTACACACCAAATTGGACGCGCCAGACGCGGGAATCTTCACCTTGAAGGGGCCTGATCTGAAGTATGTCTATCCCAGAGCAATGCACCTTCATTATCTTCTAACAGGTGATGAGCGTGCCCAGGCATGTGGAAAGTTAATGGCAGAGTATTGCTTCAACCATCAAGATCCGGTTTATCGTCTTGACCACATCAAGCCCGTTCCACTCGGAGTCGATCCGGAACGCGGACGGAATTTTTGGACACTGCGGCATCAGGGTTACGGTTTGCTCGGCATTCTGCACGGGTGGGAGCTGACCGGAGATAAAAAGTATTGGACCAAAGCACGTGAGTGTGTCGATGCGTATTACAAACACCAGCGACAACCTCCCGACGGACGGCCGCCCGATGGATCGTTACGGCAAAACTGGGAGCTTTATGATCCTAACGAAGCAACATTTCCCGGTGCGACATCGGCGTGGATGATGGCGTTGCTACTCGATCCGCTCTTTCATTACTGGACGCTTACACGCGACCATCGCATCGCTGAGATCGTCGTGAAATGGTGCGACTTTCTTGATCGACAAGGTATCGTGCCTGACGGATCGAAGGCGTACTACGTGATTAATTGTTTCGCAGCGAACGATCCGAACGCGTCGCCTGGTGAGATTGGACCCGACATGGAGATGCACAATACCGAGATGGCATACATGTTCGCGCTGGGGTTATTTTTTACGAAGGACGCGCGACGCCGAGAGACTTACAAGAAACGGTTCGACCGCTTTCTGAATTTGGCAGTCAAGCTTGACATGAACCGCCCCGCGCGTGCTTTTAATTGGGCGTTCCAGTTCACGAGTCAGCTGATCTATTTTGCACAACACCAGGGCGAAGGAGTCAAATGATTACTGTCCAAAGAAAGCAGGCGATTCTTTTAACTATTCTATGTCTGAGCTTCACCGCGGCGAGCGTCCGTTCTCAAACACCCTACCGGGTCAAAATTCAGCCGGGTGTCAGCGTGAAGATGCGAGACGGTGTGTCGCTTGTAGCGGATATCTATAGCCCGGTGAGTGACGAGAAGTTTCCGGTTCTCCTGACACGCACACCTTACAACCGGACCGGCGATCCACGATTCGCGAACGAGCTGGCGTCGCATGGTTATATCGTCATTTTGCAGGACACGCGTGGTCGCTTTGCATCTGGTGGAGAGTTTTATCCATTTCGCAATGAGAGCGCCGATGGTTTCGACACGGTTGAGTGGGCTGCAAAGTTGGAGCAGTCGAACGGAAAAGTCGGGATGTTTGGCGGTTCGTATGTCGGAGCAACGCAGATGCTCGCGGCGATGGCAGTGCCTCCGCATCTCGTTTCAATCTTTCCTTATGTGACGGCGTCTGAGTACTACGACGGCTGGACCTATCAAAATGGTGCTTTGATGCAATGGTTCAGCAGTTCGTGGACCTCGGGTCTGGCGATCGATACGTTGCGCCGCTACGCGGATAGGGCACAGGCGCCGAAGGAATGGGTAAACACGCTTCCGCTCCAGGACTATCCTCTTCTTAAAACGCCTCAGACGTCTGAGCTTGCGCCGTATTTCCGCGACTGGTTGTCGCATGAGCGCGACGATGCGTATTGGGCGCAATGGCGCGTCTCCGATCATTACTCTCAAATGACGGTGATGGGTTTGCATGCGGGTGGTTGGCACGATCTATTTCTCAAAGGTTCGATCAAAAACTACACCGGCTTACGTCAGCAAGCGGCGACGGCCGAAGCTCGCGCCGGGCAACGATTGCTGGTTGGTCCATGGGCTCATGCTGGAACCTCGCCGGCAGGGAAGATTGGTGATGTCGTGTTTGGCAAAGATGCGGTGTTGGATAACACCAACACCACTTTGAAGTGGTTTGACTACTCGCTAAAGGGGATTAAGAACGAGTTTGCAAGCGGTGCGCCGGTTCGTCTTTTTATTATGGGCACCAACGTCTGGCGCGATGAGCAGGAGTTTCCACTCGCACGTACTCGTTACACTAAGTATTACCTGCACTCGAGCAAAGGCGCTAACGGCATCGCCGGCGATGGATCGCTCAGCGTGGCACTGCCGGGAGTTGAGAAACAAGATCAGTTTACTTATGACCCGCAGAATCCTGTGCCGACGATCGGTGGTCGTTTGTGTTGCGGCGGGGCAATTCCGCCCGGTCCTGCAGATCAGAGAGCCAATGAAACGCGGCCGGATGTTTTGGTGTTTTCGACGCCGGTGTTGACCGAAGATACAGAGGTTACCGGTTACGTTTCGGTTGAGTTGTATGCGTCGACGTCTGCAGTAGATACGGATTTCACCGCGTTGCTGGTCGATGTGGATGAGAGTGGGTATGCGCGGTTTCTTACAGATGGAATCGTGAGAGCGCGTTACCGTGAGAGCACAAAGGAGGCTTCGGCAATCACGCCTGAGAAGATTTACAAGTACACGATTGATCTGTGGGCGACCGCGAATGTGTTCAAGGTCGGACATCGAATCAGGTTGTACATTTCGAGTAGTAACTTTCCGCGGTTCAACCGGAATATGAATACGGGTGAGGACATCAGCAACGCCTCGAAATTCGTGCGCGCAACCCAAACCATCTACCACGACCGGGAGCACAGTTCAGCATTGATTCTGCCTGTAATCCCACGCACCAAACCTAATTGAGGGTCACGGCACGTACTGTAGGGGCGGCCCTCCGTGGCCGCCCGTGGCTTTGATCGTGTTCGCCTAACCCGAGGTCGTTGCTTTCGTGAACTCTTACCAAAACCACGGGCGGCCACGGAGGGCCGCCCCTACAGTTCGTTCCGTGGTGCCTTTTATCACTTTGGTCTTGCAAACAATCAACGGCGAATGTTATAAGCGCGACAGAAATTTACGACACCGACTAATTCGAGTCCAGCACAGCGAACAACTCAGGCGAGTTTAGAAAAACGGCAAGCGTTGAAAAGCAACAGGTTAGTTTTAGTTACGAACTAACCCGCATCCACCGCCGCAGTTCGATCGCAGTAATACAAGGTTCGTCTGAAACGTGAACAAACCTCCCGGATACGCACAGTTTCATTAAGGAGTGAGACATGAAAATCTTACGCACAGTCATGACGAGTGTTTTGGTGACCGGAGCTCTTCTGTGTTTTATGAGTACGGCTCTTTCGCAAGGCACAAACCTCGGAACCATTCGAGGCACCGTTACCGACGCCAATGGCGCCGTAATTCCTAACGCATCAGTCAAAATCACTGACAAGGTGACCGGCCTCTCACGAGACCTGACGACTAACGGCGAGGGAAACTATGAAGCTGCGGCACTAAAACCGGGGACTTATGAAGTGATGGTCACCGCAACCGGCTTCAAAAAGACCATCGTCGAGACTGTTCTTAGCGGC
>DATNFX010000153.1:0-7826 GCA_035606195.1 Pyrinomonadaceae bacterium
TGAAACGGTCTCACAGGAAAATACTCGCCATCCTGCTTCACACTTTAGATTGTCAAGGGCGCGATCTCTCGCCGCCTCGTCATCAAAGACACCAAACACGCTCGAACCGCTTCCAGCCAACAAAGCGCCCCGCGCACCTGCATCAAGCAACGCGACTTTTGCGCGCTCGATCTCAGGCTCTATCTCAAAGATCACCCCTTCAAAATCGCTTTGCAGAGGCCATCGCCCACTGCCGGCGGAAAACATGTCCGCAAGGGAACTTGAAAGAATAGAGTTCGACTCTGAAGTTGTCAAGGAAGCAGCATTTAGAGCAACGTATGCGTTGGCAGTTGCGACTTTCGCGTTCGGAGTAATGATAATTAGCGGGCGTTTCGGCGGATCATCGACTGGCTTAACCGTGCTGCCGGTGCCGATTCCAATACACCTGCCACCGACCAGAAAAAAAGGCACATCAGCACCTAAACCGCGGCCGATCAGCCACAGGTGATCTGCTCTTAATTTACCTTCCCACAAAGCATTTAACGCCAGGAGAGTCATTGCCGCATTGGAAGATGCACCTCCAAGGCCGCCCTGCGCTGGAATTCTCTTGGTCAGCGTTATTTCTGCGCCGTGTGACGAATGAAGATGTTTTCTCAAAGCGCGCGCTGCTTTGATGATCAGATTCGTTTCATCGACTGGTATTCCCGGATCATCGCAATGAAGGACGATCTGGTCGTCGTCACGCAAATCAAAGACGAGATCGTCACTGAGCGAAACCGTCTGCAGGAGCGTCACGACATCGTGATAACCATCGGATCGCTTACCTAAAACACGCAGGAACGAATTGATTTTGGCGAAGGAAAGTAGCTTAAGCGAAGTATGGGTCAACGTGTAATGAATGTCTGAGTCAGATAAACCGAGCCGTCTGCGGCGACAAAACTGCCGATCGCCATTGCACGAAATTCGGGAGAGAGGATATTAGCGCGATGCTTCTCCGATTGCATCCAGCGTTCTACCGCGAGTGCTCCCGGATCATCGAAACCCTGGTTTAGCGCGATGTTCTCACCCAGCACGATATACCTCAGAATGCCTACCTCGCGAGCGCGTTCTCGCAAGCGCAAGCCTTCCGGCGTTACGTGTGAGAAATAGCCGAGGCGCGACATGCTTTCGGAGTGAATGCGGGCCATGCGACAGACATCGCCGTCCCAGACGAGTGGCGCCAGACCGTTCTTTACGCGGACGATGTTGGTCTGTTCAAACGCGCGCTTTTCGATGTCGTTTGGTTCGACGAGAGTCGGATTCGTGGGTCTTGTGGCGACAGGCGTGAGTGATGTGATGAGTCTTGCGACCGGCTGAGACCGAGTGTCCTGCGCGAAAGCTACATGGCAAATGATGCCAAGTAGAAGTGCTGAGACTGGTAGCGAGCGCAACATGCCATCGCCAGAGTACCAACCAGAAAAACATGGATCAACAGAATTGTAATTCCAGAAATTTTTGTGAATCCGCTCACAGGTTTATCCACAGATTACGCAGATTCGTTAATGGAATCTGCGTAATCTGTGGACTGCTTTTCCGTGAATCTGTAGAGCGCGCGAAGCCAGGAAGACTTCGTCGGGTAGCAGTAGATGAAGATGACGATGGCGATGGCGCCGGACCAGTAGCTGTATCGCTCGTTGCCGGTCATGAGGGTTGAGATAAACCCGGTGGCCGTGATGGCCGCGCCCATTAGCGCGAGCTGAAGAGTTGTCTTCTCGAGAGTTTTCAGTAGCCCGCTGACACCTGCCAGACCCACAATATCCTCAAGTCTCATGGGCTGAAACTTCGTTCGCCTCCACGCAATTGCTCCCAGACTCAGAATCAAAATCAGGATCCTGACAGCAATATCGAGTGGGGGATTAGGTCTTTCAGTGAAGTATGGCCTGCCGAGATAGGCCAGGACCGAAAGCAGGATGGTCGCGACCAAAAGACCAAGCACGGTCGTGGCCGCAGCTTTATGCCTTCTGGTTAACTCCGCCTGCGCTTCGGGCGACGTAGGATCCAATTGATCAATCTCCGCTGGGGGCGGGAATCACTTTACGGCTTTATGGCCGCCGCAGGCGAAGCTCCATTGCCGTTGGCACTCTTATTCTTCGGATCTGCTGCTGCGGGCACTGCCGTCTTCGCCGGCGTGCGCTGTGTCGGCGCGTCAGGCGTCGTCAGTTCCGGCAGCGATCCGTTGTAACGAAGAGCCTCATCGATCAGGTCAGTGCCTTCTTTTCCATCTTTACTGATCAGAATGCCGTTCTTGTTAATGGTCACATCAGCCTTGCCTGACACCTGCTGCATCAGGTTACCCATAAAGCTCTGCTGCTTTTTCGATGAACACGGATTGGGCGTGCTCTTTTCCGGAATCGGCGCACCGATGATGTTCAACTGTTCGCGAGCTTTCTCGTTGAACTCGCTTTCCGGATACTCCTGTACCAGCTTCTGATAATACTTCGCCGCTTCGTCCGGTTCTTCTTCCTGCTGGTAAGTTACGCCCAACCGGAAATACACCTCGTCGTTGTACGAGAAGCACGGATACTTGTCGACGATCTCCTTCAAACGCGACTGCGAGCCTTTGAGTCCACCCTTGTCAGTCTTGAACTTCACTTCGTAATAGAAGCGCGCGATCTGAAGGTTGTGCATCGCGAGATTCTCCTGCACCTCATGCAAACGAGCCTCGACGGTTGGACGAAGCGGGCTCTTCGGATACGTCTGCAACAACACTTTCAGCCGCATCTCAGCTTTGCGAGCGTGAGAGATGTCACGATCGGAAAGTCCCATCTGTCGCATCTCCGCCTCAGCCACTTTCAAACTCGCATCATCAGCGAGCGGATCGGTCGGGAAGAATGTCAGCCAGTCCTGGTAAGCCTGTGCAGCCTGAATCAAAGAGCTCGTGGTGCCTTCGAGAAAGAATGAGTCGGCTATCGCGAGTTTTGCGAGCGCGAGAAACGGCGAATCAGGATAGGTGTTGATGATGTTCGCGAAGAGGAGACGACCGGTATCGTAGTGGCTCTTACGAACTTCTTTTGTTGCTTCTTCAAACAGGACTCTATCGCGTCCGGCTACAGCGGCCCCGGTCAGGTCAGCGTATTTGTCCTCGCCGCCACCCAACAGACCAAAGAATTTTCCTTTTTTCTTCTTCTTTTTATCCGATGAAGCGACGGTCGCGACGGAATTTCGGGCGCCGGCAGTTTCCTGCAAGCCAGTCTCAACTCGCGTCTTCAGTTCGGCGACGGAAGCTTCGAGGCGATCGAGGGCAGTCGCATCAAACTTCTCCGCCTTGTCATTCTTGGACCGGATATCGTTGGCTTCGGAGGTCAATGAGGAGACTTCCTTTTGGAGACCCTTCAAACGTACAACCGGATCATCGGCGTTGGCCTTTTTATCCTTATCCGTGTTCTTAGTCTCCATCGCTTTGACGGCACTGCTCAGCGAGCGGCGCATCAAGTCGAGTTTTGAATCCATGACGTTTAGCCGCTCGTTGGTAGACAGTTCAGTCTGGGCACTGGGTTTTTGGGCAAATCCAGCGTTGGGAAGCCCAAAGACGAGGGCGCAGAAAACCGCCAACAAAATGAACAAGCGAGACTTCATAAAATCAAACCTCCAGCAAAAACTTGTTTTGGTGCGAGTTAAGAGACTTAACGGCTATCGGATTCAATATTCGGGCCACCGGTTTGCCACAAAGCCTTAAAAGATTGCCAATTTCCAATTGCCGATTGCCGATTAAATCAAATTGGCAATTGGAAATCGGCAATCGGCAATAACTTCAGACCCATTGCACGGTTGCGTTGCGCAGCTCTTTTACTGCGGCTTCGGCGTCGGGTGTACCAAAAATGGCCGATCCGGCCACGATAATCTCGGCTCCGGCGGCGACTACGGTTTCGATGTTGTTCCGGTCGATTCCGCCGTCAATCTCGATGCGCACGTTCAAATTCCGCTCATCGATCATGCGGCGCAGTCGCTTTACCTTGTCGATTGACTGCGGAATAAACTTCTGCCCGCCGAACCCAGGGTTAACAGACATTACCAGAACATAGTCCGCAAACTGTAATGCCTCCTCGACTGAAACCACTGGAGTCGAGGGGTTTATCACGACTCCGGCCTGCGCGCCTGCGGCCTTAATCGCCATCAGCGTTCGATGCAGGTGCGGGTCAGCTTCGACGTGAACGGAAACCATTTTTGCACCCGCACTCACAAACTGCGTCGCATATATGCCCGGCTCTGAAATCATCAGGTGGGTATCCAGCGGCAAACTAGTGAAACCTGCCAGCGACTTAACTACCGGCAAACCGATGGTGATGTTCGGCACAAAATGTCCGTCCATCACATCGACGTGCAACACACCTGCGCCGCCGCGTTCGACGGCTTTGATCTGGTCTCCCAGACAGGAAAAATCCGCCGAAAGAATCGAGGGCGCGATATCAATAGTTCGGTTTTGCATCTCTCGATATTGCCAATTTCCGATTGCCGATTGCCGATTTATGAAATCGCAAATTGGCAATTGGCAATTGGCAATTGGCAATTAATTTGGTGTGGGCCGAGGAACCACTGGACGTTTATTGTCATTGACTGCTGCTGGTCGCGTGTTCGCGTTTGCCGGCCGGTTTACGTTAGCTCGGGGAGTGGCATTCACGTTAGGGCCGGCGTTTACGTTGGACCTGTTCACGTTTGCCGGCCGGTTCACGTTAGCCGGTCGATTCGTGTTGCCGTTCGTGTTGCCGTTCGCGTTTTCGTTTGTGTTCTTGGGCCGCGGTTTCTTCGGTTTGTTCTGGTTACTGTTTGCCGCGGAGTTGGTGTTGCGATTCTCGCTTGGTTCGTCGGGTGTTACGCTTTCAGGCGTCTCGCCTTCTTTAGCAGCGCGACTGATATCCATCGCCACAGTTTGACCGGTTTTCACAACCTCACCGGGACGAGGCAACTGGAATATAACGGTGTCGGGCTTTGCCTGATTGCTCGGCCTGGTGGCGCGAACGCGAAACTTCAAATCCGCATCAGCCAGAATCTTTTCCGCTTCAAATCTATCCTTACCGACAACATCCGGAACTTTCACTTCCGGGCTGCGCAGCGATAGATAAACAGTGGTGGCTACTCCGAAAAGAAAAACCACCGCGATCGCGATAACAATAGCGATACTGCGGAAGATTGATGCAATTCTGGCAACTAAACTCACCAAGTTGCGAAGAATAGCACCCGCTATGTTGGGGAGCAAGGCGCTTTACTTAGGTTAGCTTCACAGGATTACAAGATTTGCAGAATACACAAGATAAATCATGTACATCCTGCAAATCTTCTTAATCCTGTCTACATTGAAAGGTCGAGATAAAGAATCCATCGCACCCGTCGTGCTGCGGCCACGTTCGAGTTGTTTTCAGAAGCTCTAACCCACTAATTCCCGCAATCACTTCTTCATTCTCTTCACGTTCAACCGAGCATGTCGAATACACCAGACGCCCTCCGGGCTTCACCATCTCAACCGCCCGAGTCAGGATCTGTTTCTGCTGCTCCGCGTGCTTCACGATGTCGACGGGCGTCAGACGCCAGCGAATCTCCGGGTTGCGTCGCAACGTTCCGGTTCCCGAGCACGGAGCATCGACGAGCACCTTGTCGAAACTGCCCGCCGCAAATGGCAACTGCCCAACGGCATCGAGAATTACAGGCCTAATACTTTTGAGCTCGTGCAAATGCATCGTGTTCACAACCGTCGCCAGTCGTGTTGCCGAAACGTCAGCAGCAACGATGAATGAGGCATCTCCGCTTCGATCGGCAATCAGTGTGGTCTTTCCACCTGGCGCGGCACAAAGATCCAGCACTCGCTCACCGCACTTCACATCCAACTCGTAGGCAACAAGCTGTGACGCCTCGTCCTGTAGATAGATCTCACCAGCAGCGCTCAACTCGCGCAGCAGTGACGCTGCTCCCGCCACACGCCACGCTCCGTCCACAATCTGCGAAGCTACTCCGTTCAATTTTGAAAGGATTTCAGACTCATCAGCTCGATTAGCCACTACCCGAAAAGCCGTCGGGGGCATCATGTTATTCGCATTTGCAAACGATTCAGCTTCATCGAGGCCAAACGCCGTCACCCAGCGATCGATCAACCAAACGGGATGCGAAGTCTGAATCGCAATTCTTTCGAGCGGATCTGAAACTTCCGCCACCGGATCGTACTCAGCTTCTCGTATTGCACGTCTCAACACGGCGTTTACAAACGACGTCGCCGAACTCAGACGCGCGGCGCGAACTAAGCTGACGGATTCATTGACTGCCGCAGACGCAGGTATGCGAGACAGATAACGAAGCTGATAGAGACCCAGTCGCAGCGCAATACGCACCCCTTGATCGAGATTTTCAACGGTGCGTTTCGAAAAGTGTTCGAGAATCTTGTCGAGCCGCAATTGCCAGCGCAACACACCGAGGACAAGCTCATGGCAGAGCGCGCGATCTGCAGGTTGCAGGTGAGGCTCTTCTGCAGCCAGAAGAATTGAGGAGAACGCGCCGCTCTCGACTTGCTTCAGGATCTTGAAAGCAGCGAGGCGTGCAGGCGAGATCTCTTTCGACTGCTTAACCAAAGCGATCGCCAACTTTCAAATGCATTCCGTTGATAAAGTCGCGCACTGGAATTCGCTTGCGCGCCTCGGGCTGGACCTCAACCAACCGCAAAGCGGTTTGTTCGCCACAGCTCACAACCAAATCATTCCGATCGGCGACAATCACCCTCCCGGGCGCTCCATCGGAATTTGGATTATCCGTCGGATCCGCGCCCCAGATCGTCAGACCTTTCGAATTGAAACTCGTGTAAGCGTTAGGCCACGGTTGAAACCCGCGCACACGTCGCTCGATCGCAAACGCACTCTGCGTCCAGTGAATCAATCCGTCTTCCTTCTTCAGTATAGGAGCAAACGTAGCGTCGCCGTTGCGCTGAGGACGCGGCGTGAGTTCGTCGAGTTGAGCAAGCGTTTCGCCGAGAAGCTCAGCGCCAATATCCGCCAGTCGTTGCATCAACTCGGGCGCTGTTTCTTTTACGCCAATATCAGTTTTGGCCTGCAGAAGGATCGGACCAGTGTCGAGCGTGGGTTCGATGAACATCGTCGTCACGCCCGTTTCCGTTTCGCCATTGACGATCGCCCAGTTTGCCGGCGCAGCGCCACGATACTTTGGCAGGAGTGAAAAATGAACATTGATACATCCGCGACGCGGCGCCCGCAAGAATTCGTCCGGCAGGATCCGCCCGTAAGCGACTACCACCGCCACGTCAGCGTTGTGCGAGGAGAACAGTTGCTTCGCCTCGTCATTCTTGATCCTTGCGGGCTGAAACACACTGAGCCCCTGTGAGACGGCGAACTCTTTAACTGGAGAGAGACTTATTTTATTACCGCGCCCGGAGGGTTTGTCAGGCTGCGTCCAAACGGCGACCACCTCATGACCGTCGTTCAAAACCTGCCGGAGAGTCGGCACAGCAGCCTGAGGCGTGCCCATGAAAACTATCCGTGCCATCCGTGTTAATCAGTGGCTGTTCCGGCCTCGGCCCGCTTAGTCGTCGCTCCCACTCTTTCCGAAGCGACCTTCGCCTGCATGAACAACAGCAGGTAGTCGCGTCCACCTGCCTTCGAGTCAGTGCCGGACATGTTGAAGCCGCCGAACGGATGCACACCAACGAGCGCGCCAGTGCACTTGCGGTTCAAATACAGATTGCCGACATGAAACTCTCTACGCGCGCGATCCAGCTTTGCTTCGTCGCTGCTGTAAACTGCCCCGGTTAAACCAAACTGTGTGTCGTTCGCTATGTTGAGCGCATCGTCGTAATTCTCCGCCTTGATCACGGC
>DATNFX010000154.1:0-8469 GCA_035606195.1 Pyrinomonadaceae bacterium
GCGATTCGATGCCGCATCGAAGATGCTCAGTTTGCTTTGCTTCGTGTTGAGTACGAATCCGTATCGACCACCCGGTGCGAAGCGGATCGAGCGCGCGCCCGGAATTGTCGTCATGCGCGCAATCACCTGTTGGCTTTCGCCGTCGATCACGGTGACGAGTCCATCGGCCTCACTGGCCACGTAGATCGCTTTGCTCAGTTCAGACAAGGCCATGGAGACTGGTCCCTGGCCAACTTTGACGTCGCTAACTTTCGCGAGCTTGCGAATGTCAACGACCGATACGGAGTCACTCGTGCGATTCGCAACAAAGGCGAACCGGTTGTCGTTGCTGATGACGAGCTCGTGTTCTCCGGCACCAGTTGAAATCTTTGCTGCAACCTTGAGGTTCGCCATATCGATGACTGTCACTCCGCCGTCTTTATCGCCGTCGTTTGCGACCCATACATATTGCTGGTCAGGCTGCACGAGGATGCGCGTGGGCTTCGCGCCCACGTCGATGTAGTTCAAAACCTTCCAACTGCGCGTACCGATCACTGCAATCTGATCGATTAGGGGCAGGGTGACGAACAGTAATTCGCCGTCACGAGTAAGAACCCAATCTTCTCCAGGGCTCTTCATCATCACGAGAGTCAGCAATTTGCTCCCGCCAAAACCTAACAACGGGTCGATCACCGAGATGTCGGCACTCTTGTTTAGCGCGAGGATGTAATAAGAATTCAGATCGACATCTGGACGCGCGCGCATACTGCCGGTCAGATAGGATTGAATCTTCTCACGGCACTGTGCCGCTTCAGGCATCTTGTTGCCCTCGCGCATGCTGATCCACGCCGAGAGACCCAATCCTTTCACGGGCGTTCCGGTTGTCGTATCTGTGACTTTGAACTTGACGTTTACATCTTCGGCCGCCCTGATGCTTTTCGCATTCTGGGCCAGTGGCTCGGCAGTGAATTCGATCGCGACTCCCTGCTCCACGATCTTCTGTGTTTGAGTTGTGCTCTTCGGCCCGTCTTGCGCAGAAATCGCAGTCGCAAAGAAAACAAAGAAGGCGAATAAGATGAGTTGGATTGTTATTCGGTGAGTCGTTGGTCGCATTGGTGCACTCCTCTTCGAGAATTGATCGTGCTTGTGCAAGCTTTGTGCCCCGCCAGATCCGTTATTTGCTGAGCTTTAGGCTGGCCCAAGTGGGGAAATTTACCGCCGGTTGCGAAAAAATGGGCCGCAGATAAACGCGGATCTGCGGCCCGGATTGACTTACTTGAGGGCAACGGGGCTCGAGGCTGAGCCGCCGAAGCTGCTTCGGACTGTGATGTTGTCCGGGTACGTTGGCCACGGGAGCGAGGCACTGAAGCGCCCGCTGCCGTTATTCCTTAGGGTACCGACGAGAGTTTTAGTCGCGGTGATATAGACACGGAGCGTCGCCGACGACTCACTACCGGTGGCGTCGACCCGCAAAACACCCTTTGACTGCTGATACTCAGCGCGCTGGATTTTGATCGTATCGACTATTGGCGCTGGTGTCGGAGTTGGTGTTGGCGTCGGCGTCGGCGTTGCTACCGGTGTTGGTGTTGGCGTCGGCGTCGGCGTCGCTACCGGTGTCGGTGTTGGAGTTGGAGTCGGAGTTGGTACTGGCGTCGGTGCGAAGTCTCCAATCCTAACGACGAAGGCGTCGTCGTGATTTTCAATACCGCCGCCGTTATTAACCTGCAACGGATTGCTGGTTGGGAAATTCGCCGACGAAGTGTCGCCAGTGACGAAAACATCCCCGCTTCCATTCGAAGCGATGCCCCGGCCCTCATCAGTTAGATTGCCGCCAAGAAACGTCGAATAGAGCAGTCCCGAACCGGAAGCATTGAGCTTCGTTACGAAAGCATCGGTGGCACCACCTCCATACGAACCCTGGATTGCATTAACAACCGGAAAGTTAGTGGAAGCAGTGTCGCCGGTGATGTAAGCATTATTCGCCGCATCGAGGGCAATGGCCCATCCTCTATCTACGCCCGCAGTGCCGCCCAGATAGGTCGAATAAATCAGTGCCGAACCTTTCGAGTTCAGCTTGGTAACGAAAGCGTCATAGCTACCTTTGGTTTGAAAGGCTCCGGATGTTACAGGGAAGCCCTCATATGCAGAGGTAAACGGACTGTCGAACGACTCAGTAATGCCAGTGACGTAAGCATTTCCATTTGCATCGACCGCAATTCCCTGCCCTTGTTCCCGGCCTGCGCCACCCAGAAAAGTCGAGTAGACCAGCGACGCGCCATCGGGCGTAAACTTCGTAACGAACGCATCAAGTCCGGCACGAGTCGTATCAAATGCCCCGGCTGTCACGGGAAAGTCCGGCGAATAGGTGTAGCCCGTTACGTAAGCACTACCGAAACTGTCTACAGCGATTCCTTCGCCCCAGTCTTCAGTGCCATTGATGATTTTTCCGCCTCCAAGATAAGTGGAATAAACGAGAGACGCGCCCGTGCTGTCGATCTTTGTAACAAAGGCGTCGTTATTTCCGCCGGCGAAGTTCGGTTGAAAAGCATTGACGGTAGGAAACGTGCAGACAGTCGAGCGACACACGGTCCAACCTGTAATGTAGGCGTTCCCCGATCCGTCAACGGCTATGCCTCGACCAAAGTCATCGAGATTGCCGCCGAAGCGTGCTGAGTACACGAGCGCCGAGCCTGTCGCGTTCAGTTTGGTGACAAAGGTATCGAAACCCACTGGTGCGGTTTGGAACGCACCGGCTGTCGTGGGAAAAGTAAGGGGACCGGCATCTCCAGTTACATAAGCGTTGCCGCCAGAATCGACGGCAATGCCGTTACCGCTGGCGCCGTTCAGATAAGTAGAATAAACGAGGGCGCTGCCGGATGGATTGAGCTTGGCGACGAACGCGTCGCCCCCTCCATAGTTGGTCTGGAAAGCTCCCGCTGTGGTGGGGAAGTCTATCGCGGCAGTCTGGCCCGTTACATAAGCGTTGCCGAGCGCATCGACTGCGATTGCGTAACCCTGATCGAAGCCGCTGCCTCCGAGGTACGTCGAATAGACGAGCACCGGATCGATAATCAACTGCCGGGCTGGATCGTAAGCACCCAGCTGAAAGCCTACGCGGCCAGTGCCAAGCGGAATGTAACTAACAGATACTTCCTCTTTGACGCCATTCACTTCCTGGTACGCAATGGGTTTGCTCTGGCGGAGATCGCCCTGCTGCGTGTGCAGCACCAGGTCTCCCAGGCGACTAATCTCAAGGTCTTGAATGCCATTGAATGCAATTTCAATATTCTCAGGATTAGCTCCGGGCGCGAGTATGAAGTCGTATTCGAGCCGGCGCTGGCTGCCGTAATAGACCATGTCGATTCCCGGATAAACTTGCGCGTAGCGAACGCGAGCATAATTCGGAATGCCAGTGCGCCACGCTGTTGGATCAGAACCCGTGAAGTAGTTGCTCCTCGTTGGTAACGGATCGAGTCCCTTGATTTCGGGTGTGGGATTCGCGCCCTTTAATTTCATGCGCACGATCGAGCGTGACGGCTTTTGTTTTTGTTCACGCGACGCAGGCGACTCGGAATCGTCCTTTACGTTTTTATGCGTCGCGGGATTGTCGAGAGCCATGACTGCTTCAGTGGCAGTCAGAAAAAGAACATACCCGTCGCTGCGCGCTAGAAACTTCACACGCTTATGGGTCTGTCCCTGGTTGAGTTCAAAGTTGAGTGGGAGCGCATCGTTGATCACACGCGGCTCATTTTGGGCGTCGGGAGTTGTTCGCACTGGGCCAGGGTGTGCTGGAAGAGTTAGTAATGAAAAACAAACAAGCGCGACAAAGAACGTCTTTAGTAATGCCATGGCCTTTCTCCCTCTGGTTGGGTTTGCCTTCAACAAGTCCGAAATCATGCTTGGATCGGGTCAGTACAGGGAGCGGTAGCGACCTGGTCAGTGATCAGCATGCAATCTCCTGATGATTCTTAACTCCCATCGTTGACCAGGTCGCTACCGCTCCCTGTACTGACCCGGTCCAAGCATGGCGTTCGACTCTGAGGTAAACCCACGTGTACAAAACGTTGCAGAACAAGAGCACAGCCTGCCTTGCGGCAGGCTGCACTCGGTAAGTCCACCTGCGACAGATCGCAGGAGGGAGGCGTTATGGTGTGACTCGGAAGATGCCCCAGAGTCCTCCATCGAACATGAAGGATTCCTGAGTCCGGTAGAGATAGTCACCGGGTACGCGGCGTGCGCCGCCGGCGCCATTCACCGGAATCACTTCGTAATGCGAAGAGGGTCCGATCCCGTATGTAGTTCCCTTGAACTCTGATAGCGGGTTGTCACCAATCGCCTTTGAGTTGTTGGTGTAAGGCTCATCCTGCCAGAAGTGTCCGTGCAGGTTGAACACGTTGTTGCGCATGTGTCCGTTCGCATTCAAGATGCGGAATCGGACCGGCTGGCCAGCCTGAGCGGTGAAGATCGGCGTTTGCGGATTGCCACCGACCGCGGCATTGGTCAGCACGTTGGTGAAATCGAAGGTACGCGTGATTTCGAACGGAGTTTCCGGCGCATAGTTCATCCGTTTCCAGAGCGGTTCAGTGCGATAGTTAATCGCCTTCTGCGCTGAGTCTTCCGGATCTTCCGCCCCGGTGGGACCACCAAGATTCGGCACCGGACTTCCATCCGCGAACCTCATGTTGATGTCCGTCTGGAATTGCACTACGAATTCACGGAACGACGTGCCATCCGACTTGGTTACTGTCGCCTGTGCACGTGAGCCCGTGTCCTCGATCCAGGTGGATCCTTCGGGTTCGATGATTAGCGAACCGATCGCGCCCTTATTGCTGTGCTTGATCGGATCTGACGAGATCAGGTTGGTAGCGCCGAATTCAATCGGTGTCGCTATCCGCTGGCCGCCGTTGATTACAACGTCGCCCGCGTACCACCTGTAGCGTGCTATGCCACCTGGTCCAACCGTCTGGTTCGGATTGAAACCGACGTTCTTCCCATCGCTGTTAGCTACGTTGTAAGCGAGCAACTGCGGGTGCAAGCCAACCTGATTTGAAGGTCTCACCTGATTGGCGTTGAAGTGGAACAGCAAGTTCGCCATCGTGTTGAAGCCGTCGAGATCAGGCAGCGACTTCGGCAGCCTGTTCTCGAGGTTGAAAAAGATGCATTCACCGGCTTTGGCACGAACCACGAGTGGTTCGATCGGAACACCAGCTTTGACGTTGCCATAAGCGTCGATGTCCGAACTGCGGAAGTACATAATCGCAGTCGGGTCGTTGAGTGCACCGCCGTTCCCAGCCCGGCTGTTGTAGATCAACTTGCCTCCCGGAAGCGCCCAGGCATTAACCGCCGTCACGTTGATTGTGCGTTTGGGAGCTGTGCCCGGACAGATGCTTGTGCCAGCTACCTTGCCGGTGGCGAAGTCGGTCGGGTTAGACGTGACTACCTCTGTGATCGGAACCGGACCAATGATCGATTCAGTCGAATTTATAGTGGCCCCCGCGAGAGCGATATCCGGAGAAATGGCGGTAGTGAAGCTACCTGTCATTGTCCCTGACATCAACGAGGTATTCGTCGTGGTCGAAGCATCCAGCAGAACTGATCCATCCGTGGGGTCAAGATAGTCGGTGGCGCCAGTCGGGTTCGTTGTATCAACTGGGAAGGACGTGTCATTCGTTGTCACTGGTGCCGCGCCTTCCAGGTTGTTGGGCAATGCGAGCAGGTCAGTCTTTAATCCGTTCCGACCGTTGTAAACACGCATGAGGCCCCAGACACCATTCCACTGTCCGTCGACTGAAGCGCTGTTCTGGTAGAGATAATCGACAAAGGGCCTGCCGCCCATGATCGATTCTTTACCAGTCAGGAATTCGAAGTGTTCGGAGATACCGGCCATCTGCGAATTACGATAGCCGGAGTTGTTGACTGCCAACGGATCCTGTGGCGTGCCGGGTTGATGGAGCCACTTGTGACCGCTGATAGTCAGGTTATGTGTTTCTTCGTGCGCTCCCACGAGGATACGAATCTGAACTTTGTCATTCTCGTAAACTCTCAGGAGCGGCGTGAATGGATCACCCGGTTGCACGCCTCCAGTCAGCGCCGGATAGAACGTTGGCTGGACATTGAACTGTGCATCGGCACGAGTGATGTTTGATTTGTAAACCTTGGACAAATCACCCGCGGCGCCGCTCGCTTGCAAGTTGGTGAAAGGATCGCGAACGCGTAAAGGCACTGGCTCGTTGCGATAGTTAACGCTCATCGTGCCCTGATCCGCGGCGGAAATTGCTTCCGGACAAGGAGCCGGAACGCCACCGGGACAAACCATTCCGTTCTCAACGAGGAAAGGCAATCCAACTTCGTTGATGATCGGTGGATTGATTACTCGCTGCGGATCGGCGATAGGTTTGCCATTTGCGCCGACGCCTGCGCCGGCCTGGTAAGCCAATTGGAAATCAGCGAACTCAAACATGAACTCGCGGTGACTATTCGCCGCTGTAGTTTCGATGATGTTCGCTTGCCAGCTCGTCGGTCCACCATCAACGGTACGGGTTCCCATCGTGACGCCGGTTTCCGGATTCTTCCAAACTGACCCGGTCGGCTCGATTACGAGACCCGCATAGAGACCAGCTTGCTGGTGAGTCGATGGACCAAAGTGATCGTGAGTGAAAACGGTCCTCAGTGTTCGGTCTACGCCATTATTGTTGAGGGTGTCGTCGGCGAACCAACGCTGCACGGTGGTTTGTGCACCGAGAGTGCCGAAGAATGGATGTGCTTTGGGTTTCGGACAGGTGAATGTGCCGTCACGGACGTCGCCTGATTCGACACCGACGCAGGCATTCTTCTTGCGAATGGCCTTGATGCGTTCGCGCACTTCATCGGGGCTGAAGGTTCCGTCTTCGTAGTTGAAGCCGTTACCAGAACCGTCTGACGAAGTAACGTCAAACTTCACGAGGTGAATATGCTGACCGATGATGTCGGTCGGCGTGCGTACCTGGAAATCGTCCTGTTCGTAAACACCAGGAGCGAGGTTAGTGTGATAGTACGTGATGCAGTCGTTCGTGTTCGCGCGGAAGAAGAAGGGTTCCGGCGGTTTTGTTCCGGCTTGCGTCGGAGCAACGTCGGCCCAGAGCGCTAGAATGCGCGACTGTGGGAAGTGCCAGCCGGCTTTGTTCAACTTCATGTCAAGTTGAAACGCGGCTGCTTTGTAAATACGTTGAACTCCTTTCGGGTTTCCATTGTCGTCGACGCAGGGATCGGCAAATGGAGCTCCGGGCTTGCGCGGCAATCCGTTCAGTATGAAGTTAGCCGGAGTGCCGTCGGGCTTGAAGCTCGGGTGCAAGCGTTGTTCGTGATAGACCATTGCAGCGACCTCGGCAGCCGTTCCGGTTTCGGCGATGCTCACCGCGGTCGCAGTGATTAGTTCCTTGCTGAAGTCAAGACGTGTTTCAGAGTGGGTGAAAGTTCCGCCCGTGATGATGTGTCGCGACAAGCCGCCATCGTCGACTGTGTCGAGCGGTGGATGTGGCGGACGATGTCCAGCGACTGCCGGATTGAAGAATGGATAACCCGGAACAGCCGCAGTCGGCATCGGCGCCATCGCCAACGTCGGAATCGGAACGAGCGCTGGAGTCGGCGTTCCCGCCGTGATCTCGCCGTCGGGTAAGGCACGAGCACCGGCAACAGGAATGCCGTTAGTGTTCAATACCGTTCCCGCTTCAAAAACATCATGCGAGCGCCACAACTCCCACATACCTTCAGCGAAGTGCGGATAGAAGTGACAGTGGAAAATTGAATCGCCAACTACCTGGTTTCGGTTTCCGGATCCACCATGGACGATTTCAGTTGTAAAGGCGAAGCCTGGTCCAACTGCTTGACTATCGAGGTAAGTCGAGTTGTCGTCGTCGGGGGTTTGCAGCCACTGGTGTGCGTGCAGGTGGTGGATGTGGTGCTCCTTAGGTCCTGCGTGTACGACACGCATTTTCACCGGATCACCGATGTAGCTGTGATGTACGTTTGAAGGATCGTCGGGATACAAGACCTTGGTGGCCTTACGACCTGTGATCAATTTGCCTGTTGCATCCGTGGTGTTAGCCGGGACGTCCACGATTTGCGCGGGGTCGCCGATGGCCCACGATGACAGGAAGAACTCTTCAAACTTGCATTCAGTGCAATTAAACATTGGTCCAACGCCGAGTCGATTAGCGAGGATCTCGGCGCCCACGCCTGCCACACCGTAGTTGATGGCAAACTTGTCTTCGACGCTGTGAAGCGTGTGACTGAGAACGGGATCGCGAAATTGTGGGAAGGCCTGAATGTCCTCAATTTCATCGTGATAGATCACGGTGAACTCGCGGAACTGCCGGTCGCGGTCGGGTTCGGTCGCATTCGGCCGGTAAGTGCCGGCAGGAAAGCGTCCTTTGTTTGGACCGGTAATGACGGCGTTCAAGTCTGTACTGACGATCGTGTCGACGCTGAGCATCTTTATGATGGGCTGACCTG
>DATNFX010000155.1:0-8272 GCA_035606195.1 Pyrinomonadaceae bacterium
ATCATCTCGCGGGCAAGCGCTTCGAGCACGTAGTGCTCGGCGTACTCCTTCTCTTCAAAGATCGCATTGAAGAAGCCCCAACGGGCAAGAGAGTCGGGTGCCTGTGGCTCTAACAGATTCAAAATAACCCGACCCAGGGTCTGGCTCAGGGGGACGACCCTCGAGCCGGGAGGAAACACTCTCGTTTCCACCGTTCGCTCCACATCGAAGCGTGGCATGTGCCTGCCCTCAAATGGCTCTTCCGGCCAACTCACATTTGTAAAGCGATAACTCTCAACTTCGAGTGCTGCAAACGCCGCGAGCGTCTTCATCCGCACGCCGTGCGCTTTTAGCACATCGATAACGTGGGTCCACTGCGCGGGCACGATGTAACGCAGCGGTGGCGCAACCGCCGTTTTGAGACGAAATGTTTGATACATCGGCACCGTCAGATCGAGCGGCTCGCGACCGTACACCACGCGCAGCTCGCCAGAGACGTCGCTGTGTTCGGTCTCGTAGTTGAATGCCTTGAGCGCAAATGGCGTGACTTCGTCAGTCAGTTCGAAATCGAGTGGGAAACGTGCATCCGGATCGTAGACTTTGCCGGCGGTCACTGTTCGTTCGTCCGCCTCGCGTCCAATCGTCCGCAGCCGTTCCGGATCACGATTAACTTCAGTCAACGCTGCTTTGAGAAAGTCGTAGGTGCCGATGACGCGCGAGCGATAGTCTTTGATCATGTGCGTCTCGATCAGAATTCCGGGACGATTCCGCAACGGCACATAGCCGGTTGAAAACCGGGGTGAGCCGTTGAAGTCTCTCGTGCCCAGTTCGAGGTCGCGATTGTCAATAAACTCGAGATACCAGGAGATCACGTTGCCGGCGGCTTCGGTTGCCGTTTTCACCTTGTCGTCAAACACATCGCGCTCCCATTCGAGCACTGCCCGGTCAACTCCGTCGTGATGTTCGTGGTGATAAGTGATGTTGCAGCGATAGTCCGCGCCGTCCGTGACGTGACAATCGATGAAGAGATCCGGTTGCCACTGATGCCACAGATTGAGCCACGCACGCGTCTCAGGCGTGTCGGCTTTCATGTAATCACGATTGAGATTTTGATAAGTGCTGGTGGTTCGCCAGCCCATGTCGACCGGACCGTTCTGGTTGATGCGGTTGTAAGGACTCGAGCGCTCGTGACCATCGGTGTTGTAGATCGGAATAAAGAGCAACACGACGCTATTGAGTATTCCGGTTACGGTTTGCGTGATGGCGATATCGCGCAGCAAAGCAAACCCGGCGTCTTTACCGTCAGGTTCGCCCGAGTGAATGCACGCCTGAATCAGGACGACCGCCTTCCCCTCGGATTTCGCGGCCACGGGTGTGAAGGTGCCCGTTTCAGAGGCGATTATCAGCGGCAACTCCCTGCCCTGCCCGCTGAAGCCAAAACCCTCGTATTCGATGATCGATGAAGCGTGGGCCAGGCGACGTGCAAAGGCGATCGTGTCGTCGTAGTTCGGTGTTTCGCGGTAGTCGGTGCTTTCGGCGTGCGTACGCCACTCCGGGGGTATAGTCATGATGGTCTCAAAGGCTATCCACAGATTACACAGATTTCATTACACATTCTGTGTAATCTGTGGATGGATCTAAAGGGCAGTTTGACACGAGCGGCACTCCGTGCGCCGGCGCGCGTTGAGAGTGCCGCATGCTGAACAACGAACGTACATCGTTCGCGCAAACCAACTGGTGATGAACGCGCTGCCGCCCAGTATCCCGATCAGGACGGCGGCGTTCAGAAGAAATTCCTTCAACCTCTAGCGATTCTCCACTCTGGAACTATGACTTGAACCGCGTTCATACCCGGACTGAAACGGTCTGTCAAGGACTGTGTTCGCATAAGCCGTGCGTAACTCATCCTCGACGTCGGAATATGCCTTACCTCTGCGCTTCGGATGCAAGGCTGCCTGGTAACCATGACGATAGCTCGTCTCGTCTCGGTCGAAGTCGCGATCATCCCGGGCCTCACCGGTGTAGTGCGCTCGCTCGCCTTCACGCATCTCCTGCCACCAGTTTTCGCGCATCGTATCCAGATCTTCAGCACCCGCATCGTGCATCACTTTGGCGGCGTTGCCGGCCTGATCTCCTTCGTCTACATATGCGATGACTACTGAATGGCCGTGTCGCAGCGCATCTTCATAGAGATAGACGTCTTCGTGAGGAATACCTTCGCCCAATCCTTCTTCGACGTTATCGCCTACAGCAGAACCGACACCGGCTCCAACAATGCCCAGCAACGCGGCGCCCACCATTCCGAATGCGACCAGTGGTCCAATACCCGGCACGACTAGACTTGCTACAGCGAGACCTGCTGTCGCACCACCCGCAGCTCCCATCGCACCACCCACTGCGGCGCCCATCGCCCGCCCCATTCCGGGGTCTTCAGTGTCGGTGACTGGTACACCCGCCTCGAGTCGTTCAGGGCGATTTCCGGGCCTGACGATGCCTATTCTCTTTTCGGCTATACCAAGATTTCTTAACTGGTTGACAGCGGTTTCAGCGTTATTTTCCGATTTGAATACTCCAGTGATTACCTGCATTTGTATCCCTCCCGATGTTGTTATCGACCTGCTATTTTGAAGCTATTGTTATTCCGCAATAGCCACAGAAAGTCGCCGACACAAATCGTTGAGGAATTCCACAAAGCTATGTTAGAGTCGAACTGCGATAACCAATAAAACGCGAGGGTTAGCGGATGTTCGACATCGTAGACAAACACTGGCCAATGTCGGAGGGCGACGGTAAAGCAACACGCAAGAAGCGTCCACGCATACTTGCGATTACTACGGATTGTTGCACCGGCTGCTCCGGGTCACCGGCCTGTATCGAGTATTGCCCGATCGAGGCCTGCATGTTCTGGGTACCCGATGAAGATCACGCTCCCTTCGGCAGAATCGAAGTCGATCCGTACCTGTGCATTGGTTGTCAGAAGTGCACCAGTAAAGGTCCTGACGGAGCGTTTCTCGATGGTTGTCCGTGGGATGCAATCGAGATGGTTCCCACGGACGACTGGGAAGCCGTGCACGGGATCACATTACCTGACTCACCGCCTGCACCTCCCGCATAAAATCGGGAACGCGGATTATACGGATCGAAATCCGGATTTTTATCTGTGTAATCTGTGGTTAATAGCACTCACAGTTAGACCCGCCTGCTCCTTAAGGCGACCCTCAGCATTGGTATAGTTCTGAATTACCGGTAGATCGTCTGCCGTTCCAACGATCGCTAACGCCCGCAACGCTTCCCAAACACTCTCTTCATCCGAATTCAGACTCAGCAAGTCTTCCTCTCGCGACACCTGCGCACCATTCGCTTTCAGCATCTGGTTGACGCGGCCCGGCAGTGGTGACCGCAGTTCGACGATTCTTCCATCCGCCTGCTCGATTCGGGCGAGCGGCGTGCGGCGTCCGACTATCGCGCCCTCTTTCATGCTGCTCGCAACCACACCGTCAGCGGGCGCTTTCAACACGTAAGGCTTGAGCACTGAAAGCAATTCGTCTCTGCCACTACTGTCATTAAATCTAACGAGTGCGAGCGCAGCATTGCGACGAACGATTGGTTCCTGATCGTGCAGTAGTTTCAGAAGCGCGTCATGGAACTCCTGCGACTTGTTGTCAAATCCCATCAACCACGCCACGGTCAGTCGAAACTCTGTCTCGGGATTGCCGCTGAGTGTCACTACCTGCGGGTACCAGTTCTTTGCGCTGGGATCGCCTCGTTCCATGCGTTGTTGAACCTGCAGGAGCGCGTGCTGGACGTGTCGCGGGTTCTTTTCGTCGGCGAGATACTTCGAGATGTCCGCATCGGACAACGCGCGACCAAACCACGAGAAATACCAGGCGAGAAACGTCGCGGCTACGAACAATATCGCCAGAAACAGAATCGGTTTTGAGCCGGGAACAGGCATTTGTCAGGAAGGATAAATCTGGTAAAGCATAAGATAAACGATCACACCCGTAACCGACACGTACAGCCACAGTGGGAGCGTAATCCTTGCGATGCGTCTGTGTCGTACGAAGTCCGACCGAACTGCGCGGTAGAAGGTTAGCGCAACGAGGGGAACAATCACGATCGCGAGAATCGTGTGACTAGTCAGGATAGTGAAATAGATCGGACGTACGAGGCCCGTTCCCTGAAAACGCGTCGTGCCGTGGTTGTAGTGATAAGTGAGATAGGAAGCGAGAAACAACAGCGAAACTATTAAGGCCGATACCTGACAGGCACGATGTGCAGCGACGTTGTGCGCCTTGATAAATCTCCAACCCGAAAACAACAGGATAGCGCTGGTCGCATTTAGACAAGCATTCAGGTGTGGCAGGTAGGAGATATATTCAGACACAGCTTAAACCGCATCTGGTGTTTTTTGCGCCTCTTTGTGGCTGTCCATACGTGAAACGATGGCGCGGACGTCTGGCGGCACAGCGCGACCTTTGGCGTCGAGCAATGGCGGCGCCGGCGCATGTGATTTGACCTGCCCCCAGTCTCCGCCGCTCGCTGCCGGAACTGCTGCGACTGACTTCTTCATACCGGGCAACGGCAAACGCCCTTCAGACTTGAGGTACAGCAACGGGCTGATAATAAACATCAACGCCATTACGAGGCTGACAGTGATGATGAAGAGATTGTCGGTGGTGAGAAAGTCGCCCGATGAGATGACGCTAATTGCCGCCATCACCAGAAAACCGAACGCGACAAATATGCAGATTATGTTTAAGAGTCCGAGTTCTCTACGCATCAGATTTGATTCGTACTAGTGTTTCGCCTTTCCAGCAGGCTTCCGGCGCTCGCCTTCTTCCTCATAACCGCATCGTTCGCAGGTCCACAAAGGAAACGATCCGGTTGGGTCCGCACCCGTCTGGTAGACGGCCCGATCGGAGGGAATGATCTTCCCGCCGCACCGCGGACAAACGCGTCCCCTCGTCGTGCGTTTCTCGACATCGAGCGCTAAAGGGTTATTGTCACTCATCGGCGTTTGTCAGTGGCCCTTATACTTCCGCAAGACAATAAAGATCGAACAGAAAATCGCGACTGGAGGCGTTAACAACACCAGCACGCCGATATTGAAGTTGCGCATGAATCTCGAGTTGGTGGCACTGGTCAATGCGCTGCGACACATCGAGCACTGTGCATCTGCATAACCATTAGCCACGAGCACGATGCCAACCACGACAACTGCCAAAACCAAAACTCGCCACCAATTCGACTTCATTACGGTTCCTCCACCGGCGCTGGCGCGACTGGCGGGTTCTCCTTGAACTTGTACCGCAGTCCAGCCGAGCGGAAACTGTCGGGGAAAAAGACAAACAACAGCATAATGCAAACGAGTAGCATCGGTACAATGGTGAGAATCAGACTCAGCCGTTCAAACTTCAGGTGCATGAAGTACGCCACGATCAGTGCTGCTTTGATGATTGAAAGTCCCAGCAGTACGAGCAGCATGAGGTGGATCGGCATCGGCTTGTAAGCCAGGAAGATCTCGACCAACGTCAACCCTACGAGCCAAACCCAAATCGAGATGAACAGTTTGTTACTGCCGGCGAAATGTTCTTCAGCGTGTGCGTGTGCAGTCATTTCGTTTCTCCTTCGCCTTTACAAACCTGCGTGATGACCGACGTCCACTGACATGATGTAAATCAGCGGGAACACAAACATCCAGACGAGGTCGACGAAGTGCCAGTAAAGGCCGCTAATCTCGATGTCTTCGTGTTTGAGTTTGTTCACGCGAGCTGCAACCACCAGCAGGTAAATCGCGCCGGTAGCGACGTGGAACATGTGCAGGCCGGTGATCGCGAAGAAGGTCGCGCCAAATAGCGGTGAAGGCGGCACGCCGTCAGTGGTCGTAAAAGCCTGCACCCAATGTTCGGGTAGGTAGAACGGCCGCAGTCCTTCGTGAATGAGGTGGTTCCATTCGATCAAGTGGAGCACGATAAAAGCGAGACCGAAGAAAATAGTCGCCAGGATCCACTTCCTCGCTTTCGCTTTGTCGCCTTTACTCGATGCCGACACGCCAAACACCATCGTCAAGCTGGACGACAGCAGGCAGAAAGTCATCACGGATGAAAAGACAATGCTGGGATAGAAAGGAAACGGAGTCGGCCAGACGTTAGACGCGCGCAAATAGCTGTAGCCAATGAGCAGCGCCGAAAACGTCAGCGAGTCGGAAACGATAAACAGCCACATTCCCAACTTGCGATGTCCCACGCGATAAGGAAGGGCCCCGCCTTCCCAATCCACTGCCGGGAAATGTCCTGCCTGTGCTTCAGTGCTCACCTGTCACCTCCAAAGGAATAGGAGTAGGAATAGGTAGATCCAAAGAGCGTCCATGAAATGCCAGTAAATCGAAACGGCATCGGCGACAGCCTGCCGTCCTACCTGATTTCGCGAACGGAACCACAAGAAACCAAGAGCGAGTAATCCGCCGGCCAGATGCACAGCGTGCGCACCAGTCAGCAGGTAAAAAAACGAGCTGTACGGATTGCTCGCCAGATAGATTCCCTGCTTTGCCAATTGTCGCCATGCAACCACTTGCGAAACAAGAAAACCCAAACCGAGAAGAGTTGTTAGCAGTAAATATCGCGAGTAGCTTTCCGAGAGGCCTCGTTTGAGACTTCGTCGTGCAATCTCAATCGCCACGCTGCTTAACAGAATCAGCGCCGTGCTGCCAAACATCACACGCGGCACAGCAATCGGGAACCAGTCGTTCATCACACCGGAACGCACGACGTACGCGCTGCTGAGCGACGTAAACAACATCACAATCGAAGCGAGCCCGACGCACATTCCGATGCGGTACCGCGACCCGAGTAAATCCGTATTTAAATCCGCGTTCATCTGTGGCTTACCTACTTAAAAATTAAAAGTAAGACGAATAACCAAATCCAAATCCCATCCATCGTGTGCCAGTAGAGCCCGACGACTCTGGTCCACGTCATGTTCTTCTCGGCGCTCAATTGCCACAATGGACGCAATCGCCTGATCACGAGATAGAACACCAAGCCGATACCGCCGAGCAGGTGGCCTCCGTGCAACGCCGTGGCCAGATAGAAAAACGTGCTACGCGGATGACCCGAAAAGTAGACACCCGCCCTGGCAAGTTCACGCCATCCCGCGAGCTGCGATAGCAGAAACCCGATTCCGAGCCCGAGCGTCGCCAGCAACCATCGCAGGTGAGCGCGCCCACGATCTTCCTGCAAAGATTTCTTTGCCTGATGGAACGTCGCACTACTCACCAGGATCAGCCCCGTACTCAGAAAGAACATACGCGGCATCGGAACCGGCGTGCGTTGCTCTTCGGAAACCATGACATACGCCACGGAAAGAGCTCCAAACATCATGACGATGGCGGCCAGCACCATCCACATCGTGATCCGGTAGCTCCAGGGAGAAAACTTCCGCTTGTTCCCGCCATCGCCACCGTGAAATCCATTTCCGCCTGGCTTCTTACCGTTGGGCCCCGGAAACCTGCCTCCTGAGCCCATCCCCTTGGTCGTTGCTTTCTTAGTGCTTGTGACCATTGTGGCCATCACCGCTTGGCACATCGGCCCCAGCATCAGTCTGCATTACGTAATCCTTTGGTGCTCCCGGAACCGCAAATTCATAAGGACCGTGATAGACCGTCGGCAACACGCCTGCGAAATTGTCGTGCGGCGGCGGCGTCGCTGTGGTCCACTCGAGCGTGGTAGCTTCCCAGGGATTGTCGCCCGCCTTCTTGCCTTTGAAGATGCTCCAGAAGACGTTGAAGTAGAACAGTAGCTGCGCCGAGATCGTGATCACAGCCGCAACGGACACGAGTAGCACAAGCGGATGCAACGTCTTCAGGAACTCATACTCTGCGAAGCTCGAATAGCGACGTGGCATTCCGACGATGCCCATGATGTGCATCGGTACAAAGATCGTGTAGACACCGATGAACGTCAGCCAGAAATGAATCCGGCCGATGCTCTCGTTCATGAAGCGTCCAAACATCTTCGGAAACCAGAAGTAGAGTGCCGCGAACATACCGAAGATCGACGCCACGCCCATCACGAGGTGGAAGTGGGCGGTGACGATGTACGTGTCGTGCATCGCGAGGTCGAGTGAGCTCTGGCCCAGGATCAATCCGGTAATACCGCCGGCCACGAACAACGAAACGAAGCCGAGCGCAAACAACATCGCGGTGGTGAAGCGAATACGAGCTCCCCACAACGTTCCGAGCCAGTTAAATGTCTTCACGGCGGAGGGCACGCCAATCGAAAGCGTCAACACC
>DATNFX010000156.1:0-3488 GCA_035606195.1 Pyrinomonadaceae bacterium
TACAGGGAGCGGTAGCGACCTGGTTAAACCATAGCAGTCACGAATCATTAGGAAATGTCGCATGCTGATCACTGACCAGGTCGCTACCGCTCCCTGTACTGACCCGATCCAAGATGATTTTCCGACTTTTGAGGCAAAGCAACCCGATGCCATTATCACAAATGCTTACGCTCCCATTCTTATCTTAGGCGCAATCGGAGGTCTCGTCATTGGGATCATCGTCGGAAAATGGGGAACATGAATACTCATACAGGCTGTTAATTGATATTTCCTTGCCTAATTAGGTGAGACTCATCATCGCGATCGTGCATTTTGACTAGAGGCACAACCGGATTCCGACACGTTGGATTCTTTCATTTCAAATGATTCCTACTCCGTAGACTCGAACGATGTCAAGGAACTAATCCGGGGCTTAAAACATCCAGGATTGGACTGCTTTGGTTTATATTGGTTCTATGTCCCTACTTCGTACAAGCTTGTATGCGTTCACACTCGTGCTCTGTCTGTTGTTCATTGGTTCTCCTGCAACCACTCAAGAAGCCAAACCCGATCCCAGCGCGGCGTATCTCAATCCGAAGCTTCCCTTCGAACAGCGCGTTGACGACCTGATCTCGCGTATGACACTCGAGGAGAAAGTCTCGCAGATGATGAATGCCGCGCCGGCGATACCACGGCTCGGCATTCCGCAATACGACTGGTGGAACGAAGCACTGCATGGCGTCGCGTTCTCAGGCGTCGCCACAGTTTTCCCGCAAGCCATCGGATTAGGAGCGACATTCCATCCTCAACTGGTGAATCGCGTCGCCAATGTGATCTCTGACGAAGCTCGGGCCAAGTACCACGAGGCTCTACGACGCGGTAACTACAACCGTTTTTACGGTCTCACGTTCTGGTCGCCAAACATCAATATTTTTCGTGACCCGCGCTGGGGACGAGGACAGGAGACTTACGGCGAAGACCCGTATCTGACAAGTCGACTCGGTGTGGCATTCGTTAAGGGACTGCAGGGTGACGATCCGAAGTATCTGAAAGTGGTAGCAACTCCGAAGCACTACGCTGTCCATTCAGGCCCGGAGCCTGAGCGCCATCGCTTTGACGCTGCTGCAAGCGAACGCGACGAACGCGAGACGTACACGCCCGCCTTTCGCGCTACTGTCATGGAGGCTCGGGCAGCATCGGTGATGTGTGCGTACAACCGGACCAACGGTGAACCGTGCTGTGCCAATACACATCTGCTCGGAGACTTGCTACGCGGCGAATGGGGCTTTAATGGATACGTCGTTTCGGATTGTGGCGCGATCGACGACATCTACAAGCGCCATAATTTCTCGAAGACCGCCGAGGAAGCTTCAGCACTGGCCGTCAAAAGAGGAACCGATCTGGAATGTGGCGATAGTTACAAAGCGCTCGTGAACTCGGTAAAGCAGGGTTTGATCTCAGAAACCGAAATCGATCGGGCCTTGAAACGATTGTTCACAGCTCGCTTTCGTCTCGGGATGTTCGATCCACCGGAGATGGTGCGCTACGCAAAGATCCCATTCTCAGAAAACGATTCAGCTGCACATCGCCAACTCGCGCTCGAGGCTGCACGCGAATCCATAGTTCTCCTGAAAAACGAAAACAACACCCTCCCACTGCGCAAAGATCTGAAATCGATCGCCGTCATTGGACCAAATGCCGATGACGTTCAGGTGTTACTTGGCAACTACAACGGTCAACCGTCGCGCGCAACTACACCGCTAGCAGGTATTCGCCAACACGTGTCGTCAAAAACAAAAGTCTTGTATGCGTTAGGAACGCCGCTCACAGAAATTTCCGCGATACCCGTGCCAGCTTCGGCTCTGAGTGGACCGAATGGCGAACGCGGTCTCAAAGCCGAGTATTTCGCGAACAAGACACTCGCGGGCCCGCCAGTCGTAACGCGCGTTGATCCGGAAGTGAATTTCGACTGGGGCATGTCAAACCCGGCGCCCGGCATTCCCAGTGATGATTTTTCCGCACGTTGGACCGGCAAGCTCGTTCCGGACAAGAGCGGTAAGTATCGCTTCGGGGCAATCGCTGATGACGGCGTGCGCGTATATCTCGATGGCAAGTTGATCGCTGAAGACTGGACCGATCATGCGCCGGCGACTATCACGGGCGAAGTCACGCTCGAGGCCGGCAGAAGCTACGACATCAAGATGGAGTACTACGAGAGCAAGATAGGTGCAGTTGCGAGACTCGCGTGGCAGCCGCCCGCCGTCAACACAGGAGCGCCACCTTATGCCGAAGCGGTTGCGGTCGCTAAACAAGCAGACACGGTGGTGCTCGTGCTGGGTCTTTCTTCAAGACTTGAAGGCGAAGAGATGAATGTAAGTGAGCCGGGGTTCCTCGGTGGAGATCGAGTGAACATTAACCTCCCTGCCCGTCAACAGGGATTGCTCGAAGCCGTCGCAGCGACCGGCAAACCGCTGGTGGTCGTTTTGCTGTCAGGCAGTGCACTGGCGGTCAATTGGGCCAACGAGCACGCCGGCGCGATCGTGCAGGCGTGGTATCCGGGCGAAGAGGGAGGGACCGCGATCGCAGACACGCTCTTCGGTGATTACAACCCGGCCGGACGACTTCCGGTTACGTTCTATAAATCGGTGGATCAGTTGCCCCCGTTTGAAAACTATAACATGGATGGAAGAACGTACCGGTTCTTCAAAGGTGAGCCGCTCTATCCCTTTGGGCATGGCCTTAGCTACACGCGATTTAAATACTCGGAGTTCACCGTCTCATCCCCACGTTCGCCGGCGACAGAAAAGGTGACAGTGAGCGCGACCGTGGAGAACGCCGGTACTCGGGCAGGCGAAGAGGTGGTCCAGCTTTATGTAACTGACGAAGCAGCCTCTGTTCGAGTACCAATTAGATCGCTTGCTGGAATCGAACGAGTCTATTTAAAGCCCGGCGAGCGCCGCGTCATCAGGTTCACGATTGAGCCACGTCAACTTGCCGTGATTACAGACGATGGCCGCACAGTGGTCGAGCCAGGCGAGTTCAAGGTGACGATTGGGGGCAAACAGCCCGGCTTTACAGGCACCGCCGATGCAGGTACGACAAATTACGTCGAAGGTCATTTTTCAGTTACGGGTGCGCCAACTACGATCCGTGAGTGACAGGAAACGGGATTCGAACCCGCAATCCTCGCATTGGGAAACTAGGCCCGCGGTACTTTATGCGGGTCCGCCAGCTCCCTTTTAAAGAAAGAAGGCCTCATTTAGGAGTGTTTAATCAAATGCCCGGAACACTTCAACTTGGTTTACACAGTCAAAAACAAATTTGACAACGATTAGACGGCCGTTATTGTGCGACCGTCTCAGAATTAACTCTCAACTGATCCTCGTGTCCCAATTGAAACGATTCCACGCACCTGACCATTAGTATTAAGGCGTCTATCTCGACCAGATCTTCATTACGCGTGCAACCTGAACGGAGGTCTAAATGGCTGTCTCTTCCCCCGAAGCCGA
>DATNFX010000157.1:0-11528 GCA_035606195.1 Pyrinomonadaceae bacterium
AGCGTTCCTAGTATCAGACCGGGAGTTGAATGCGACTGCAAGATGGTGGGGTCTTCGGCGCTCGTTGTACCAGTCATTGTAGGTTCGATGAGCTTCGCGAGGCCGAAGTCGAGGATCTTGGCGTGACCATCGGACGTGATCATGATGTTGTCCGGCTTGAGATCTCGATGGACGATCCCGGCGTCGTGAGCTTTCGCGAGTCCTTCAGCGACGTGCTGCAACGCGCGCAGAAGTTTTGGTAGCTCCTCGTTGTCTTTGTGAATCTTCTCGCGCAGGGTCGTGCCGTCGACGTACTCCATGGCGATGAAGTTCAGATCGGATGTGACTCCGACTTCGTAGATGTGCGCGATGTTTGGATGATTGAGAGATGCAGCCGCAGTCGCTTCCTGTTTGAAACGTCGCATACGATCCTGGTTTGCAGCGACGTCGAGAGGTAGAACTTTCAAAGCAACTTTGCGATTCAGACTGTTGTCTTGAGCGAGATAGACCTCACCCATACCACCCGCGCCGAGAAGGGAGCGAATCGCGTAACGCCCGAGTTGTGTTTCGGGGGCTAAAGTCATGAGGAATATTGAGCCACAGATTTTACGGATCTGTGGCTCAAATATACGGGACGCAGTTGATAACTACGACGCGCTTTTTGCGGCGGTGTCGGACTCGGCCGACTTGTTGGGCTGCGGCGTAATTCGCAGGTACGGCTTTGGTGCTCTCCAGCCGGCCGGGAATTTTTCCTTCGCCGCTTCGTCCGATACCGAGTTGACGATGATTACATCGTCGCCGTCTTTCCAGTTAACGGGTGTCGCAACGCTGTACTGCGCCGTCAGCTGTAGTGAATCGATCACGCGCAGGATCTCGTCAAAATTACGTCCGGTGCTGGCCGGATACGTGATCATCAACTTAACCTTCTTGTCTGGGCCGATAACAAACACCGAACGAACCGTGAATACGTCGCTGATCTCCGGGTGGATCATGTCGTACATTTCGGCAATCTTATGATCGGGATCCGCGATCACCGGGAAGTTGAGCGCGGTGCCTTGAGTTTCTCTGATGTCCTCAGCCCAGCGTTTGTGTGAATCAGTGGGATCGACGCTGAGTCCAATCACTTTCACGCCGCGCTTTTCGAAGTCAGGCTTTGAACGGGCTACGTATCCCAGTTCGGTCGTGCATACCGGGGTGAAATCTTTGGGGTGGGAGAACAACACTGCCCAACTATCTCCAAGCCACTCGTGGAAATTAATCGGGCCTTCAGTCGTTTCTGCTGTGAAATCGGGTGCTATGTCGCCAAGTCGTAGAGCCATTTGTATCTCCTTATGGTTTCGGAAAAACCGATTCCCAGTCGTCAGACCGGGAGTAGGGATGCGGTTCAATTGTCTTATGCGGCCACTTTTAACTAATGCCCGCGCCAAAGTCAAACTGCGTAGGGCGCCGTGATATGCTGCTCGCAAAATACGTCCAATAGGACCTATTCGACCTATATGAAACTTGCACTTAACGGCGCTACGACGATGAGAGCTGACCTGGCTACCGACCTGCAGGCAGCCAAAGCAGCAGGCTTTGATTACGTGGAAATCTGGGCTGCAAAACTCAGAAACTTCCTCAAAGAGAGATCCGCTACAGAACTGAAGAGTCTTTTCGCGGAGTCGGGCCTCCAACCCTTGAGCATCAATTCCATCGAGCACATTACGTTTCGAGACGCACCCGCGTACGACTTGATCAAAAAGGAATGCGAGGAACTGAGCAGCATTGCGGCCGCAGCCGGTTGTCCGTGCATCGTTGTCGTTCCCGGGCCTTTGCCGAAAGGCGGCGCATCCCGCGAGAGTGTGATCTCGGAATCAATCAGCGTCCTGACCGAACTGTGCGAAATCTCAGCGGCGCATGGTGTCTCACTCGCCTTTGAATTCCTGGGACAGACAGACTGCAGCGTCCCGACACTGGATCTGGCTTCCGATATCGTGCGCGAAGTTAACCGGAAAGACCTCGGGCTGGTGATCGACAGTTTTCACTTTTACGCCGGCAATTCGTCGCTGGAGATGATCGAAGCTCTCGATCCGGATCTCATTCAAATCTTTCACATCAACGACGCTGAAGATCGGCCACGCGAGCAACTCGAGGATCGGCACAGGCTGCTGCCGGGTCTTGGAATTCTTCCGTTACGACAAATGATTTCGGCGTTTCGGAAAATCGGTTACGACAAAGTTGCGAGTGTTGAGATATTCCGTCCGGAGTACTGGGAGCGAGATCCGTTTGCGCTTGCGCGTGACGCTCATGCGGCGACGACACGAGCCCTCGCGGAGGCTGAATGAAGAAGATCAAAATCGGAATCATCGGCGCAGGATATATCGGCGGCGTGCACGCCGGCGTTCTCTCACGCGATGAACGCGTCGTAATCACTGCCGTACACGATGTGATTCCAACGGCGGCTGAAAAACTCGCCGGCGCACACAACGCAACGGCGGTCGCGTCGCCGCTCGAGGTGCTCGAAAGGGCGGATGCAGTTTATGTGACGACTCCGAATACTCAGCACGTGTCGCTGGCAATCGCCGCGATTGAAGCCGGCAAAGACGTCTTTTGTGAAAAGCCACTCGCGACCAGCATTGAAGCTGCGCGAAAAGTCTTTGAAAAAGCTTCGAACACGAGCAAGGTTTTCCAGGTAGGTCACAATCGACGCTTCGCACCTGTTTACGCAAACCTGAAACGGATGCTTTATGAAACTCATGTGCCGCATTCCGCACATGTGAAGATGAACCGCGGCGAATTACTCAAACCGGAATGGACCGGCGATCCGGAAGTCACGGGTGGCTTTCTTTATGAGACGCCGATCCATATGTTCGACATGATGCGGTTTCTGTTCGGCGAAGTTGAGAGCCTGCATGCGATCGGATCGAAGCATGAGTACAAAGAGATCGACGACTTCTCGGTGCTGTTAAAGTTCGCGAATGGAATGCATGCGACCCTCGCAACGGCGGCGGATGCGAGTTGGTTGTTTCCGTTCGAGCGCGTGGAAGTCTTTTGCCATCACGCAACGCTCGTGACTCGCGAGATGGAGAGTCTAACCAGCAGCAGCAACCTCGAGGGCCATCTCATTGAACAGACGATGCAGCAATTACCACGCGAGGAGAAATGGGGCTACCTGCAAGAGGACCGCGCTTTTATAGATGCGATCGTCAACGAGTCAGAGCCTCTTGTAACAGCCTTTGATGGTCTTATGTCGGTCGTACTGGTGAACGCTGTTTACGAATCCGTGCGCTCTGAGAGCCAGTTAACGATTCGGAACGTACTGTAGGGGCGGCCCTCCGTGGTCGCCCTCGGTTGGAAGGGCGCCTGTGAATACAGTCCAGATCAAAACCGAGGGCGGCCACGGAGGGCCGCCCCTACAGTACGTTCCATGAATCCTTTGTGGATACAATAGCGCGCATGCAACGTTGCTTCTGGGCCAGGACGCCCTTATCAATCGCCTATCACGACGAAGAATGGGGCGTGCCGGTTCACGACGACAACCGTCTCTTTGAGTTTCTGATTCTCGAAGGAGCTCAGGCTGGTCTTAGCTGGGAAACCATCCTCAGAAAACGTGATAACTATCGCGCCGCCTTCGACCGCTTCAATCCGAAGAAAGTCGCAAAGTACGATCAGCGTAAGGTCGCAGCGCTGCTGGCGAACGACGGCATCATCCGCAATAAGCTCAAGATCAACTCCGCGATCGGCAACGCCGTCGCTTTTCTCGCAGTGCAACGCGAATTCGGCAGCTTTGATGAATACGTCTGGCGCTTCGTAAACGGCAAGCCGCTGAAACGCACTCCCGACGCTCCCCTTGCTGCTCGCACGGAAATCTCCGACGCGCTCAGCAAAGATCTGCTGAAGCGCGGCTTCAAATTTGTCGGCTCTACCATCTGCTATTCCTTTATGCAGGCTGTCGGCATGGTCAACGATCACGAGGTGAGTTGCTTTCGTTACCGCCAAGTCGGAAAGTAACTGTACTTTGTGCTTAGTACTTTGTACTTTGTGCTTTGTACTTGGTAAGACAAAGAACAAAGTTCCAAGTACAAAGCACTAACGTTGCTTTGCACAACTTTTTATCCCCGGAGGTTCGACTTGCAACAAACATATTCGAAGTTGTTGTTAATCGCCGTTCTTATTGCTTTCTCACTCGCCCAACGCGTGGTCGCCCAAAACCCTTCCGCGGCTCTGGCCAACTTGCCCGAAGCCGACGCCTTGATCTACATCAGCCCGCAACGGATTCTCAATGAAGCAGCGCCGCGTGTGATGTCGCCCGCAGACGTGACAAAGATGCGCTCTGCCTTCTCCGACATAAAGTCGTCAGCCGGCATCGATCCGGCTACGGTCGAATATCTCGTGATCGCAGTCCGCTTTAACAAACCGGCGACTGATCTTAGCTTCAAGGCTCCCGACGTGATGATTGTGGCGGGCGGAGATTTCAGCTCCGACTCGCTTTTGTCACTCGGCCAGCTTTACCTGCAAGACAAGGTGCGCGTTGAGAAACACGGATCGAAATCGATGACAGTGATGAAGATCGATCCGTTAGTCGCCGAAGCAGAGAAGAATCCGCTCCTCAAACCGTTTGTCGAGGTTGGCGCGGTGCCGCTGAGTGCAAACTCAATCGCGATAGGCACGCTTCCTTATCTCAGATCAGCAATCGATGCGACTGAGGGAAACGGGCGGATCAATCCGGCGACACTCGAGTCGTTATTCAGGGATCCGAACGTGTTGATGGCTGCTTCAGGCGCGCCACTCGCTTCGTTTGTGAAGAGCTTTGGCTTGCTGGGCCTGGAAAATACGTCGCGCGAGTCGCGCTGCGATACGCGTTTTGGCAACTTCTACGCTGCCGTTACAATGACCGGCACAAATTTCGTTCTGCGGGGCGCGATGAATGCCGACAATCCCGACACCGCAAAGATCATCAACAGCCTGCTTTCGGGACTGATGAAGCAGGGCATTGACGCTGTGCCCGACAAGAATGCTCAAACGATTCTGCAGGGATTGAAAATGTCGGCGCGAGATAACGAGGTCGTTTGGGAAGCCGACATTCCGGAGAAAGTCGTGGCCGACTATCTGAAGCCGTCGCCCGCAAAAGTCGAGATAGCGACGCCGGCCGCGACTAAACCAGCGCCCAAGCGTCCGGTAAGAAGAAAGCGGACGAAGCCATAATCTGAAGGAGAAAATCGAATCGATGCGAAAGTCAATTTTGCCCTTATTGGCGTTTTCACTGCTGGTCGGAGTCGCAATACTTCTTCTGACCTCCTTCGACATTGCAGTAACGTCGTCTGCACAAAACGCTAATAGTTCAACTACCACCAACAAGAATCAGAACGACAGCCGCTCGATCAGTTCCGGAGCCGGCGGCCAGCAACAGGATTTTTCGAAGAACACGTGGGAACTTCCCGAGGATGCGGACAAGACAAAGAATCCGACCTCGGCAACTGCTGAGTCGATCGAGAGAGGAAAAGCGCTCTACCTCGACAAGGACAAGGGCAACTGCGTGTTTTGTCACGGCGAAACCGGCGCCGGGAACGAAGCCAATATGGCAAGACTGCGCCGCAAGCCTGCCGATCTCACAAACAAAGAACGCATGACGTCAATGACGGACGGCGAGGTCTTCTGGAAGATCACCAAAGGTATCCGCGGGATTATGCCGGCTGGTGAGAAAAAGATGGCGGAAGCAACAGAGCGTTGGGACGTGGTGAATTACGTGCGCACGCTCGCGAAGTAGCATTAAAGCCATCCACAGATTACGCAGATTTTTCTGTGTAATCTGTGGATGGGTTTAGAAGTATCTCTCCTCGAACTCGCGGATCTCCTGCAACGAAGATTCCGCGAGTACTCTGAAGACCTTGATCTCGCAGCCTGCGGGAATCCGCGGCGCCATCAGCGAGTCAGTAATCACGAACGCCGCGGAACGCAATCCCTTATCCCAGTTGCGTTCCCGCGCGTCGCGGAAACTCAAGGCATCCGCATCGAGACCTGCCGCCACCAGCATGGTCCTGGCCCATTTCAAAAACTCCGGCCAACGCGAAACGATTGCCACCAACGCGTCGTGCGGCGGCCTCGTCTGACCACGCAGTCGCTCAACCACTGACGCTGAGTGAAGCACAAGCACATCCGTCTTCGGCTCGAGGCGATCTGCAAACGAATCCATGTGACCATACAGGACGAGTGGCGCCGCGCCAGTCAACCCGCCGTCTAATTCCTCCGGCCCCGCTCCCTTCACTTTAACGTTCGTCGCGTTTGAGACTTCGGCCACGAGGATCTCCCGAAGCTCAGGATCCGGTTCGAGTAAAAGAAAATGATCCGGACGTTGCATCGAGAAAGATCGCTGCACTCCCGCCTGTATCTCAGCGAGCGAATATCCCTCTTCACGAAGGTTTCTGAAGAAGCGCGCGATGACCTGATCGAGTGCCAGCCCATCGTCGAGCGCCTCGTCATTTCGCGCTCGCACGTAAACACCGCTGCCTTTGCGAAACTCAACCCAACGACGGCGCGCGAGTTCGCGATACGCCGAGCTGACAGTGTTGGCGTGGATATCGTAGCGGCGCGCGAGGTCACGCGTGCTCGGCAAACGCTCGGCAACCTTCAAATCGTTGCTGACAATTCCGAGAACGATTTGTGTAACCAACTGCTCGCGGATGGGAACTTCACTATTTTTCGAGATCCATAATCGCATGTCGGGTTATCCATGTAATCTGTGGACGAGTTTGACAGGACATCAAAATTCCGCTGATTATAAAGCTTGTGAGCACAATTGAACCATCCTATTTGGCGTTGTTTCGCGGCGGCGTGCTGGACCAGCGCGTCGAAGCACTCGAAGCGCTGTTGGAACGCTGCACTGTCTGTCCGAAGGATTGTCTGAACAATCGTCTCAACAACGAAATCGCGGCGTGCTATTCGGGCCGTTTGCCGATCGTGTCGTCCTACACACCACACTTCGGCGAGGAGCCGCCACTCGTCGGAACGAAAGGCGCCGGGAACATCTTCTTCGGCAACTGCAATCTTCGTTGTGTTTACTGTCAGAACTATCAGATCTCACAAACACACAAGCAGCAGCTCAAGAACGAAGTCACGCACGAACGACTCGCTGAAATGATGCTGGAGCTTCAAGCGCGCGGCTGTCATAACATCAACTTCGTCTCTCCAACACACTTCGCGCCCCAGATGGCGCGATCGATTTTGATCGCGGCGCAAAACGGGCTGCGCGTGCCCGTGGTCTACAACACGAATGCGTACGACTCGGTTGAAGTCCTGCAACTGCTGGATCGAGTTGTCGACGTTTACTTGCCGGATCTGAAGTACGCCGATGACGAGTCGGGTTACCTTTATTCAAAAGTGAGCGGCTACAAAGAGTTCTCGCGTGCGGCGCTGCGAGAGATGTACAGGCAGACTGGCGACGAGCTGGTGTTTGATGACGATGGTTTATTGAAACGCGGACTGGTTGTGCGCCTGCTCGTGCTGCCGAATGATATTGGCCGCATTGCAGAATCGATCGAATGGATTAGAGACGAACTGAGCCCGCGCGTCGCGATTTCTCTCATGGCGCAGTACTACCCAACGCATCAGGCGGAGACAAACAAGCGCTACATCCTGCTTTCGCGACGGATCAGAGAATCAGAGTGGATGAAGGCCACCACCGCGCTCGAGGAATTGGGAATGACGGAAGGCTGGGTGCAGGAGTTCGATGGCGCTTCCTACTACTACCGTCCTGATTTCAGTGACGCCGAGACGCCATTTCGCGATATCCGTGACTTTGATCAGCCCTGATCCGCGGCTTCATACCTGACCGCCGGACTACCAGCCGGATAGAAAACACCTAACAGTCTTAACTCACCTGCACCAGTATTCTCCACACAATGAATTTGTCGCTTTGGTAGATAAATGCACGAGCCTGGACCAATCGGAGTGTTCGTATCCCCCGCCCACATCCGACCCTCACCGCGAAGAATAAACAGCACCTCTTCATACTCGTGAAAATGGTCCGGCGCACGACCCGGTGGAATTGATCCCACAAACTGCGTCACCTGCTCGCTTCCAATCTCGTCGTCGACCAAAACGCGATACCAGCGATCGGCAGTCGGCAAAGCTCTACGGTCTGAAAGTCTTACGATTGGCGACGGCTGCTCTGAAGAAGGTGCACCAAAGCCATCAGCAATCTCAACCGTTTCTTCCGGACACTGCGAACTGACAAACCGCACCACGTCTGGTCCAGCATTCTTCACACTCAGCGTCTGTCCTGGGCGGAGATAAACTCCAGTCTCCGGCCCAACTTCATACGCAATGTCATCGATGGAAACAGTGCAATCACCTTCATGCACGTAAATCACTTCATCACATTCACGATTCCGCAAACGCGGCGACGTGCCTAGTCCAAACTCGAGAATGCGTAACGAAATCGCTTCCGCGCCGCCGGCTCTACCTATCTGATTCCAAACCTTGAGCGAACCGAAGACGCGAGGGTCGCCCTCATGCAACGTCGAGACTCGGCAACCACCTTCCAGGACTACCGCCATCGACAAAGCTCCTAAGGTTTATTTGTTTTCAGATGATGCGTGGTGTGTTCGGTGATGGAGGACTGAAGTCGCGGGGCCGTCGGAAGCTCGTTCGTCAGTTGCCCCGCCGCCGGAGCCTCGTAGGGAATTCTGTTCGGACCCGAGTCGAGCACCTTTTGTGAAAGCGCATCGTAAGCCTCGCCGGGCAATTGCTTTCGCGGAACAGTAAAGAGCAAGCCGTTAACGATTATTCCGAGACCGACAAGGAAAGTGACGAGCGCCGGAGTTATAAACGGAATGAAGTCTCCCTTATCCAACGCCATGATAAGCAGAACCAGCGTGGCACCGAGCCCGATGGCTGCCATAATGATGCCCGCGCGAATCCTCCGCAGCCGCTTCTCTTCAGGCGATTCGAGAAACTTCTCAAAGTGCGGCAACACGTCTTCCGCAACCTTTTTCAATTCTTTCGCCGAGCTCATCTGCCGGATCTTGTCGGCCACTGCCATGCCGATGTTTTCACGCGCTGAAATCGCCGACTGCGTGACCGAGTCGGGACTCTCGAGCGAAGTTCGGACAACGCGCAGGTCCGTGCCGCAGGCGCGACAGAATTGGCTTAGTTGTCGTTCTTCCGAACCGCAGGATGGGCAGTACATGTCGGGGGATTATACGGCAACAGGTGGCGGAAGTTCTTGGAAAAACCAATAAGTCCTATAGGACCTCTAGGCACCTATTCTGAGGGCTAAATGCAACCTGGGACCCGCTTTCGACACCTACATCTGAGCGATTCACGATTAACCTTCGCGATGGTAAGATCGCCAGGCTCTCTCAGAAGGAAATGCCATGAAAAAACTATTCATCCTGTTTCTGGCCCTCGGGCTGTTTTGTCTTCCGGCGTGGGCGGTAACCGCTCAAGAGAAGACGCCGGCTCAGCAACCGTCAGCCGAAGAACTCGAGAAGCAAAAGACGGAGCGCGAAACGAACGCTTACCGCCTGCTCGATCAGGTGATTGACGAGGCACAGTCGCTGCGACTCGTCGAGAACCGCGTTCGGATCCAGATCAACGCCGCCGACATGCTATGGGATAAAAATCAGGGACGCGCCCGCGGTCTCTTTACCATGGCGGGTGAAGGCGTGGCGGAATTGGGGCGTAGCCAGGCGAATGCGAACAATAATCGACGCCAGATGATGCAAGATGGGAATTTTACATTTCAAGGTCCAGTGGGTCCGCCGAACTTTCGCAATGTTCAGTTGCGACAGGAACTGGTGTTAACTGCGGCTCGTCACGATGCGGCGTTAGCTTATCAATTGCTCGCCGCCACTAAACCACCCGCTAACGTTCAGCAGCCCACTGCCGATGGGCGTGGTCCGAGGATTCAACAGCTCTCGGACGACAACCTCGAACAAACATTACTCGGACGTGTCGCTGCACTCGATCCAAAACTCGCCGCACAGAATGCCGAGCAGATGCTTGCGAAGGGTCAGTTTCCCAGCACCATTTCCGAAGTCATCAATCAACTCTACAAACAGGATGCAGAGGCGGCTGATAAACTCGCCGATAAGACCGTCAAGCAAATACAAGCCGCAAACATTCTGACCAAAACAGAAGTCACCGGACTCGTCCAATCAATGCTGCGAGCTGGACCACGTCCAGCGGCCCCCGCTTCAAGTTCCTCGAGCACCACCGCGCCGAGTAGCACTACGCCAGGCACCGGTCCGCAACCCGTTCTCGGACAAGCTGCCTACGTCGATCTCCTTTCGACCGTTGTCGACGCTGCACTGAAAGCCAGTCCGACTGCGCCAGCAGCAACTCAGCGAGGTCAACAGCCAGTCAGACGTGGATTAGTTGCCGGTGGTACAGGTCCGCAAACTGTACAACAGCCCACCGATGCGCAAATCGAACAAACCGTCGCGCGTCGCCTGCTGAATGGATTGCAGCAGACGCTGCCGATGATCGATCAGTATCTACCGTCGAAAGCACCGTTGGTGAGACAAAAACTCACGGAGATGGGCATGTCGAATAATTCAATGACGAATCTTGCCCAGACGTTCAGTGCGTTACAAGGCGATCCAACATCGGACGCTCTTCTCCAGGCCGCTCAGGTTGCACCGCAGCAAATGCAGTCGCGCCTCTACCAGCAGGCTGCATACAAGGCGATTGACGAAGGCGACACCGACCGCGCGCGCCAGATTGCCAACGACCACCTGCAAAACAATGCGCGCGACGTTGTGATGCAGCGCATCGATTTCAAAGAAATGACGAAGAAAGCCGAGAGCGCACGAATCGAGGAGATCCGGCAAACTGTTGCGCGCCTGCAAACAGACAATGAAAAGCTCGACATGTTGATACAGGTTGCCGGTGATGTGCAGAAAACTAATCAGAAGCTGGCGCTTCAAGTACTGGAAGACGCACGACAGATTGTTAACCGGCGTGCGACCAGTTACGAGCAGTTCGAGCAGCAACTGAAAGTGGCGCATGCATTCTCAACAGTCGATCTGTCGAGAAGTTTTGAAGTGTTGGATCCGGCAATCAGTCAATTGAATGAATTGCTTTCAGCCGCTGCCGTATTGAGTGGTTTCGAGATCAACATGTTTCGCGATGGCGAAATGTCGATGCAAAATGGAAATGGTTTGACGTCGACTATCAATAGATTCGGGCAGGAAATGGCGACGCTCGCGAAGAGTGACTTCGAACGTACGGAAACACTGGCGGGAAGATTTCAGTTTGCCGAGCCGCGAATCATGACGCGATTGTCCATCGTTCAGGGATTGCTCGGACTGAAGCCTTCAGGCGGCCCACGAGTGTTTTTCGGAAATTCAGGTGGCGGTGACAGTATCGTGATTAGACAGGATTAGGATCGGCTTTCTCGACGAACAAGGGGGAATTTATTGCAGCACCGCTTTGCCTCAAAAGTCGGACCCCACGCTTGGATCGGGTCAGTACAGGGAGCGGTAGCGACCTGGTCAAACGATAGGAGTCAAGGATCATTAGGAAATGTCGCATGCTGATCACTGACCAGGTCGCTACCGCTCCCTGTA
>DATNFX010000158.1:0-11535 GCA_035606195.1 Pyrinomonadaceae bacterium
CCACTCGCGTGAATTGTGAAGAGCGAGACTCCGAGCTCGGCGGCCGCACGTGCAGCGCCTGCGACTTGATGTGGTATGTCGTGGAATTTGAGGTCGAGAAAAACTTTGGAGTCGAGCGCGATTATATCTCGAACTATTTGCGGCCCGGCAATCGTGAAGAGCGTCGAGCCGACCTTGAACATGCCTGCGACGCTGTGAAGTTCTTTCACGAGGTCGAGTGCTTTTGCAGGTGTGTCGACGTCGAGCGCGATGATGAGTTTGTCTTTCGCTGTCAATTGATCTCCTTTCAAGTTTGTAACGTTCTTGGACCGGGTCAGTACAGGGAGCGGTAGCGACCTGGTCAGTGATCAGCATGCTTGATGCCTATGGTCACCAGGTCGCTACCGCTCCCTGTACTGCCCCGATCCAAGTGCGAACTCCTTTGCACGACTGCCGACCGCAGCGTCAATACTCGCAAATTTCTCACGCGCGAGAATCTTCGCGAGGCCTTCGTTAATGTCGTTTGCGATGTTGGGTCCCTGGTAGATGAATCCGGTGTACAACTGCACGAGGCTTGCTCCGGCGCAAATCTTTTCCCATGCGTCGCGTGCGGTGAAGATACCGCCGACACCGATCAGCGAGATGCGGCCGCCGGTCAGTTCATAGAGTTGGGCGATCATTTGGGTCGACCTGCTCTTTAACGGTTTGCCGCTCAGACCGCCTTCGCCTGCTGCCGTCACGAGCTTTGCATCACTGCTCAGACCTTCACGGCTGGTAGTCGTGTTAGTCGCGATGATGCCGTCGATATGAAGTTTCTCTACACTCGCGACAATTCTCTCGAGATCGCTACGTTCGAGATCGGGTGAAAGTTTGACGAGGAGCGGAACACGCTTTTGGTGCTGTTGCTCGAGCTCGCGGCCACGTGCCTGGAGAGCGGACAGCAACGCAGTCAGTTGTTGCGATTGTTGCAGTTCGCGAAGTTGTGGTGTGTTTGGTGAACTGACGTTTACGGCGATGTAATCGGCGACCTTGTATACGAGTTCGAAGCTGGCCAGGTAATCGGCGGTGGCTTCCTCGAGCGGAGTGATCTTGCTTTTGCCGATACTCACGCCGAGCACACAGTCAGGTCGCTTATGCTCGACTCTTTTTACAAACGCGGCGGCGCCTTCATTGTTGAAACCAGCGCGATTGATTAACGCCTGATCTTGTGACAAGCGAAACAGTCGCGGTCGCGGATTTCCGGGTTGCGGATGAAACGTGACGGTGCCTGCTTCGATGAAGCCGAAGCCGAGTGCCGCCAGTGGTCGCAGGGCGATACCGTTTTTGTCGAATCCGGCAGCGAGACCGACGGGATTTGAGAAGAGCAATCCGAACCTGCTGATTGGATTCTGCGTCGTGCTCGGTTTCGCCAGTATTCGTGACGGAAAAAACGACAGTGAATGTAAAGCGAATTCGTGAGCCGTCTCGGCTGGGAGACGGAAGAGGAGCGGGCGCAACAGCGAGCGATAGACCATTAAGCCCTCACATGATACACACTTTATCCGCAGATTACACAGATTGATTTACTGAATCAGCGTAATCTGTGGATAAAACTTCCCGCGGCCTTTGCGGTTAACGACGCTTCTTGTTAGTATCCGCGCACACGCATGGAATTCGTCGAGAAAGCTCGCATCATGGATGGCCCGCGCATCAATCGCGCGTTGGCTCGTCTTTCCTCCGAAATTGTTGAAGAAAATCATGGCGCCGGTGACCTGTTCCTCGTCGGGATCAGGCGGCGTGGTGTTCCGCTTGCCGAACGCATGGCACAGAAGATTGCCGACCTCGAAGGTTATCGTCCGCCGGTCGGTGTGCTTGATATCACTCTCTATCGCGACGACCTTTCGACTGTCGGTGCGAAGCCCGTTGTTAGTGGCACAGATCTTCCCGGCGACATCGAGAATCGCAACATCGTCCTGATCGACGATGTGCTTTACACGGGCCGAACCATTCGCGCCGCGCTCGATCAGTTAATCGACTTCGGCCGTCCAAGACGCGTACAACTCGCAGTCTTAGTCGATCGTGGCAAAGAGCATCGAGAGTTGCCGATTCAGGCTGACTACATCGGCAAACTCGTTCCCACCAAGAAGAGCGAGATTATCAAGGTCATGCTCCAGGAGTTTGATGAGGAAGAGGGCGTGGTAATCGTCGAAAGGCCGTCCGATACGGCGTAAACGAAGCGGCCAACTGGCCGCTTTTTTTGTGTCAGACTAAAATGGAACAAACTTTCAATCGCCGCCACCTGCTCGGTATCCGCGAACTCGAAGCAGGTGAAATTGCCACACTCCTCGACACTGCGGAAACGTTTCGCGAAGTTTCAAAACGCCAGATCAAGAAGGTTCCGGCACTTCGCGGCCGCACGGTCATCAATCTCTTCTTCGAACCGTCAACACGCACCAGAACGTCTTTCGAGATTGCCGCCAAGCGTTTGTCGGCCGATGCGGTGAACGTCAGTGTTTCGACTTCAAGCGTCAGCAAGGGCGAAACACTGCTCGACACGGCGCGAAATCTCGAAGCCATGGCGCCCGATTGCATTGTGATTCGTCATTCGATGGCGGGCGCGCCACAGCATCTCGCGCGAATGACCAACGCGCCAATAGTTAATGCGGGTGACGGCGCCCACGAACATCCGACGCAGGCTTTGCTCGATGCCCTCACGATTCGTGAGTACAAAGGGCGGCTCGATGGACTAAAAGTCGCTATCGTCGGCGACATCCTACATTCGCGCGTGGCGCGTTCGAACATCTACCTGCTCACAAAGATGGGCGCGAATGTGAGCGTCGGTGGTCCAGGAACCCTTGTCCCTGAAGAGTTTGGCGAACTGGTCGAAAGCGGACTGCGCATCGAGAAACACTTCGAAGATGCGATTGACGGCGCCGACGTGGTAATGATTCTGAGAATTCAACGCGAGCGTCAGGACAACGCGTTCTTCCCGTCAATGCGTGAGTACGCCGTTCATTACGGTTTGCAGCCGCGACATCTCGAGCGTGCCGCACCCGATGCCATCGTCATGCATCCCGGGCCGATGAATCGCGGCGTCGAGATCTCTTCCGAGATCGCCGACGGCAGTCGCTCGTTGATTCTCGATCAGGTGACGAACGGAGTTGCTGTTCGCATGGCTGTACTTTATCTGCTCGCCGGCGGCAGTCCGCATGAAACTGTTGAGGAAAAACCACCAGTCAAAAACAAAAGACGCAAGGTAACCCAGGAATGAAACTGCTGATTGCAAATGGTTACGTGATCGACCCCGCACAGGAAGTTAACACCGGCGGCCGAAGCCTGCTGATTGAAGACGGGCGTGTGGTTGGTTTGCTCGAGCGTGGCGAGCCCGTTCCCGAAGACGCGCACGTTGTCGACGCCACCGGATTGATCGTCGCGCCGGGCTTTATCGACATGCACACGCATTTGCGCGAACCAGGCCAGGAGTACAAAGAGACAATCGCATCGGGCGCTGCGGCGGCTGTCGCGGGAGGCTGGACCAGCATCTGTGCGATGCCGAACACCGATCCCATTAACGACAATCCCGCGGTTACAAGATTTATTGTCGAGCAGGGCCAGGCAGCAAAACTCGCGAACGTTTTTCCTATCGGCGCTACTACAAAAGGAAGCAACGGCAAAGAGCTTGCTGAAATGGGCGAGATGAAAAATGCTGGTATCGTCGCTGTTTCGGATGATGGTCGACCGGTGCCGACCTCTGCGATGATGCGCCGGGCGATGGAATATGCACGCGGGTTTGATCTGACAGTGGTGGATCACTGCCAGGATCAGTCACTGAGCGCCGGTGGCGTGATGCATGAAGGGCGCTGGTCGTTGATTCTGGGACTGCGCGGAATGCCCGCGGCGGCAGAAGACGTTGACGTAGTTCGCGACTGTGTTCTGGCAAAACTCACCAAAGCGAAAGTTCACATCGCTCACGTCTCAACACGCGGCGCGCTCGAGGCAGTGCGCCGCGCCAAGCAGGACGGTCTCGAAGTCACCTGCGAAGTGACTCCACACCACTGGAGTCTTACAGACGAGGCTGTGTCGGAATATGACACAAACACAAAAATGAGCCCGCCGTTGCGGAGCCGGGAACACGTCGATGCAGTTCTCGAAGCGATGAAGGACGGCACGATCGACGCCATCGCCACCGATCACGCCCCACATCACACGGACGAGAAAGCTTTGGAATTCGACCAGGCGCCGTTTGGAATTACGGGGTTGGAAACGGCAGTTGGTCTCGCGTTCGACCTCGTCCAGGCAGGGTTGATCGACCTCGAACGGATGGTGCAGATGTGTTCGACGAATCCGGCGCGAATCTTCGGTCTCACCGATCGTGGTTCACTGAAAGCCAATGCTCACGCTGATATCACGCTGCTCGATCCGAATCTCGAATGGGTTTTCGATGTCAGCCGCTCAAAATCGAAAAGCCGCAACACTCCATTTAACGGTCGCCGCATGGTTGGCGCCGCGGTGGCGACGATCGTCGCCGGCAGAATTGTTTACCTTCATCCTGACTACACGCGCATCAACGAACCCGTCCACAGATTACACAGACAATCGGCGCAATCCGCCTAATCTGTGGATTATTCGTCACCAAGCATGAAAATCATTGCTTATCCGCAGGCACAGCCCTAAAATGCTCCGGTCTTGTTCCCGGAACATTCCTGCTAGCGTTCAAAAGCAGATTTAGTTTTTCCTTGTCGCACCCCCACGAGCGACGAGGCCGTCTTGTTCATTTCCCTGGGATCGTTTCCAGATAGGCGCACTTAATAGAACCTGAACGGAGGTCACGATGAACAGTAAGCTTTGCAGCCTTACCTGTATCGCCGCCCTTCTTCTGCTTGCACCCGTGTCTTTGGCTGACAGCAAAAGCTCAAACCGTGTGCTCAAGCAACAGGAGCGGTATACATTGTCGCTGGAGTTGGAATTCTCAAAGAAGGAGCAGAACCCGTTGGAGCAGGCGATTTCAGTCCTGTTTGACGTTGGTCCCAATGGGTATGCGACAGGTTTCCTGGTAGGCAATGGTTTGGTGATGACTGCCTATCACGTAATCTCCGGCAACCTTAGCACTACCAAGAAAGTAATGCTGGGGTTTAAGGCGAGTGATGAGCTTGCTGTGAAAGTCTTTGTTGATGGTTGTCGCGCCAAAGTGATCAAGGTCGATAAAGAAGCGGATCTGGCGCTGCTCGAGATGTGTCGGAACTCCAAGAGCGCCAAAGCGCCGGTCTTCCAGACGGCTCCCAGTAAAGACGACAAGCTATTTCTAATTGCGCGCCCACACGGCGATAAGGTTGTGAGCCATGGCAGCTTCTATGGCAACTACATGTTGGGCAACCAGGAATACTGGTCGGTGAAGATCGATAGCCGCGATGGGTTTTCGGGCAGTCCGGTTTATAACTCGAATGCCGAAGTGGTAGGCGTTTTCAGTGGTTACGACTGGTCGCAGAAACTGGCGTTGATCAGTCCGAGCACTCGCGCGCAAAAGCTGCTCGAAGACTACAACGCGACCGCGAAACCCTAATCCGCGTTATCTGTGGTTTACTTAATGATTGGTGATGGCGCGCCTGAGGTGCTTGCGATGCATTTCCATGATCACCTGCAGCTCGGGATGCTGAATCCGCAGCAGCTTGCGACCGGCGAGCTGCACTGATACGACGGCACAATTCGCCAACTGGTTTGCGGCTAAACGCCAGCGCGGCAGAACCTGGCGTTCAAAGTTGAAGCCCGCACTCAGTCTCACTCGAATCTGATCCGCAGGTGTCCAGCGCTTTCCGGAACTCTGTGCGCCGTGGTGTAGCAGTATCGCTTCCGGAACAAACATCAGCCGCCAGTTCTTCTGTGTAATTCGCCAGCACCACTCACTGTCTTCGGAGTACATATGAAACCGCTCGTTAAAGCCACCAACCTGCTCGATCATTTCACGCTTCGCCAGGATCGCCGCGCCGCCGAGCATCGGCACGCTTCGTTCACGATCGTGACTCCAGTGCCAGCCCAGCAATAATTCGCCCCTTACGCGCCGCGGGATCAAACGATAAAGCCACAGTTGCGAAAGAATCGTGTGCCAGACGCGCGGAGGGTTAAAGAAAACGCTCGTTTGCGTAGTGCCGTCAGGGTTGAGCAGCTTCGGACCGCACGCGCCGATCTTTGGGTCCGAGGTGAGCTTTTGAATCAACGTGTCGATGGTTCCCGGAGGAACTTCGGTATCGAGGTTGAGCAGAAAAACAAACGGCGAATCTGTTAGAGCGAACGCCTGGTTGTTGGCGGTGCCGAAGCCGCGGTTTTCGGAATTGAGGACGATCCGGAGTTGTTTACTGGCGATCATTGGCGCCGCAACTTCACTGGCGCGGAGTTGGTCGAGGCTATCGTCTGACGATGCGTTGTCTATGATTAGGACTTCATAGCTGACACTCGGCGCTGAACTGGCAATGGTCTCGACGCAGCGAGTTAAGAGACTTCCGCCGTTCCAGTTAATAATGATTATGGAGAGGTCATAGGGCATTAGTCTTTGGGCTATGAAACTAAATCCTTCGCGGCGCTCTTAAACCCATTCGCGTATTCGTGATAACGCAAACTAAGAAGCTCGCGCAAGATGCTGGGCACTCGGCTGAGGCGGCGACGTTGTTGCAGGTCCGCGCGCACGTTCAGATGAAATGAATATTTGCCGACAAAGTCGAGCGCTTTCTGAGTGTCGTAAAACCCTGTAAATGCCACCAGGCGTTGTTCGAGAGTTTCCAGGATCTTGTACAAGTCGGCGCTGCTGTTGCGTCGTTTGAATGCGGTCTCGAATTTCTCTAATCCACGCGGCTCTGGTCCTTTTTCCACATGCTCGGGAGCACCAATTTGCTGTCTGTTGTGTTGCCGGTAATGGATCAACGGCTCGTCAAGCGCGACTACATCGGCGACTGCCGCGATTGTGAGCGCGATCCAGCCGTCATGAATCATTGCTATCCCATCAGGAACCGGCAGGCAAATGTTCTTAAACCCTGTTCGAAACGCCATTGTAGCTCCGGTGACGGTCCAACCCGTTACCAGGACTTCGAGCGCGCGGCCGCTGCGCAGTAGTTTCTTCTTGTGTTCGTCGAAACCGACCTCGTTCCACATGCGGCGATTGAGCGGCTTCAGGTTCTCATCCACGAGCTCAGCATCGGAAAACACCAAAGCGGTAGACTGTTTCTTGAATGCCTGCTCTACGAGTTGTAGCTTGTCCGGGCGCCAGACGTCATCCTGATCGCTGAGCGCGATAACCTCTCCGTTACACAGTCCTATTGCCTGTTCGAAGTTTTTGATGCTGCCAAGATTCTTTTTGTTGAAACGAAGCAAAATGAGATCCGGCGACTGCTTCTCGAATTTCTGAAGTACAGCGCGAGTTTCGTCTGTCGAGCCATCGTCACAGACGACAATCTGATCCGGCTTTCGCGACTGTGCCAGGATACTTTCCAACTGCGCCGGCAGAAAGTCAGCGCCGTTGTAAGTACACATCGCGACTGAGATCTTCATGATTTCATTCTATCCTGCAAATCGTTCTTGGATATAGTCCGTTGTCCGTTGTCCGTTGTCCGTTGTCCGTTGTCCGTTGTCCGTTGTCCGTTGAACGACCCACTGACAACTGACCACTGACAACTGACAACTGACTAGATCCAAGTCAGACTTAATAAACCTTGCGTTCCTGAACACGTTGCTTGGTTTCAAGACTGAAAAAGGCTGCGCACCTATCCGCTACCGCGGACGGTACTGACTGTGTCCAAGTAAGATCTAATAAACCTTGCGTTTCTGAACACGTTGCTTGGTTTCAAGACTGAACCGCTTCTCGATCGTCTCGCCTTCCAACACCATCCGTGAAGCATACTCTCCGACCGCTGGCCCATGTTTGAATCCATGCCCCGATCCCCCACCAATGAGCCACACATTCTCAAATCCCGGATGTCTATCAATCAGGAAATCGCCGTTAGACGTGTTCTCGTACTGGCACACGCGTGTCTCGGTAACCGGCGCATTTGCGAGTCGTGGTACCCGTCGCGCGAGGTACTCACGCGCTGCATTCAATCCGGCCGGCGTGATCACGCGTTCACCAGTATCAGGATCGAATTCCGGCCCATGTGCATCAATCGCGAGTTTGAAACCGCGTCCGTCCAGATTCGGTAATCCGTAGACGAGATCGTTGAAATCAATCCAGGCCGGCAGCACGCCTTGATTGAAACTCTCATCTCCGGACGGAACGCCAAAAAAGAAAACTTCCTGCCGCGTGACGTGAATCAACTCCCCAAGCAGTTCCGGAAACAACTTTGGCAGCCATGGCCCGCAGGCAAATACGAAACGTTCTGCATCAATTCTCTTTCCGGAGACTGTGTCAACTGAGTTTAGCTTTCCGTTCGCTATTGTGGGCGGTGCAATTGCTGCTTCGAGATAATCAACGCCTTCAGCTCGCGCCTGGGCCACGACTGCCTGGACTGCTCGTCGCGCCATCAACACACCCGAGTCCGGCTCGAGTATTCCCCACGAAATTGGACCGGGGTTGAGTTGCGGAAAACGCAGAACCAATTCATCATGGTCCAGCTCTTCATAGTTTGCATTTAATCGTTGTAGTGTTGCGAGCGTGGCTTCGCAATATGGATCGTGCTCGCCCGCGAGCCAGAGAATGCCGGTCTTCCGAAACTGGTTATCGGTTTTTTCGAACAGTTGTTGCCAGCGAACCAGGGATTGTTGTGAGTAGCGTGAATAAATCTCGTCTGGTCCGTAACCCAGCCGAATCATGCGCGACTCCCCGCCCGAACTGGCACGGCTGTTTCCTGGACCGTATGCATCGATCAGCAGCACGGACGCACCTGCGAGCCGAAGCGTATAGGCGGTCCACGCGCCAAATACACCGGCGCCAATGACTGCGACGTCGTAAGTCATTCCGGGCATTGTAGCTTACACGGCTTTATCCGTTTAATAAGGGGCCTGACATTATTTTGAAAAACCTCCGGGTTTCAATACGGGTTTTTTCGTGGAGGTAAGTTTGATGCGCTTTCGAGGATCTGTTCTGGTCATTGTGGCAGTACTGACTTTCGCCGGTGTGGTCCATTCTCAGACGACCAAAGATCTGAACGATCCGCTGTCGACATTGGCTGCTTACTACGACGCCATCAACTCGCGCGACTATCGACGCGCGTTTAGTTATTGGGACTCGCCCGCCACTTCATTCGAGCGGTTCGCGAGTGGATTTGCTGATACCGATCGTGTTCGCGTGCTGGTCGACCCGTCGGCTCATGTGGAGGGAGCGGCCGGCAGCGCCTATGCGGATGTCTCGACGATTGTTGTTGCCACAACGAGGGCGGGGAACGAGCGCGTGTTTGCCGGTTGCTATGTGATGCGCAGATCAAATGTGCAGGATAGAGGTTGGAAGATTTATCGTGCTGATGTTTCCCAGGTGCCCTCGAGTACCAGACTTTCGCGCATGCTTTCACAAGCTTGTCGCAATTGATAGTTTAACTGTTTCCACAGGAGGAGTATTCAATGCGTAGATTTGTTTTGTTGATGGTTGTTGCCGTTGCGATGGTGGTGAGTGCTTGTTCGGATCCGGCGGCTGATAAGTCGAAGGCCGTAACTGGTGAAGCAACGAAAGTGGCCTCGCCGGCCGCACACGCACAGGGACAGAAGTATCTGATCACGCCACAGAATTCGAAGATTGAGTTTATCGGATCGAAAGTTACTGGAAGTCACAATGGCTCGTTTGGTGATTTCTCCGGACAGATCGATTACGCCGGCACTCCGGAACAGAGTCACGTTAATATAACAATCAAAGCTGAGTCACTAACGACCGATACGCCTGACTTGACGAAACATTTGAAGACGGCTGACTTCTTCGACGTTGCGAAGTTTCCCGAAGCCACGTTTGTCTCGACGTCGATCAAACCAGGTGGCGAGAAAGGCGCTTCGCACACGATCACGGGCAATCTAACCCTGCACGGCGTGACCAAGGCCGTAACCTTTCCGGCGACGATTAGCGTTACGCCGGATGTGGCGACAGTTGACAGCACGTTTTCGATCAACCGCAAAGACTTCGGAATCAACTATGCCGGTCAGGCCGACAATCTGATCCGCGACGACGTCGTACTTAAACTCACCATTCGCGCAAGTAAGTCGTAGACAAACCATCCACAGATTACGCAGATTGAATCTGTGTAATCTGTGGATAAACCATATGACCGAAGATCTGTCGCGTTATCACTTTCCGTTGAGTGATCTGTTTCCCCGTGGTGAGTGGGAAAAATATCGGCTCAGTGACGAGCAGGTTCGTTTCTACAACGAAAATGGCTACCTAGCGGGGATTAGGATGCTCGACGAGAATCAGCTAGACGTGCTTCGAGGCGAACTCGCCGAGCTGGTAGATCCCGCACATCCCGGTCATCACCTCTTCTACGAATTCAACGCCAACGAATCTGCCGATCCCAATCAAATCCTCTTTCACGCACTCGGAGCGTGGCGCATCACGACCGGACTGCACGACCTCTTATGGCATCCGGCATTCGTCGTTGCAGCAGCTCAGCTACTCGAGGGACCAGTCCGCTTCTGGCACGATCAAATCTTCTACAAGCCTGCGCACCACGGCGGCGTCGTAATCTGGCATCAGGATTATTCCTACTGGACCAGAACAACTCCCGTCGCTCACATCTCATGCTGGATCGGCCTCGACGACTCAACGCGCGACAACGGTTGCGTGCATTACGTTCCGGGAAGTCATCGCTGGCAACTTCTACCGCGTAACAGCTTCGCAAACCACATGGATGCTGTGTTCGATTCGCTAACACCCGCGCAGCGCGAAGAGTTCAAGCCTGTTCCAATCGAACTGAAGGCCGGCGAGTGTTCATTTCATCATCCACTGATGGTCCATGGCTCCTATGCAAACCAAACCCCACGTCCGCGACGTGCTGTAGTCATCAATGCATTTCGCGACGGCGTCGTCTCTGCTTCTGACGCACCTCCACTCGAAGGCGTGCCCGCAATTCCTACAGGCCAAAAAATGGACGGACAATTCTTTCCCTTACTGTTCGATCCTGATACTGCCACTAAAACGCAATACTGAAATCAAAGAACCGCGACACCGAGATGAGTTTTCGGGTGTTTAATGGATCGCATACTTTGCTTGAAAGGGGATTGTGTAATGACAGCAAAAGCGGCAGCATCAACAGGCCGAAAGAGAGTCTCGAATATGTTCAAAGAGGCGAAGTCGTTTTCGAGTTTTTCCGTAAACGATCTGGGAAAGGCAAAAGAGTTTTATGGAGAAACTCTCGGGCTCGAGCTCAAGGAATCGCCGGAAGGACTTGAGCTTCATACAGGCAACAACGTCGTGTTCTTATATCCCAAACCAAACCACACCCCGGCATCTTTCACGGTTCTGAATTTTCATGTCGACGACATCGAAGAAGCAGTTGACGAACTCAAATCGTTAGGAGTGTCGCTCGAACACTACGACCTGCCTGATATCAAAACCGACGAGCGCGGCATCGCTCGTGGTCCACACGGCCCGATAATCGCGTGGTTCAAAGATCCCGCAGG
>DATNFX010000159.1:0-5562 GCA_035606195.1 Pyrinomonadaceae bacterium
CAAAGCTCGCGCGGCCGGCCTTCGCGAGCGTCTTCGACGGCCTCAAACGCCTCGTACGCCTCTTCGAGAAGCATCGGAGCAAGCGTGGCGTAAGTCTGTTCACGGTCCCATGGACAGCCCTTTGGCGAACGCAGGCGATCCATCAGGGCTATCAAATCATTGAATGTAGCAGGCATACGGGTAGTCTAAAGTGCCCGGCAGAGAACCACAAAGGTAGCGACAAAAAAGTGCCCTTTTCGTGTTTTCACGCCTTCGAGTCTTTGTGGTTTAATAAACGTATGCAAGAGGACCAACCCAATTTCAAAGTTACTGATAGGCGTCTTTTCAATGCTGACGGAAGCCCACGCGATCTTCCTCCTGAAGAGAAGCCAGAGCCCACAGTAGTCGCGACACAGGAAGCGGCAGCCAAACCTGCTCCGGCACCTGCACCGGAGCCCGAGGCCACGCCAGCGGAGCCTGAAGTTCCGCCCGCCGCAGCCGAAGCAGCGCCCGAGGACGATGAGGAGTTTTCCGAAGAGGACCTGGCGGAAGCACGCGATCCGGCGAGCTTTGTCAGCTTTGTGATGTCGATCGCTTCGAATGCCGCTTCCGCGTTGGGAATGATGGAGCATCCCGTCACGCACCAGCGCGAAGTCGACATCGAGCTGGGTAAGCACTGGATCGACGTGCTCGGGATGTTGCAGAAAAAGACCGAAGGTAATTTGACGCCTCAGGAAAAGCGAATGCTGGAAGGGCTGCTGTCCGACCTGCGGATGCAATATGTGTCGCTGGTCAACTCGCCTCAGCAAGCGCGAAGATTTACCGGCAGCGACATTACTGGTGGAAGATGAAGCTCACCTTTTTAGGTACGGGAACTTCCACCGGAGTGCCGTCAATCGGTTGTGAATGTGAGACCTGTATTTCAGACGATCCTCGCGACAAACGTCTGAGAGTTTCGATCATCGTTGAACACGGCGGAAGAACTGTTCTGGTCGATACATCTGCAGACTTTCGCCAGCAGGCCTTGCGCTTCGGTCTTAAACAGCTCGACGCTGTTCTCATTACTCACTGTCATGCCGATCATATTTTTGGTCTTGATGACATCAGGCCGTTGAACTTTCGTTTTGGCGCGCTCGGTGTTTACGCGAACGAGCGTGCCTGGGTCGATATCAAACGCATCTTCAAGTACATCTTTGAACCATCGCATTTTGGTGGTGGTCTGCCGGAAGTAATCCCGAACGTCGTTACGCCTGGTGCGAGTTTCTGTATCGGGAAAGAGTTGCAGGTCACGCCGCTCGAAGTGATTCATGGCCGTTTGCCGGTAATGGCATATCGCTTCAACGATTTTGCTTACCTGACGGATCTCAGCGAGATTCCGCCCGCGTCCATCGAAGCTTTGCAGGGGCTGGACGCACTCGTTTTGGATTGCCTGCGCTTTCGGGAACATCCGACGCACTTGTGGGTTGATAAAGCGCTCGCGTACGTCGATCAGCTGAAGCCGCGCAGAACGTTCTTTACTCATATCGCTCACGACATCAAGCATGCACGCGACTCCGCCAGGCTGCCGGACGGAGTCGAGTTTGCTTACGATGGATTGGTGGTCGAATCATGATAATTGCCAATTTCCGATTGCCAATTGCCAATTTGAATCCTGAGCCACTGAAAAAATTGGCAATCGGAAATTGGAAATCGGCAATCTAAAAATGCGTCTCTTTCACGGAACTGACAACGCCGAGATTCAACGACCGACCGTGCTCACGCTCGGTGTGTTTGACGGACTCCATCTCGGTCATCAGTTGATCATGCGTACAGTCGTTGAACGCGCGCGTGAGACGGGTGCGGTGCCGACTGTCATCACTTTCGATCCGCATCCGCGAGCGGTATTGCACCCGGAATCTGCCCCACCGTTACTGCAGACTTTCGATCAGAAGATCGAAGCGTTTGGTGTGCTCGGGATCGAGCAGACGATCGTGGTGCGTTTCACTAAAGAGTTTTCATCGATTCGCGCCGCAGACTTTCTTCGCGATGTCATTGTCGCTCGCTTGCACGCGAAGGAAGTCTATCTCGGCAAGGGATTCGCATTTGGCCACGACCGTGAAGGGAATATCGATCTGCTCAAACGCGTCGGAACTGAACTGGGCTTTGTTGCCGGGGAAGTGCCGGAAGTAAAACTCCATGGCGCGCGCGTGAGTTCGAGCAAGATTCGGAAACTGCTCGCAGAGGGACAGGTAAATCTTGCGAGACGCATGTTGGGCCGTCCTTACGGCGTGGAAGGACAAGTTGAACGGGGCGCCGAAAGAGGCCATAAACTGGGCTTTCCGACAGCCAACCTCCACCCACACAACCGCGTCATACCCCGTAATGGCGTGTACGTCACGGGCACTTTGATTGACGGACAATGGCGGCGCAGCGTGACGAATGTGGGGCTGAGACCGACGTTTGCAGATGCGGTGGAACCTTCGGTCGAGACCTTCGTAATGAACTGGGACGGCGACCTTTACGGCGATGTAGTGCGTGTTCGTTTCCTGTATCGCCTGCGAGACGAGCGGAAGTTTAATTCAATTGACGAGTTGAAAACACAGATAATGAGGGATGTGGACCGCGCCAACAGTTATTTCGAGCGCGCGGGCACGAAGCACATGCTCTCAGTGATATAGCGTTTATAAAATGAGTTCAAATCAGGCATTAGTAAAACGAACCGAGACAAACGGTAATGGTCTGGCGGTAAGCACCCCGCATGCGCCAAAGCCAACTGCGAAGGTGCGACCACTGACGGAAGAACTGGTCGCCGAGATTCTTAAGGGCAGAGACTTTCGTGGCTGGTTGCGCGCTGCACAAGTTGCGCGCGTGCTCGGCCTCTTCTCGCTTTACCTCTTCCTCGATACTTACGATGTAAGAGCAGACTTCAATCGCCGGGCTGTCACCCGGCTGCGCGATCTCGCCCGCGACAAGGGCCGGCGTGCTCGACTCAAAGCCTGGTTCAACGAACAACTCTACACGGCCTTCGATCGCTTCATTCGCGTCTTGCGCTACCTCGTGTTTCGCGGCGCTGAAGGTTCGGCCAAGAAACAGGCGCGACTCCAAAAGCAGGCTGTCTGGATGAAAGAGTCGTTGATCGGTCTTGGACCAACTTTCATCAAGATCGGTCAGGCACTCGGTACACGCGCGGATCTATTGCCGCTGGAGTACGTGAAGGAATTGGCGACGCTGCAGGACCAGGTGCCGGGGTTCTCAACCGCAGAAGCGTTCGCGATCATCGAGTCGGAGCTCGGTCGTAGTCTTCACGAGAGCTTCGTCGAGATTGACAGCGCACCGATTGCGGCTGCATCGCTCGGACAGGTCTACCGCGCGCGACTCCACACAGGTCAGGAAGTTGCCGTCAAAGTTCAGCGTCCGAATCTCGAATCAACGATTGCCTTCGACGTCGCGATTCTCTTTCGGCTTGTGAAGCTGACCAATCGTTTCTTTCCGAAAGCGAATGAGAACGCTGACTGGGAAGGAATGCTGCACGAGTTTCACTCCACCATCTTCGAGGAGATGGACTATGTCAAAGAGGGACGCAACGCTGACAGGTTTCGTTATAACTTCCGCACGTGGCGAGCGATTCGTGTTCCGAAGATCTACTGGTCACATAGCAATACGCGCGTGCTCACGCTCGATTTTGTTCGCGGCACGAAGGTGGTCGATCTCGCCGGCTTGCGAGCGCAGCGCATCTCGCCCGTTAAAGTTAATCGTTTACTGATTCGCTGTTATCTCAAGCAACTGCTTGAAGACGGTTTCTTTCATGCGGATCCGCATCCCGGAAATCTGCTCGTGATGGATAGCGGTCACCTGGCGTTCTTCGATTTCGGCATGGTCGGACGAATCGATCCGAAATTGCAGACGCAGATGATCGATGCGTTCTTTCACGTGGTGAGTCGTGACGTGAAGGGTTTGGGTCAGGACATCATCAATCTGAACTTCCTGAAACCGGGAGTCGATCCGGAAACGGTGCGACCGGTCGTGGAGAGTCTCTTCACGCACTATCTGAATCTCAAACTCGGCGAAGTGAACTTCAAGGAACTGACTTACGATCTTGCTGAAGTGATCTACGAGTATCCTTTCCGCTTGCCGTCAAACTTCACCTACGTCATGCGCGCGCTGATGACGCTCGAGGGAATTGGCGTGGTGACCGATCCCGGCTTCAGCTTCTTCGAAACAGCGAAACCGTTTGCGAAGGAGTTTATGCTCCGGCGCGAAGGGCGTTTGTTCCGCCAGATGATCTTCGACAAGCTGACTGGTCGGGAGAATGGCGACAGCCGCATAGCGTGGTCAAGGGTTTGGAAGCTGACGAAGATGGCCGCGCAGATGTATTTCGAGAAGTGATATTAGCCACGGATAACGCGGATCAAGATCGGATTTACTATCCGTATTATCTGTGGCTTATTTCCCGAACTGATACGACAACATCAGACTTATAACAGCCAGGAAGAGAATCAGGGCAATCAAGCCGATTGATGGTTTCATCGGCGCGAGAAATTAAGCGACTTCCTACAAGAAGCAATTGAGAATCTTTGTCTTTTCTGTGGCAATGAGGATAGTTGATATCCTGTTCATCCTGTAAATCCTGTCATCCTGTTAGACAGGATTTCAGGATTACAGGATTTGCAGGATTAGTTGGCGCTATCTGCTAGGAGCTTTTTCCCCGTTTGGGCCAGGGATGTTGAGCCGTTCGCGAAACAGGTTCATCAGTAGCAACGTGCCGATGCCACCACCGGCCTCGTTGCCGCTACCGGTCGCCATCACATCCGGCGTAATGCGGACACCCTTCTCGCCTATAACCTTCAAGGTTTCAACGAGTGCGACACCCTGAGCACCAAGAGCGTTGACCTGCTCCTTGTAAGCGACGCCCTGAGCTTCACCCATCAGACGAACCTTCTCAGCTTCGGCGCGGCCTGTTTGCTGGATGTAGTGGGCCTCACCCTCGCCTTCGGCTTTACGCTGCTCGGCGCGTTTGCTCGCGATCTCGACACCAACAGTCGCAGCCATTAGATCCTTCTGATTGTCGGCCTGTGATTTGGTCTTCTCGAGCTGAATGCGCTTCTCTTCCGCCTCGCGTTGAGCGTTGTACATGTTCTGACGCTGCTCAGCGAGAATCTTTTCCGTCTGAGTTTTCATCAACTCTTCCGGTAGATGAATGTGGCAGATGAGCACGTTCACCACGTCGACGTGATACTTGAGCAAGTGTGCCCGCACTCGAGCTTCTGCGCGTTCCTGCTCCTCATGCCGGTTTTGCAGGTACGCCATCGCCGATGACTCCGACGCCTGGTTACGAAAGATGGAGTCGATGAGCGGATGCATCACGTTTTGAATCAAGCGCTCGATGCCGCCAATCTTCGCCACCATGAACGGTGCGTCTTCCGGCTTTACACGAAACACAACGCGCACTTCCAACTGCATCGTGAAACCGTCCTTGGAAATCACTTCGAACGGATTGAACGTGTTCGTCACTTCTCCTGCCGTCCACTCGACCGTTTGATTTGTCGTCGGAATAATGATCGGCGAAACAGCAAGCGTGTTTACGTAGTAACGGCCTGGGCCGAC
>DATNFX010000160.1:0-4923 GCA_035606195.1 Pyrinomonadaceae bacterium
CGCGGCCGAATCACATATCGCTATAAATAGGTAACGAGGAACAGTCAGATGAAAGTCCGTGCGTCAGTAAAGAAGATGTGCGACAAGTGCAAGGTCATCCATCGCAAGGGCGTGGTGCGCGTGATCTGCTCTAATCCTAAACACAAACAGAGACAAGGATAACGAGAAATACAATGGCACGCGTAGCAGGAGTCGATTTACCACCAAACAAACGAGCCGAAGTTGGTCTCACTTATATCTACGGCATTGGCCGCTCGCGCTCGAGTTCTGTGCTCAAGGAAGCGGGCGTCAATGTCGACACTCGCGTCAGAGATCTTACTGAAGATGAGTTGAGCCGGATTCGTGCCATCCTTGAAGCTCAGGGAGAAATCGAGGGCGACCTTCGCAAACGCGTTCAGATGGACATCAAGCGCTTGATGGATATCGGTTGCTATCGCGGGTTGCGTCATCGTCGTTCGCTGCCGGTGCGTGGCCAGCGAACACACACGAACGCTCGCACGCGCAAGGGCCCACGTCGTGCAACCATTGCGAAGAAGAAGGCGCCGGGTAAGAAATAAGTGACTGTCAGTTGTCCGTGGTCAGTTGTCAGTAGGTTAATCGAGGGACAACGGACAACTAACAATTGACTACTGACAAATAGAAATTTATGGCTAAAGCAGGCGGAAAAAAGAAGGTCTTTCGTAAGAAAGAGAAGAAGAACGTTCCCAACGGCATCGTGCATATCGCAGCGTCGTTCAATAACACGATGATCTCGATCACGGATCTCGAGGGGAATTTGATTGCGCAATCGTCGGCAGGCGCGCGCGGCTTTCGCGGCTCTCGTAAGGGCACGCCATTCGCCGCCCAGCAGGCGGCTTACGAAGCAGCCAAGAAGGCGCATGAAGCCGGCATGCATCAGTGCGAAGTGCGCGTGAAGGGACCAGGCGGTGGTCGTGAGTCAGCGATCCGCGCGATTGCAAATGCGGGCATCCGCGTGATGACGATTCGCGATACTACGCCGATTCCGCACAATGGCTGCCGTCCGCCTAAGCGAAGAAGAGTTTGAAGCATTGCCAATTGCCGATTGTCAATTGCCAATTTTTCGGAAAGTCATTGACTCGATAAATTGGCAATCGGCAATTGGCAATCGGCAATAAGAAATAACCCAAAGGATGAAGGGTTCGTGCTGAAGCACAACCTGTAAACTTTTCCGTCTAATCATTAGACTGGAGGCAAAATAATTGGCTAGGTATAGAGATGCTGTGTGTCGTCTTTGCCGTCGCGAAGGCGCAAAGCTGTTTTTGAAGGGCGATCGTTGTTACAAACCCGCTTGTCCGATTGAAAAACGTGGTACCCAACCGCCGGGGCAGCACGGAAACTCGCTGCGCCGCGGTAAGGCACTGGTCGGCTACGGCCAGCAGCTCCGGGAAAAGCAGAAGGTCAAACGTATCTACTTCATTCTCGAAGGGCAGTTCCGAAACTACTTCGAACGTGCCGCTCGCATGAAGGGAATTACCGGTGAGAACCTTCTGTTCCTGCTCGAGCGCCGGTTGGATAATGCGGTTTACCGTGCGGGCTTTTCGACCTCACGCCGTCAGGCGCGGCAGTTGGTCAACCACGGTCACATTCAGGTAAACGATCGCAAAGTAGATATTCCCTCTTTTCAGGTAAAACCCGGTGACGTGATCAGTGTGAGAGATGCGAGTCGCAAAAACTCTCACATCGAAGGCGCATGGCAAACTGCGTCCGGTCGTGGACGTCCGTCGTGGATCAATGCAGACGGCGGCGAGATGACTGCGCGTGTCGCCAGTTTGCCGGTGCGTGATGATGTCGATCGCACCATCAACGAGCAGTTAATTGTCGAACTTTATAGTAAGTAGTTAACCCGATCAGTGATGGCGCACCCTTCGTCATCACTGGTCCTGCGCATTTTTCTAGGATACGAACTATGGCTATGGATCAAAATAATCTTTGGACAGGATTTCAAATGCCGCGACGCCTTGCGGCGGACGCAGAGACCCTCACGGAGCGATATGGCCGCTTTTCAGCACAGCCATTCGAACGAGGTTTTGGGACCACCGTGGGTAACTCTCTTCGTCGCGCACTGCTTTCTTCAATCGAAGGCGCTGCTATTACGGCAGTCAAGATTGAAGGCGTCGAGCATGAGTTTTCATCGATCAAAGGGGTGGTGGAAGACGCCACCGACGTTATTCTCAATCTCAAGCAGGTACCATTCAAACTGCACAGCAGCGAGCCCAAGACGCTGAGAATCTCGAAGGAAGATGCCGGCGAAGTTACCGCGGCCGATATCGAGGTCGATGCCGATGTGGAGATTCTCGACCCGACAGTACACATCGCAACCGTCAGCGATGGCGGAGCTTTGAAAGTCGAGATGCGACTGAAGCGCGGCCGTGGCTACATCTCGGCTGACAGAAACTTCGACGAAGATCTGTCGCTGGGCTATATCCCCATCGATTCGGTGCACACACCGGTCAAGAAAGTTAATTACAACGTCGAAGCTGCTCGTCTCGGACAGAACACCGAGTTTGACAAACTCACCATCGAAGTTTGGACGGATGGTTCGGTGAAGCCGGAAGACTCAATCGGTCTGGCGGCGAAGTTGATCAAGGATCACATGTCGATCTTCATCAACTTCGAAGAAGACACGGACGATTTCGCTTACACGAAGATGGAGCGTCCGCCGTTGCCGCGCAACGATCAGTTGGATCGCTCAGTTGATGAGCTCGAACTGTCAGTTCGTTCTTACAACTGTCTTAAGAACGCCGACATCCGCACGATTCGCGATCTGGTCCAACGGACCGAGCGCGAGATGCTGGCTACCAAGAACTTCGGCAAGAAGTCGCTCAATGAGATCAAAGAGATTTTGAACGGCATGGGGCTCGACTTCGGAATGGAATTTGACGAGCAGGGTAATCCGATTCCCGGAACGGGCGGCCGCGATACTGCCGATCTATCGGATTACGAAGGCGACGACGAACAGTAGGTAGAGTCATGCGACACCTTAAGGCACATCGAAAACTTGGTCGTACCAGTGAGCATCGTCACTCGATGCTGCGTAACCTGGCGACTTCTCTGATCAATTCTCGCGAGGAACGCATCGTCACCACTTTGCCGAAAGCAAAGGAGTTGCGGCCGTTTGTCGAGCGCGCTATTACGTTGTCGCGCAAGGCTCGCAGTTTTGCCGACAATGGTTCTGACGCGCGTGCGTTGCACTTGCGACGCCAGGCGGCAGGTTTCTTTCATGCCGGCAACATGGCAGTCAGCGAGTTAACCGGTAAGCGCGGACAGTTGAGACCCGAGCGTACGGCTGGAGTGGCAGCGCTGCGCCGGCTCTTCAACGATCTTGGTGACCGTTACAAGGATCGGCCCGGCGGTTATACCCGAATTTTAAAGTTGGGTACCCGCGAAGGCGACCGCGCCGAGCTCGCGATCATCGAGCTGGTCGACAATCCTCGTGAAGTCGAGGCGGCTGAAGCTGCAAAGAAACGAGCGAAGGCAGCCGGCTCGAAGAAGAAGAAGTCAGGTCGCGTCAAGGAAGCCAAAGAAGAAGCACCTGAAACCGAAGCCGGCGAGGGCTAGCAAAGGATCGCCACAAGAAGCACAAAAAGCACAAATCTTGAATTTGTGTTGTATGTGCTTTTTTGGCTTAACGAATGTCAGCACCTAAAGAAAACGGAGAAACGGGAGGCAAGCGCAATCGCGCCGCACCACGCCCGCCGGCATCTGTAAACATGGAGGAGTTGCGCGAGCTGATCGGCCTCCTGCGTGATAACGGACTCGCCGAGCTCGAACTGGAGAACGAGGGCTTTCGTGTTCGTCTTCGTCGCGAGTCGGGTGCGTCCGAGTCGTCGGCTCACGTGGCCACGCCGCCTTCCCCGCCCGTCGCTGCTCCAGCACCCGCGCCTGTTCACGCACCGGCACATCCCGGCACGCAAGCGACCACAGCGGCTGCTCAGGATCAGGATTTACATATTATTCCGTCACCAATTGTCGGCACGTTCTATCGATCCGCCTCTCCGACTGCGGATCCGTTTGTGAAGATTGGCAGCAACGTCGAGCCGGAATCGGTCGTCTGCATCATTGAAGCCATGAAACTCATGAATGAGATTCAGGCGGAAGCGACTGGTGAGGTTGTTAAGATTTACGTCGAGAACGGGCAGCCGGTTGAATACGGTCAGCCTCTCTTCGGCATCCGTAGTTAGGCCACAAAAAAGCACAAAAGGCACGAACTCTTTCTTGTGCCTTTTGTGCTTTTTTGTGGTGAGTTTATATGGCATTTAATCCGCGCAAATTCAAGAAGATCCTGATTGCCAATCGTGGCGAGATTGCCTGTCGCATCATCTGGACCTGCAAGGAGATGGGCATCAAGACAGTCGCCGTTCATAGTGACGTTGATCGCGATTCACTGCACGTTCGTTTCGCCGACGAAGCAGCGTGTATTGGACCAGCACCTTCGGCCCAGAGTTATCTCAATATCCCCGCCATAATCAGCACCGCGGAAATCTTTAACGTCGATGCGATTCATCCCGGCTACGGGTTTCTCGCCGAGTCTGCTTACTTTGCCGAGATCTGCGAGGCCTGCAACATCAAGTTCATTGGCCCACCGGCGAGTGTGATTCGAATGATGGGCGACAAGATTGAAGCCCGGCGTGTGATGCACGAGGCTGGTTTGCCCATCGTTCCGGGCAGTCCCGGTGGCGTTACTTCGGAAGAGGAAGGCGTCAAGCTCGCGCGTGAGATTGGTTATCCCGTAATCGTCAAAGCCTCGGCAGGTGGCGGTGGTCGCGGGATGCGCATCGTTCGTTCGGAAGCGGAGCTGGGCAAAGCACTCGAAACGGCGTCGACTGAAGCTGCTGCAGCGTTCAATGACGGCAGTGTCTACATCGAGAAATATATCGAGCGCCCTCGACACATCGAGATCCA
>DATNFX010000161.1:0-5994 GCA_035606195.1 Pyrinomonadaceae bacterium
GCACTGAGCGGCGTGTTGTCGCGCGATGAAGCAATAACCAAGATCAAGCAGTTCATTCGCAAGAGCTACGGTAAACGAGGCGAGCCTGTTGTGCGACAAAACTTCGCGGCCGTGGACGCCGCACTTGCACACCTGCGCGAGATTTCCGTGCCCCAAACTGTGAGCGAAACAATTGAGAGCACGTCGAAGCTATATGACGGCGCTCCCGAATTCGTGCGAAACGTGACTGCCGAAATGATTGCAGGGCGCGGCGACGGGCTGCCTGTGAGTGCTTTTCCGGAAGACGGTACTTACCCGGTTGGAACCTCGCGTTGGGAGAAGCGAAACATTGCGCAGGATGTGCCGGTGTGGGAACCGGATTTGTGCATCGAGTGTGGCAAGTGCGTGATGGTTTGTCCGCACTCGACGATTCGCGCGAAAGTCTGTTCTGCAAATGATCTGAGCGACGCGCCTGCCGGATTTAAATCCATGCCGGCAAAGTGGCGAGAGTTTTCCGATAAGGCGTACACGATTCAGGTGGCTGTTGAAGATTGCACCGGCTGCAGGCTCTGTGTGGAGGTCTGTCCCGCTAAAGACAAGAGTAACGTGTCGCGCAAAGCGCTCAACATGCACCCGCAGTTGCCGCTCCGGGATAGTGAAAGAGTCAACTGGGATTACTTTCTGAAGTTGCCGGATCTTCACAAGAACGGATTGATTGCCTTCAATTCCGTTAAGAACGTGCAGTTGCTACAGCCTTTGTTTGAATTCTCCGGCGCCTGTGCCGGTTGTGGGGAAACACCCTACATCAAACTATTGACGCAGTTGTTTGGCGATCGCGCAATCATTGCGAATGCCACCGGTTGTTCGAGTATTTACGGCGGTAACCTGCCCACGACTCCATACACCACGAACAACGATGGGCGTGGTCCTGCGTGGAGTAACTCGCTCTTCGAAGACAACGCGGAATTCGGTCTGGGCATGAGACTCGCACTGGACCATCAACAGACATACGCAAAGAATCTCGTTCAACTGCTGCGTTCTCGCATTGGAGAATCGCTGGCCGATGGATTGCTCAACACCGATCAGTCAACTAACGACGGCATCAACGTTCAACGCGAACTCGTGATGGCATTGAAGGCGAAGCTCACTCCCGATGGCGAAGAGCAAACACGCGACTTGCTTAGCCTCGCCGACTCGCTGGTAGAGAAAAGTGTTTGGATTGTCGGTGGCGATGGCTGGGCTTACGACATCGGTTATGGTGGCCTCGATCACGTACTCGCGAGCGGCCAGAACGTCAACATCCTTGTGCTCGACACCGAAGTCTACTCAAACACCGGAGGTCAGGCGTCAAAGGCCACACCGCTGGGTGCAGTCGCGAAGTTTGCGAGCGGCGGGAAGCCGAGCGCTAAAAAAGATCTGGGGATCACGGCTTTTCGTTATGGCGACGTTTACGTCGCGCAGGTGGCGATGGGCGCAAACGACACGCATACGATAAAGGCGTTCCTCGAAGCAGAGGCACATCCCGGACCCTCGTTGATCATTGCCTATAGTCAATGCATTGCGCATGGAATCGACATGGCGCGGGGAATGCACCAACAAAAGCTAGCAGTGGATTCGGGTTACTGGCCTCTGTACCGGTATAACCCGCGACTCGTAGAAGAGAGCAAGAACCCGTTCCAACTCGATTCGAGTGATCCGAAGATTCCGCTTCAGGATTACATCTACACCGAGGGTCGTTATCGCATGTTGCAGCAGAGCGAACCCGCGGTAGCGCAGTTTCTTTTGGGCCAGGCCCAGAAAGCCGTGACGCGACGTTGGCAACAGTACAAGCAACTCGCTGAAGCGAGATCTGCTTAGCTGAGTAGGGATTAGAGTAGTGGTTCACAACGTGGTGGTCACCGAGTAGTGGTTCACTTTGAATACGCCGAAGGCGTTCGCTAATTTCAGCCCAGGGTTGGAGCGAAGCGAGAACCCTGGGATTAGACCACAAAAATGTCCAAAAACCCTGAAAAGGGTTAGGTGGTTGGCGAACCCTTACAGGGTTTAATCCATTGTTGGGTTTAGACCCAGGGTTCTCGCTTCGCTCGAACCCTGGGCTGAAATTAGCGAACGCCTTCGGCGTTTTTACCGGGCTGAAATTAGCGAACGCCTTCGGCGTTTTACTGGGCTGAAATTGGCGAACGCCTTCGGCGTTTTACTGGGCTGAGGTTAGCCTTCGGCGTTCGAAATGAAAAACTTTCTAGTCTGTCGATGAGGGTGACATGAATCTAACGACCAACTATCTCGGTATGGTTTTGAAGAACCCGATTGTCGCTTCTTCGTCGCCGCTTTCACACACTGTCGACAGCATTCGCCGTTTGGAAGATGCAGGCGCTGCGGCAGTCGTCATGTATTCACTGTTTGAAGAGCAGATCGGTTTCGATAGTTATTACGTCGACCATCACCTGACAGCGGGTACCGACAGCTACGCAGAGTCGATCAGCTATTTTCCGGACATGCAGACGTACAATGTTGGACCAGACGCCTACCTGAATCTGATCCGGCGCGCGAAGGAAACAGTCGATATCCCCATCATTGGGAGTTTGAACGGTGCGTCTGTCGGTGGTTGGACTGACTATGCAACCTTGATTGAAGACGCGGGAGCCGATGCTCTCGAACTCAACGTCTACTACCTTCCGACGAACCCTGAGCTTACAGGCCTCGAAGTCGAATCACTTTACATTGATATTCTCACCGCCGTCAGACAGGCAGTGGCGATTCCAGTGGCGGTGAAGCTCAGTCCGTTCTTTAGCTCGATGGCGAACATGGCGAGTCGTTTGACTGATCACGGTGCTGATGGCCTGGTGCTTTTCAATCGCTTCTACCAACCCGACTTTGATTTGGAGAACCTGGAGGTTGCGCCCCGCCTGGTTTTGAGCAATTCAGATGACCTGCGTTTGCCGTTACGCTGGGTGGCGATTTTGTACGGGCGGTTGACCGCGGATCTGGCGATAACGAGCGGCATTCACAGTTCGTCTGACGTCATTAAAGGCCTGATGGCTGGCGCGAGAGTAACGATGATGGCCTCAGAGCTACTGCAAAAAGGGATTGGCCGTGTAGGACAAGTTTTGGACGAACTCGTCGCCTGGCTCAACCAACACGAATACGAAAGTGTGATGCAGATGGTTGGCTCGATGAGTCAACAGCATTGTGCCGAACCCGCGGCCTTCGAAAGAGCTAACTATATGAAGATGCTCCAATCGTACCGCCCGCTGAACTGAGCCACTAAAAGCACAAAAGGTGGTCTAACATCATGAAAGATCCTCAACGCAAAACCATTCTCATCGTCGATGATGACACAAGCATTACCGACTCCTTACGTCTCATTCTTGAAGCTGCCGGCTTTCGAGTCGTTGAAGCACCTAACGTTGCACAGTCAATCGCAATCTTGAGCTGCACGCAATTCGATTTGGTAATCACTGATTTCTGTTTGCCAGACGGTACTGGAATAGATGTGATCGCTCACGTTAAGAATGAGACTCCGGAGACGGAAGTTATCCTGATGTCGGGTCACGGCTCATTGGACATAACGATCGAGGCGATCAAACGCGGTGCTTACTACTATCTCGACAAGCCTTTTGACATCGGTAGACTCCGCACCCTGGTGGATCGCGCACTGGAGGTGGCAGCATTACGGCACGAGAATGAAGCTCTAAAGCGAACGTTAGGAGGAGACAGCGAGACGTTCGGCATGATTGGTCGTGACCCGAAGTTACAGCAAATCATTCAGACGATCAGGACTGCGGCCCCCTCTGATGCGTCAGTGTTGATAGAAGGTGAAAGCGGCACTGGTAAGGAACTGGTCGCAGCGGCTTTTCATGCGCAGAGTCAACGCTCCGACGGGCCGTTCATCCGTATAAATTGCGCAGCGATACCGCACGAACTCATCGAATCAGAGTTGTTTGGTTATCAGAAGGGCGCCTTCACCGGAGCAGACCGCGACAAACGAGGATTGATGGAAGCCGCAAGCGGCGGAACGTTGCTGCTCGACGAGATCGCGGAAATGCCCTCGCACTTACAGACAAAACTTCTGCGTGTTTTGCAGGAGCGGAAGCTTCGGCGACTGGGTGACGAGCTGGAGCTGGACGTCAATTTTCGACTGGTTTCGGCAACAAACCGTGATACAGCGGCGCTGTTGGCAGAGGGTGTCCTGCGCGACGATCTCTATTTTCGAATCAGCACGATTAAGCTCAGGGTGCCACCCTTGCGCGAGCGCCTCGACGACGTGCCGCTGATCGCCACACATTTTCTACAACGCTTCAACAAGCAGTACGGCAAAAGAATTCTCAGCCTTTCACAGGAAACCGTGTCGCATCTGCTTCGTTACAATTGGCCGGGAAACATTCGTGAGCTCGAGAGTGTCATTGAGCGTGCCGTCGTCTTTTGCACGGGCGATCAATTGTTGCCTGAATGTCTGCCGGAAGAGTTTCAACGCAGGCGATTCAACAATTCCTCATTCGTAATTCCACCTCTTGTTCCACTGCACGACATCGAGCGCGAAGCAATCCTGCAAACACTCGAACGCACTTCCGGCAACGTCAGACGAAGTGCGCAGATTCTTCGCTGCCCGCGACCCACGTTCTACCGCAAGCTCAAAAAGTTCGGCATCAAAGTCGATCGAGACGGTGAAAAGTCTGCGGGAAAACTCTCAACCTCAGCTTAAAAATCCACATCCACAGATTACGCAGATTCTGTTTTTATAAATCTGCGCAATCTGTGGATGTGCTGTATGACTCAGTATGAACCACTCACCAGAGTGAACGTCTCACGCTGAAACCGCCTCATTATTCGCTTCTCACGATTTCCCAACAAAATTGGACCACGCTTCTCGGGGAATAGTTATTGCTGTGTCCTCACTAAACTCGTTCGAGCCCGCTCTCACGAGTGGCCCAGGGATTAAGCAGTCAATCTAACGGTGTAGCTCTCCCGCCTCGCCGTTCACATGGATACGAAGCTCACAGTACGTTCTTGGACCAACGGCCCACTTGCTTACTGATTCTTACCGAGCTTGTTCGGAGGAAAAGACAATGAAGAACACTGAGCCCAATCATCACAAGAGAAAGCTATACTTTCTCATCACTCTCGCGGCTGTTGTGTTGCTGTTGCCGGCCATCAGCGCCCGCGCTCAAGTCCAACAAATAATCGAACCCGTGCCAGACGGTGGTACTGCTCTTGCGCTTCCAGCTCCAACACCTGTTTGTGCACGCACCATCAAGGCAGATGTAGTCGCTCTTGATCAAGTAATCATGTACAACCGCCTCGGCACGATAAATCCGGGCGGAATGATTTACGCACTCAAGAAGGATGTCGTAGCAATCGATCCTTTGAAGGGCATCGTTGCCGGCAACGTCCGTTTGCGGTCCGACAAACGGCCGCGACCAATAGTGCTCCGCATGAACAGCGGCGATTGTCTGCGCATTACTTTTACAAACCTTCTCTCAGCAAGTCCTCTGAGTGACCAGCCTGCCACGCGCTCTGCCGGAGTGCATGTCAATGGTATGGAACTGGTCGGAAGCATCGCTTCTGATGGATCGAACGTCGGTACAAACCCGCCAAGTTTGGTGGGTCCGGGCGGTTCGACCGTCTACACCCTTTACGCCACCCGTGAAGGAAACAATCTCATGTACAGCACTGCTGCCACGACCGGTGGCGAAGGTAATGGCGGGACCCTTTCCGAAGGTTTATTCGGCAGCGTCAACGTCGAACCCGCAGGCGCTGAGTGGTATCGCTCACAACTCACCCAGGCTGACATGAAGCTGGCGCAGACCGGCACCACACCAGGCGGCCAGCCGATCTTGAACTACGACGCCGTGTATCCGGTAGGCCATCCTAAAGCAGGTCAGCCCATCATAAAGATGCTCAGCGTCGACACGATCGTCAGTACAGACTTGAACGCCGTCATTACCGGTCCAAACAAAGGACGCTTTCCTGCCGGCACTTACCGGCCGAATGCGACCGAACCCGACCGCGACCGGC
>DATNFX010000162.1:0-5948 GCA_035606195.1 Pyrinomonadaceae bacterium
CACCATCGAATCCCAACTCGTCGCCCCCCTCGCCTCGTATCTCAATCGTGAGCAGACTCTACGCAACTCAACGCTCCATCTCGATCTGGACGCGAACGACCAGGTGATTATCGAGCCATGAGCCTGCGAAGCAGGCGAATGTTGACTTGATGATTATCAGCCCGGACTAGTGATTCAGTTTGGGTAAATACGCCGAAGGCGTTCGCTAACTGTAGCCCAGGGTTGGAGCGTAAGCGACAACCCTGGGTATCAAATTCAATACACGCTAAACCCTGCAAAGGGTTAGGCGACTGGCGAACCCTTACAGGGTTTCAATTCATTGTTGGGTTACAACCCCAGGGTTCTCGCTACGCTCGAACCCTGGGCTGGAATTAGCGAACGCCTTCGGCGTATCTCATCTGCGCTGAAATAAGCCAACGCCTTCGGCCGTACTTTCAAACTGAACCAGTACCCAGCCCGCGGAGCAGGCGGAATGCTGACTTGCTACTCAATCCGGACGCGGTCGGTTCTACCGCGGCCGAAGGTTTCGGGGTGGTACATCTCCTCGGCTTTGGCGGGGGGAACGACGAAGTCGCCGGGGGTGGTGGCGCGCGCGACGTAGGAGTACTTGTAGACGCCTTCCCACAATAGCGAGGTGAAGGCTTCAGTGCGTTCGTCGCGCAGGTTCTGATGTTCGAACCATTGCGGATTCCACCACCACCAGCCGTAACCGTATGATCGATCCGCGTACTCAGCCACACCTGTTTGTTGAGCAGCGCCGGGGATGCTGCCGGTTGTTGCGAGGGTCGGATTAAGCGTTTCGAAGCCGGCCGGCAAAGGATCTACCAGAGCAACATGATATCGCCGCGCCGCCGCAACCATCGTCAGCCGCACTCGCACCCGCGCGCCGGCCTTGATGTGCCACATACCCTCTGAGTCACGCGACACATCTTTCGGATCGTCAACTCCTTCGTAACTGCGTTCCACCGTGAAGCCGTAGTCTGCAGGCTTCAGGTTCAGATCGCTGGGCGCGTAATTCATGCTCACGCGATAGTAAAGCCGGCCTGGTCCCTCCTTGCTGATCACAAGATTTGGCTCGGCTTGCTGAACGAGATAACTCATCGGCACGTTCACCTGTTGCCGGTCCGTTGAGCGGCCGCGAAATGACTGTTGTCCGGCGAAGCGTTCACCCAACCACGCTCGCGCTACAAAGTTCGGAGTCACCTTTTCAAAACTTCTGAAATAGCGATTGAGTGCCAGCAGAATGAAGACGTTCTCCTGCGTGTTCTCCCAATGTCCGCGCGTACGATGCGCAAGCAGTCCGCGCACAATCTTGGGAATCAGATCACTCGCCGGTTGGTCTGCGATGAGTGCTTCCAGAATCACTCCATCCGCGCGGCGGTCAGAATTCAGCACGAGGTAGTCACCATCGCTGTATGAACAGACGAAGTGGGCCATACCCGCTGTTTCGGTGACACGATTGTTTAGCAACCGGCGAATCGCGGCCACTTCGTTGGTGGAATTCGCGTCGTTTGAAAGCACCGACAGTAACCAGCCGACCGACTCCATCGAGAGCGCGTCCACGCCACCCTCTGTTATCAGATCTCGCGCTCGTTTGACGTCGCGGTCTCCCATCTGTGCGCGCACGTAGATCGCATAAGCGCGTATGGCCCACTTTGTCTCAGTAGGATAATCAGAAGGAATGTGTGATTCGATCTCGGTCAGGTACTCCTTCGCTTTGTCAAACATCTCATCCGGCACTGAGTACTTTTCCTGCCTTGCCCGCGCCAACGCGTGCGCCACGTGAATACTCAGATAGGGCCACGATCGATTCATGGCTCCCCAGAAACCAAAACCACCGTCCTCGGTTTGCATTCCCCGTAAGGTTTTCAAATCGCGTTTCACCGCCGCTTCCATCGCTTGCGGCGACGGGAGATCTTTCGCCTTGAAAGCCGTAAGGACATCGCGCAGTGCAGTGATCGTGATGATGCGCGACGCCAATTGTTCAGAACATTCGTAAGGGTAATTGGTCAGATAAATGACCGCATCCGTCAACTCCTGCAACTGTGTTGACGACGTTTCAATTACCAACCCGCCAAACTGCGGAAAGACGTCTGCAGGCGCCTTAACCGGTTGATTGATCGCGCCTGTATCGATTTCGCCGTAGGTTGCGAACGCTTCCGTAGTAGCCGGTGTCCACACAGGCAATTTGATCTCAGCAGCGTCAGATGAACGTCCTGACACCGCGCCAATCTGGAAGCGAGCAATGCCGGCTTTGATTGCCGCTACAGGAATGCGCACCTCGACTCGATCGTTCGCAGGCACAGTGACGCGGCGACCGGCGATATTCGAGTGGCTCGCACCTGTGTGGACCAACGCAGCATTCGTAGCCCGCACGGCGACATCAACCGGCAGCGGCGCGTTAGTTTGGTTCTGCACCACAATGGGTAACTCGAATCGATCACCGAAGTTCAAAAAGCGCGGCGCGGACGGCCGTGCCATCAACGGCAGCCGCGCGGTAATTGCAGATTCATCGAGGCCAAACTGAGTGCCACCGGCAACTGCCACCGCCATCACTCGATAACGCGTCAGATTATCAGGCAGCTTGACTTGCACCTGTGCGCGACCATTGAGGTCGGTTCGCACGGCTGGCGCAAAAACGGCAAGCGCGTTGAAGTTCGCGCGCAGTGCGATTTTGTCTGAGTTCTCGTTTAGTCCATCAATGACGAGATTGCTGACTGACCGGACTGTTACACTATAAGACTCAGCCGCTGCCGACATGATCACCGTCTCCATCACTCCGCCACCACCTGCGCCTCCTTGTCCGGGACCGTACCCGAAGCCCACGCCAACGTCTGAAAGTTCAAGATGTGCTCGTGAGTGATAGTCCTCAGTGTTAGTTGGGCGTTCGCTATAAAAAACCGCAAGCGGATCGGAGAGGTCATAACCTGTCAGCGCCAACACGGCCTCATCCACCACGACCACTGCAACTTCGCTCCTGGCCACCGGCTTGCCGGCTGCATCTTTGACCTCAACATTCACCACCGTGTTAGCAGCAGGTTCAAGAGTCTTGTCGCGAGGTGTCACTACGACATTCAGCTTTCTTGAGAGAGGCGGAATCGAGAGGTTGATCTCTCCACTTGCGAACGCAGGCCGGCGACTTTCCGCCGCGGCAGCCGTTTGCAGTACCGCGCGAGGCTCTGTGCCAACCAGATCAACCTGCACGTGAACGTTCGGCGTCCAGGCATCTTCAATTGGAAGTCGCAGAGTGTAGGTTGGTCCATCGATACGGAAGCGCGTGACCTTCACGATTCCGGAACGTCGCACAGTCATCGCCGCCTCAGCTGGATAGAAAGGGGCTTGCACAAGGATCTGCGCTGTCTCGCCGTCCTTGTATTCCTTGCGATCCGGAATCAGGTCGACCGTCTCCTCTTCGACCTTACCATTGGAAGGTAGCTTGCCGCCGGCCACCCACAAACTCAGCTCGCTTTCATTCGCGCGATCCTCGTCGTCGTGAATTGCTGCCACCACGCGATACCTGCCGCCTTCGTTCGCTTTGAACGTGCACGTCGCGGCATCGTTGGTTGATTGGATGATACAGTCCTGCGGATTCGACTCAACCTCTTTGAATACTCCTTCGACTTGCTTCCAATCCATCAGGACGGCATGCATCTTTACTTCACGATTCGCGATCGCTTTGCCGTCGAGATCAGTCACGATTGACTGCACGACCAACGGCTCACCCGGCTGCACAAATAACTTGTCGCTTTTCAGGCCAACGTACAGATTCGCAGGATGGACCAGTAGCGTTGTTTTCGCGGACCAGGTTTGCCGGTTCACATCCTGAACGGTGGCCTCTGCTTCGAGCGTTGAAGGCCGCGGCGGGTTAACCGAATCAAAGTCGATGCGCAGCCGGTGCTTGCCGCTTGTGTCAGTGCGGCCAGTGAAATTACTGGTGCGTGTTTCGCCGCTCTCACTTTCACTACGCCACCACGGAATCCATTTTCCAAACGTGTAATCTCCGCGATTTGGAGGCGTGAAGGTCGTCGGAGTTGAGCGAACGCCCCATTTCACTTCTGTATCTGTCAGACCACCGCCGGCAAAATACGTCGCCTTTACTGACACCTCAGCGTGGGCGCCTACAAACAGCGGGCCCTCAGTCTCGTTTTTTGCGGTTACTCCAAATTCCGGCCGCCGAAATTCCTGCACTTGAAAAGTATGAGTGTAATCCGCGTCTACGAAGGCCGAGTCAGTGATTTCAAACTTCACCGACGCGTTGCCGAGATTCATGTTGTCGGGAAGTTTGAATGCTGTGTCGAACCCGCCGAAAGCGTTGGGAGTTAGCACTCCTTTCGTGATTTCAGTTTCACGCTCATCCTGAACTACATAGCTCAGTGTTTTGATCGCGCCGTTCAATGGACCAACATCGCCGCCAACCCCGGTGCCCATACGACGGATCCAGCCTTTGATGTGCACCTCTTCTCCAGGCCGGTAGAGCTTTCGATCGTCAAAGACATACCAAACCAATGCATCTTTCTGCGGCCGCTTATGCCATGTTCCCTCACTCCACCAAATGTCTGGCTGCTCCGGAAGAATCGCCACGTCGTTACCACGGCGCGCAACCAGAACGCTCATGTTGGCGTCCGGCGCCACTTTCAAGGGAAGATTAGCGAGTCCGTCAGTGCCGGTCGTGCCGGTAACACTCGTGGGAAGGATTTCCATCTTCACGTCACCCAGCGGTGCTCCATCGACAAGCGAATTGGCCCAACCGATCAACTGCTTGTTATCGACAAAAGCATCGAGCCCGATCTTCGTCGATTGCGCCCAGCACAAAAGCGGATTGTGAGCGTAGTCGGTGGTTGGGTTGATTGACTCGACTGCAACGACCGCCTGCCCGAAACCGTCCTTGAATGCCGGCGTCAAGTCGATCTGAGTCTCGATCATGTCGTTTGGCGACTTCTTCAGCTCCAGCTGTTTCGAATAGATCAAACGCCCCGGCAGTACTAGTTCCTTAGCGGCTGGATCGTTAGGGCCGCGATAGTGCAGTTGGCGGTAGACCTGGAAGTCGATCCAGTCGCGGGGTTCAACGGCGTAAAGGTTGATCTTCACCGTTTGATAGTTAGTCGTGTAGAGCGAAAGCTGGCGTGGACCATCCGGATCGAGCACGACAAAGCCATTGCCTGACAGCCAGATGAATGGATCAGCAGGTCCAACTTTGAATTCCAAGGTTTCGTCTTTGCCGAGCTTTTGGCCAAAACTATCAGCGAGAGATTTGTCGAGAGTGACTCTGAAAGTTGTATCCGGCTTTTTAAGTCCGTCGATGACGAGCGTGTTGCCGGAGACAGTTCGCCTGAGCCCATCCATTGCGGGCTCAATCCGCACCTGGGATTCCTCGAAGCCAGGCAGCGCGATTGGATTGTTGAACTCAATTCGCCACGGATCGTTCGGTTTGCATCTGCCGAGGTAACCGCACAGAGACTGCGTAATGTGGAACGGACCGTACGTGTAAAAGTAAAACTCCTGCTTAGTGCTGGTTGTACGTGGTCCTTCGATTGACGGCGTTCCCGGTCCGATTCTGACCGTCATGTAGGTGTTTATCGGCAAGGCATTTTTCGTGTCGCCATTACTATCGATTGCGCGAAACGCAAGCCAACGATCTTTCTGGGCGGCCTTTACTAAATCTTTCACATACCAATCGGCTTCAATCTCTTCTTTGGTTGCAAGCCGCAAGGGCAGCTGAGTATTTCCGGTCGTCGATAGTGTGATTGTTTTCAACACTGCCGCCGGATCGATTCGCTGGTCAAACTCGACAAACATCAGCGAATCCAAGGGTCGTGGATCGTTGGCGTACGGGTATGTTGTCTTTACTTTCGGGGCGGGCGTCGTGAACGTCCAGGACTTCTCGCTACTGAGCGTTCCACCAATCGCTGATTTTGTACCCGCCGGCACTGATACCGAATACTGAGTGG
>DATNFX010000163.1:0-8553 GCA_035606195.1 Pyrinomonadaceae bacterium
GCCGCCGACTGCTCCGCAGACCGTTGTACCTGAGGCCCTCTCTGAGGCCCTCTCCCGCCGGAACCGGTCGGGAGAGGGCCACTCTACCAACTCATCTCACCTGTCGCGGAGTAAGGGGCAAGTTCACCGGCGGCGTAACTGCGGTCGCCACTGTAGTCTTCAAAAAATACTTCTCACGCCAAGACCCAAAGGGCGCAAAACAAACCTTGAAACGTGGCAGCGCTTTGCGGCTTTGCGTGAAATGTTCTCATTCGTTTTTTCACGAACAGATCATGAAATCACGAATCGAAAAACTTAATAGGTGCCGGAATTCACCAGAATTCGCTGGAACGTCTATTGCCCTACACGGCACACGTAGGAAATGACGAGAACTACGGAAATGATTTTTTCAAGGCGAATGAGCGGCAGCGCGCTCGCGACGGCCCTGCTTACGATTCCCGCTGAGCGCGAATCCACACGCCTGCTTGCGTCCGGACGCGCTGCCTCGAAAAGGAGCCATGATGAGCATAACTAAAATCGAGGTGACCCAGTGCGGAAGTAACCAGCACGCCACCACTCTCTTACATAACCTGGGCCAGAGTCTGTGGCTCGACAACATTACCCGCGACCTGCTCGACCAGGGAACACTGAAACGATATATCCGCGACTTGTCCGTCACCGGACTTACTTCCAATCCGACGATCTTCGAACAAGCGATCAAAAATAGCACCGCATACGACCGGGATATTCGCGGCAAACTGAAGGAAGGTAAATGTGAGGAGCAGATCTTCTTTGAACTCGCGTTAGCAGATCTCATTCGCGCCGCTGATCTGTTTCGTCCGATCTATGAGCAGACGAACGGCGTCGATGGTTGGGTATCGCTCGAGGTGTCGCCACTGCTCGCGCACAACACAGCCGCCACTGTTGCTGCGGCGAAAGACTTGTTTGCCAGGGCCTGCCGTCCGAACGTCTTCATCAAGATCCCCGGTACGAAGGAAGGATTGCCGGCGATCGAAGAGGCCATCTTTGCCGGTGTCCCCGTTAACGTAACGCTTCTGTTTTCGGCTAAGCAGTATTTAGCGGCGGCTGAAGCGTTTCTGCGCGGAATCGAGAGACGAATCGACGCCGGTCTTAAAGCCAATGTCGGTTCGGTGGCGTCAGTATTCATCAGTCGCTGGGACGCAGCCGTGAAGGACAAAGCGCCTGCCGAACTGCGAAACAAACTTGGGATCGCTGTCGCGTTACGCACATACAAGGCAGCGCGCGAGTTACTTACTTCGCCGCGCTCGACTCGCCTCTATAACGCCGGCGCGTGGCCGCAGCGTCTTCTCTGGGCCAGCACCGGAGTCAAAGATCCACAAGCTTCGCCGGCTCTGTACGTCAAGGCTCTCGCGGCGCCGTTCACGGTTGACACGATGCCGGAAGCCACCTTGCAGGTACTCGCCGAAGAAACACAACCGACTTCAACTATGGCGGTAGATGGCGGCGATTGCGAACGGGTGTTAGTGGAGTTCAGCGCAGCCGGAATCGACGTCGATGCACTGGCTGAGCGGCTGCAAGAAGAAGGAACAAAGGCATTCGAGAAGTCATGGAACAGCTTGATGGCAGTGATTGCTGCGAAGCGCGAGCCAGTGGTGAAGGCAGCGTAGCAGAGAAACGAAAGGCATTTAGGAGGAATTATGGTTGCGACCAAAGCTTCTGTGGGTGAGTTAACAAGTTACGGAGTCGCGCGTTCGACAGTAAAAGGCGCGCCGTTGAGCAACGAAGAATTGAGGAAGTTGCACGCGTTCTGGCGCGCTGCGAACTACCTTGCGCTGGGGATGATCTATCTTCAGGATAACCCGCTCTTGCGCGAAGAACTGAAGGCAGAGCACATCAAACCACGGATGCTTGGACATTGGGGCACTAGTCCCGCCCTCTCCTTTATATATACGCATCTGAATCGCGTCATAAAGCTGAACGACCTCGACATGATTTATATGGCGGGTCCGGGTCATGGCGCGCCCGGCGTGCTGGGGCCGGTTTACATGGAGGGAGCTTATTCGGAGATCTATCCCGAGAAGAGCCAGGACATTGATGGCTTGAAGCGTTTTTTCAAAGAGTTTTCGTTTCCCGGTGGCATCGGCAGTCATTGCACTCCCGAAACGCCGGGGTCGATCCATGAAGGTGGCGAGCTGGGCTATGTTTTGTCGCACGCTTGCGGGGCCGCGTTCGATAACCCGGATTTAATAGTCGCGGCAGTCGTAGGCGATGGCGAAGCGGAAACAGGTCCACTCGCCACTTCGTGGCACATCAACAAATTTCTCAATCCAATTCGGGACGGAGCCGTACTGCCCATCCTGAATCTCAACGGCTACAAGATTAATAATCCGACTCTGCTGGCGCGAATAAGCCATCAGGAACTCGAGGATCTGTTCAAGGGCTACGGCTACACGCCTTACTTTGTCGAGGGTTCTGATCCTGAATCGATGCATCAGGCCATGGCGGCGACGCTGGACGAATGCATGCAGTGCATTCGATCGATTCAACGCGAAGCTCGCGAGTCTGGTACAGCCACTCGGCCTCGCTGGCCCATGATCGTTCTGCGCAGCCCCAAAGGTTGGACCTCACCGGCCGATGTCGACGGTCACAAGCTCGAAGGCTTTTGGCGAGCACATCAAGTGCCGGTAGCGGATGTGAGAACAAATCCAGCGCATCTCAAGCTGCTCGAAGACTGGCTCCACAGCTACAAACCCGAAGAGTTGTTCGACTCCAACGGGACCGTTATTCCGGAAATCCGTGAGCTCGCGCCAACCGGGACCCGACGCATGGGCGCAAACCCGCACGCCAACGGCGGATTGCTGAAGAAGAATCTCCGAATGCCGGACTTCCGTGATTACGCGACTAAGTTCGACAAGCCAGGGCAGACCGAAACAGGCAATGTGTCGCCCTTCGGCACGTTTCTGCGCGACGTGATGAAAACGAACATGAACTCGTTTCGTGTTTTTGGTCCCGATGAGACGACTTCGAATAGGCTCGATGCGCTCTATCAAGTAACCAAGAAGTTTTGGATCGACGAGCAGTTTCCGGAGGACGCTGATGGCGGTGAGCTCGCCAGCGACGGCAGAGTCATTGAAATGCTGAGCGAGCATACGATGGAAGGCATGCTCGAAGGCTATCTGCTTACAGGCCGGCACGGCTTTCTTTCAACCTATGAAGCATTCGCTCACGTGATTGACTCGATGTTCAATCAACACGCGAAGTGGTTGTCGATCTGTAATCAGTTTTCATGGCGCGAGGAAATCGCCTCGCTCAACCTGCTGATTACATCCACTGTGTGGCGCCAGGATCATAATGGCTTCACGCATCAGGACCCTGGCTTCCTCGACGTCGTGGTGAACAAACGCGCCGAAGTGACTCGCATCTATCTGCCGCCTGATGCGAACTGCTTGTTGTCTGTCGCGGATCATTGTCTGCGCACCGAGAACTACATCAACGTGATCGTCAGCGATAAGCAACCGCACCTTCAGTACCTGACGATGGATGAAGCGATCACACACTGCACGAGGGGCGCGAGTATCTGGGGCTGGGCCAGCAACGACCAGGGACACGAACCGGATGTAGTGATGGCTTGCGCGGGAGATATCCCGACGCAGGAAGCCCTCGCGGCGACCGCGCTTCTCCGAAGTGAATTTCCCGATCTGAAAATCCGCTTTGTGAATGTGGTTGACCTGTTCAAGCTGCAAGCGGAGAGAGAGCACCCGCACGCACTTAGTGACCGGGATTTCGACAGCTTGTTTACTACGGACAAGCCGATCGTATTCAACTTCCATGGCTACCCGTGGCTCATACACCGGCTCGCCTACACACGGACGAATCATCGAAACCTGCACGTGCGGGGCTACAAGGAACGCGGCAACATCAACACACCGATGGAGTTGGCAATCAACAACGAGGTTGACCGTTTCACACTCGCAATCGATGTCATCGACCGAGTTCCTAAATTGAAAACAATGGGCGCGCACGCGAAAGAGAAATTCAGGAATGAGCAGCTCGCGTGTAAGCGATATGCACACGAGGTCGGGATCGACCGGCCCGACATTGTCGAGTGGCGCTGGCCGTTTTAGTGAGGAGTGTAATCCATGACTAAGGCGAGCCATGTGAAACTGACCAACCGGCAAAGTTGGAAGGCGCTTGCAACGCATTACGAGAGTATGCGCAACGTGCATCTGCGAACTTTGTTCGCGGATGATCCGAAACGAGGCGAGCGCTTTACCCTCGAAGCTGCCGGATTATTCCTCGATTACTCCAAGAACCGAATCACCGACGAAACGGTTTCGCTCCTCTGCCAATTAGGGAGAGAGTGCGGCCTTGAGTCGCGAATCGAAGCGATGTTTCGCGGCGATAGGATCAACGTCACGGAGCGGCGAGCTGTGTTGCACGTGGCGTTGCGAATGCCGCGATCCGAATCCGTTGTAGTGGACGGCACAGATGTGGTTGCTGACGTTCACGCAGTGCTCGACAGGATGGCCGAATTTAGCGAGCGGGTGCGCAGCGGTGCGTGGAGAGGGCACACAGGTAAACGGATTCGCAACGTAGTCAACATTGGTATCGGCGGCTCGGATCTTGGACCGGTGATGGCCTACGAGGCGCTTAAGTACTACGCCACCCGATCGATTAATTTCAGGTTCGTTTCAAACGTCGACAGCACAGATCTTGTCGAAGCTCTCCGCGACCTCGATCCTGCAGAGACACTCTTCATTGTCTCGTCGAAGACCTTCACTACGATCGAAACGATGACGAACGCAAACTCGGCTCGTGAATGGTTAGTAACGTGCCTGGGAGACGCGAAGGCCGTTGAACGCCATTTTGTAGCGGTCTCGACCGATGCGAAGAGAGTCGCTGAATTCGGCATCGACCCGGCGAATATGTTCGGGTTCTGGGACTGGGTCGGTGGACGTTATTCGATGGAGTCGGCGATTGGGCTCTCGACCATGCTGGCCATCGGAGCGGAGAACTTTCGCGGCATGCTCGCGGGCTTCCATGAGATGGACGAGCATTTTCGCACCGCGCCCTTCGAAAAGAATCTTCCCGTTCTCATGGCCTTGCTCAGCATCTGGTACGTCAATTTCGGGGGCGCTCACACTATAGCGGTCCTGCCTTACGAACAATACCTGAAGCGCTTTCCGGCTTACTTGCAGCAGTTGACGATGGAGAGTAACGGTAAGCGAGTCACCCTTGAAAACGGCGTCGTGGAATATGAGACCTGTCCGATTTATTGGGGCGAGCCGGGCACAAACGGGCAACACTCGTTCTATCAATTGATACATCAGGGAACGAGGCTCATCCCGTGTGATTTCATCGCGTTCGCACTCTCACTAAATGAGCTTGACTCTCACCACGACGTACTTTTGGCGAATGTGTTTGCGCAGGCGGCAGCATTGGCGTTCGGTAAATCAGCGGAAGAAGTAAGAGCGGACGGCACACCCGACTGGTTGGTTCCACACCGGGTGTTTGAGGGCAACAGGCCGTCGAACGTGATCCTCGCTGGACGCCTTACACCCGCGACTTTGGGAAAACTTGTGGCGCTTTACGAACATTACGTCTTCACGCAAGGCGTGATCTGGAATCTCGATTCATTCGATCAGTGGGGCGTTGAGTTGGGCAAGGTTCTGGCGCAACGCATTATCCCGGAACTGGAGAGCACGACAGAGCCCGCACTCGATCATGACAGCTCTACAAACAATCTGATCCGCCGTTATCGAGGCTTAAGACAATCAGAATCAATGAAGTGACAAAAGGAGTAAAGAATGGCTATCCGAATTGGCATTAATGGTTTTGGCCGAATTGGCCGGCAAGTTTACCGAGCCATACGTGAGCGTTATGACGAGGCGATCGATGTGGTTGCCGTGAATGATATTGGCCGCATTAACATCATGGCTCACCTGTTGAAGTATGACTCGACGTACGGAAAGTTTCCGGGCGACGTTGTCGCTCGCGAAGACGGTTTCGTGGCCAGTGGCGACGAGGTGAAGATTCTGGCCGAGCGCGATCCGGCGCGTCTGCCGTGGGCCAAGCTCGGCGTGGATATCGTTATTGAATCAACCGGCCTCTTTCGGAAACGAGAGAAGGCGCAACTGCACCTCGATGCCGGCACGAAAAAAGTGATCATCACGGCGCCCGCCAAAGATGAGGATCTGACGGTTGTGCTGGGTGTTAATGAGGAGATGTACGATCCGGCGCGGCACCACATAATCTCGAACGCTTCCTGCACGACGAATGGCCTGGCGCCCGTCGCAAAAGTTCTCTTCGACAAGTTCGGAATCGAAAAAGGAATCTTAACGACCGTTCATTCCTACACGAACTCGCAGCGGCTTCTTGATCTTGAGACGGAAGATCCGCGGGATGCACGAGCCGCGGCGTTGAACATTGTGCCATCGGAAACCGGCGCCGCTAAAGCCGTGGGTCTCGTAATCCCGCAACTGAAAGGCAAGTTCACAGGCATGGCTTTCCGTGTGCCCACGCCCACGGTTTCAGTTATCGACTTCACTGCGCTGCTTTCACGAGATGCCACGGTCGAAGAGATCAACGGCGCAATGAGGGAATACGCGGAAGGCAAGATGAAAGGCATCCTGGAGTACAACGAAGATCCTTTGGTTTCGAGTGACCTCGTCGGCGATGCGCACTCCTCGATTTTCAGTGCGCTCGACACGCTTGTCATCGGCGGCAACATGGCGAAAGTGATCGCGTGGTACGACAACGAGTGGGGCTACTCAATGCGCGTGGCGGATCTGATCTCGTATGTGGCCATGAAGGACACTTCCTACATAAAGGAACATTTCCCGGAGACAAAGGCAGCATGAACAAACAGACAATTGCCGACATTGATATCACGGGTAAACGTGTTCTGATACGTGCGGACTTGAATGTACCGTTGGAGAAAGGCGAGGTCGGTGACGACACTCGCATCGTCGCTGCTTTGCCGACGACCCAGTACGTGCTTGCGAACAACGCGATCCCAATTGTGTGTTCTCATCTCGGCCGGCCCAAAGGAAAAGCTGACGCAAGGTACAGTCTCAAACCAGTGGCTGAACGACTTGCTCAGCTGTTGGATTGCCGGGTGCAAATGGCTCCCGACTGCATTGGACCAGACGTTGAGCGAATGGCGGCGGCAGTACCACGGGGCGATGTCCTGCTCCTGGAAAACCTGCGATTCCATGCCGAGGAAGAAGCCAATGATCCAAAGTTTGCGCAAGCGCTGGCCTCGTTGGCGGAAGTGTATGTGAACGACGCGTTCGGTTCAGCTCATCGCGCGCACGCTTCGACAGTTGGTGTCACAGCTTATCTGCCCGCAGTCGCCGGCTTCTTAATGGAGAAGGAACTCACGTTCCTGGGCGAGGTGCTTGCTGCTCCATCTCGACCATTCGTTTCGCTGCTCGGTGGCGCGAAAGTGTCAGACAAGATCGGCGTGATTGCCAATCTGTTAGCGAGAGTCGATTGGCTGCTTATCGGCGGCGGCATGGCGAACACGTTTCTCAAAGCGCAGGGTTATGACGTCGGCGAGTCACTCGTGGAGAACGACAAGATTGACGTCGCTCAACGCTTGCTGCGTGATAGCGGGCAGAACCTGATCCTGCCGGTGGACGTCGAGGTAGCGGATAGCTTTGATGAGAAAGCGCAGACGCGCTCGGTTGGTGTGAATGCGGTTCCCGAGGGTTGGCGCATCCTCGATATCGGACCGAAGACTGTTGAGCTTTTCTCACAGTATCTGAGCACTGCGCGAACTGTGGTTTGGAATGGGCCTATGGGCGTGTTTGAGATGGAGCCTTTCTCCGCCGGCACCTTTGCCATGGCCCACGTGCTGGCGCAGTTGGAGCATGCGACCACGATCGTTGGAGGCGGCGATTCGGCCTCGGCCGTAGAGCGAGCAGGCGTTGCCGCACGCATCTCGCATATTTCAACAGGGGGCGGTGCTTCGTTGGAGTTTCTCGAGGGCAGGGAATTACCGGGCGTCGTTTGCTTGAACGCTCAAACCGTTCGTGTGCTGATGGAGGACATACCACTATGCGGATTCGCAGAATCAGTGCGGCGGAAGTATTAGATTCCCGCGGCAACCCGACAGTTGAGGCCAGCGTAGTCCTTGAAGATGGAACCACGGGTTCGGCACTCGTGCCTTCGGGAGCATCAACTGGAGAAAAAGAAGCCGTCGAACTCAGAGATGGTGACCCCAGCCGGTATGGTGGCAAAGGTGTATTGCAGGCAGTTGCCAATATCAATGACAAGATTGGTCCGGAGATCGCAGGCGCAGTAGTTACCGAACAACGCCGTATCGACCTGCGGATGCTTGAGCTTGACGGCACATCGAACAAATCAAATTTGGGAGCGAATGCGATCCTCGCTGTGTCATTAGCAGTGGCGCGCGCTGCCGCCAACAGTCTTGACGTTCCCTTGTACAGTTACCTTGGCGGCATCGACGTGTTATTGCTTCCTGTGCCATGCATGAATGTCATAAACGGTGGCCGGCACGCTGACAACACCGTTGATTTCCAGGAGTTCATCATCGCGCCACACAATGCTGATTCATTTGCTGAATCT
>DATNFX010000164.1:0-24653 GCA_035606195.1 Pyrinomonadaceae bacterium
ATCAAAATTCGCAAAAAACAGGGAATGAAAAATCATTCGTCGTCATCGAAAAACTCGTTACAAGGCAAATACGCGCAAGAAATTTTTTGACGATCAGTCCGAAGGTATTTTTCCGACAGACTCTGTAAGGGTTCGCCAACCATCAAACCCTTACAGGGTTTGATACCGTTTTTGTATACGTACCCAGGGTTCTCGCTTCGCTCGGACCCTGGGCTGAAATTAGCGAACGCCTTCGGCGTATTTGCCAAAACCGAACCACTACCATTATCTGAAATATCTTGAAAAAGACTGATTCGAGCGTAGAATAGCGCCTGACCTCGCGCTTTACACTAACGCAGATTATGCACGCCTACGGCAAATATGTTGAGAAGGGATTGACTGTTGGTGCGAATGCCGCCTGGTTTGCCTTCAGTCGAATCAATCGCATTAGGCCCAACCCTTCGTTCACGCCGCGTTGGTCTGATAAGCCACTGCTGAAATCGTGGCAAAAAACCAAGCCGCCACTCGGATGGCCTCGTCAAACCGACTCGCTCTGCCCGGTGTGCGTGCGCGAGGCACGCGAAGAAATTCTTGATGGTAAGAAAGATCTGACCGTATTGCAGACCGACAAGGTCGGCGAGATCAAAGCTACCATCATCGAACGTGAAGGCCGGATCCTGATGGTCAAAGATTGCAAAACGCATGGCCACTTCGAGGATGTGGTTTCTATCGATCCGGCATTCTCGCGTCATCTGGAAGTGTCGTTTCCAGGACGCGACATTAAAGCACATCGTGACGACGAGCTTCACAATCACGGCAGCAGCTCGATCCAGTATGGCCGCGGCTCCGTTTTGACGATCGATCTGACGAACCGCTGCAACATGATGTGCGACCCGTGCTTCATGGACGCAAATCAAATCGGTTTTGTACACGAGTTGGATTGGAGCGACATCAAGCAGTTACTCGATAACGCAATTTCCATCAGACCGCGGCGCCAGTTATCCGTTCAGTTCTCAGGTGGTGAGCCGACGCTTTCGCCCCATTTCATCGATGCTATACGGTACGCGCGCCAAGCCGGCTATAAGGTTATACAGGTCGCGACCAATGGAATTGAATTCGCAAAGCATCCTGAACTGGCGCGGACGGCTGCTGAAGCGGGCCTGCGTTATGCATACCTTCAGTTCGACGGCATCGGCAATGGTCCAAATTCCCATCGTGGTGTCGGCAACCTGTTCGACGTCAAACTCCAGGCCATCGAGAACCTGTTCAATGCCGGCGTTGGGATTGTGCCGGTGATCACGATCGTAAACGGCGTCAACAACGAGCAAGTCGGGCGGGTGATTCAGTTTGCACTTGATAACCCGAAGAAGATTACGCTCCTTGCGTTTCAACCTGTCTCATTCTCAGGTCGCGACGAAGCGATTTCCGAGGACCGCCGGCACGCGCAGCGCTACACCTTGTCGCACCTGGCCCATGACGTCAAACAACAGACGGGCATCGGCGAGCCGGTGCGAGACTGGTTTCCGATTTCCTTTATGTCAACGTTCTCGGATTGGGCCGATCTGGTGCATGGCCCTGAATCGCAGTGGGGACAACTTGCATGCGGTTGTCATCCAAACTGCGGCACCGGCATGGCAGTGATGGTCGATAAGTTCACAAAAGAAGCCGTGCCGATGACAGCATTTCTTCGCGCCGAACAATTCGCGAGAGATCTTCAAAAAATAAACGATGCCGCTCGGGGACCGTTCCTCTCGATCGTTGGTATGACGCTCGCGCTGCTGCGAAACTACGATCCCTTGCAGTCGCCGAAAGATTTCAGGCTCGTTGATCTGCTTGGTAAGTTCAAAAAGAAGTTCGGCGGAAGCGGAAAGCAAATGAATGAGGTGGTGCAAATCGAAACGGCGAGGCAGCGGATTGCTCGGCGCCGGACAGATCGCTGGAACTTCCTCTTCATCGCTGGTATGTGGTTCCAGGACTTATTCAATTACGATTTTCGACGCACTGAAATGTGCATCATTCCCTACGCAACTCAGGAAGGCGAGATCTCGTTCTGCGCATACAACACCGGAGTTGGTTGGCGCCAAATCGTTGAAAAAATGCACCTCACCGCGACGTTGGCGAAGTGGTATGAAACCTACGGTCGTCACGAGATTTTTGCGGCCGGCAAGAGCGTGCCGCTGCCGTCAACAGAGCATTCTCTCGCGCTCGACGCAAATGCAGTTGATGCGCCCGCCCAGACTGATCTCGACTCTATGAATATCCCGAAGACCGCGCGTGAAGAGATGGCGCGTCTCTACCGGCAGCACGTTCTCGGTGAAAAACCCACCGTTCAAATTCAGCCGATACGGCGCCACCAAAAGGCACAAAAGGCATAACCGCCGAATACGTTTGTTAGACCGCTGACGACGGGATTGCTCGAACCTTTTGGACCTTGCGGACGGCACGACGGGCGAGCATGCCTTCTTTTGCGAGACTGTAGATGGTCTGCCAGTTCTGAGCGATCACCTTTGTCCACGCCCATTTACCCATCTGCGGAAAGTAGATGCCACGAAAACAAAGGCGCGCAATCAGTATGGTTGCGCGTTGTCCGACGGGCTGGTCGCTGATCGAATTAATGGCACTGGCAATGCCCGCGGGGCTGTAGGAATCCGCCCACGCGTGATGGACCTCTGTTTGAGTCTGCTCGATGCTCATCTTCAAAGGCGTATGGGCCATGGTGAAAGCCCGGAAATCCAACCAGTGCTTGGGCCGTGTGAGCCGCCCGGCAACTTCAAGTCTCTTGTAAAGCGGAGTTGAGGGGAAGGGCGTTAGAGTTCCAAAGACAGGCAATCCCGGCGGCCAACTACGAATTTGCTGAAGCGTCCGTTCTGCCGTACCTGGTGTATCGTTATCCATCCCAAAGATGAATGAGGTGATCGCATGAATGTGGCGCTTGGCAAGTCTGTCCAGGACTGCGGCGTACTCGGCGGGCTTATTGAAACCCTTGTTCACATCAGCGAGATTCGTCGAGTCGATTGACTCCATCCCGATGAATATCCACTTGCCTCCCGAAGCTGCAATCAGATCGACGAGTTCCTCGTCTCGCAACAGATTAGCGCTGATCTGTGCAATCCAATTCATTTGCGCGCCGGCAGCGATGATGTCGCGCAACAATGATTTGGTGCGCTTTATATTGATAGCGAAATTGTCGTCGATGAAGAAGACGGCAATTTGGCCGCGCTCATTCGCAGCCCGAGCCTTCAGTTGCAGCAACTCACTGACAACGCTTTCGTTTGAACGGAATCTTATTGAGTCGCCGAAAAAGCCAGTCACAGTGCAGAACTCGCAGCCGTACGGACAACCTCGACCGGATTCAATCGGAATTAGTCGAAATGTTCCCCAGCCGGTTCCATGTCGTCTGAGCACTGGCGCGACGAATTTAGGGATCAGATTGAACTGGTCCAAATCCATTGTGCGCCAGGGAATTGATGGATACGGTTGAAGGCTGGGTTTTCGATCTTTACCGTTGTCGTCTAATGGCGCATAGATTTCCTTGAGTCTGCCAGCGGCTGCATCCGTAACTATCTCCGGCCAGGTTTCGTCGGCTTCACCAAGAGCAACGGCATCAGCGTGACGCGGCCCGCCATCTCGCCCGAGCGCCTCGTCTGGAACTTCCGTCACATGAGGTCCACCCATTACAACCGGTACACCCGCATCGCGAATGGCATCAGCCATGCGATAGGCCTTGGCTATCATCCTCGTCATCGCGCCGATGCCCACCAGTTTGACATCTTGTTCGCGAACGAAACGGACGAGGTCTTCCTCATTCATTGCGCGCGCGTTGCCGTCTATAAGTAATACCTCATGGCCCGGCGGCGTGAGAGCTTGCAGGAGAAACATCCAGAGGTGAGGCATGAAGTTCCGCGTCACACCGTTGTCCGGGTTATAGAGTAGGATCTTCATTAGCGTTCGGATCTCACAGGACCACGCACCAGCTGCCACGCGGAGGAAGCGCGATTGAATCTAAGGCGCTTGATGCTATGGGCTAATCCAAAGAGTTGCAGTGCTCGAATACCGAGCCAGTTTAGATCGATTTCGTACCAACGCAAACCATGACGGGCCGATGTTGGGTGCGCGTGATGGTTATTGTGCCATCCTTCTCCGAATGTCAGGAGGGCCACCCACCAGCTATTACGCGAATCGTCACCAGTTTGAAATCTGGTCCTACCCCACAGGTGCGTGGCCGAATTGACGAGCCAGGTCGAATGAAGAGCCAGCGTCAGACGCAGAAAAACTCCCCATAGCAATACGGCCCAACCGCCGAATACAAGCAGTAGCACGCTCAATACTGCTAGAGGAACATAGTAGTACGTATTGAGCCAACGGTAGTAGCGATCTTTGATCAAATCAGGGGCATAGCGCGCGAAGGTGCTCTCGCTGTGATTCTGTGCTGTGCCCCACAATATCCAGCCAACGTGTGCCCACCAGCCGCCATCGCGGGGCGTGTGCGGATCGCCTGCTTTGTCTGTGTGTGCGTGGTGTATGCGGTGCGTCACGACCCATTGAATGGGTCCACCCTCGAGGGCCACGGTCCCGCAGGTCACAAGAAAATATTCAACCGCTTTCGGTACTTTGTAACCGCGATGAGTGAGCAGCCTGTGCCAGCCCATGCCGATACCAAGACTTCCACCCACCCAGTAAAGAACGATCGCCGTAATCACCGCCGGCCAACTCCAGAAAAAGAGAGCGGCGACGGCAGCAAGATGCGCAATAATGAGAAAAATGCCTGTACCCCAATTAACAGCAGATCTTCTCACCGCTGTGACTTCAGCCTGGTTTTGCAAATTCAATCAACACCCTTCCTTGAACAAAGCTCAGAGTCAGAACGTGGTTGGACACAGTTAGTACCGCCCGCGGAACTGACTGCGTCCTAGTGTGCTCTGCGTCTATCTAAACACAGACCCCGAGAGAATAGTGCGATTGCACAGAGAAATTACAAAACTGCGACGCTAGCGAAATTAGCGCCCGCGCTGCGGCCTAAAAGAACGGACGCCGCTCCTGGAAGCGCGCCCAAAAGGCACGAACGGTTTGCGTGTGCCGGAGACAGCCGCCTGCACGCCACCAAAACCGTCCGGTACGACGCGTTTTACCGGTTGTCCGATCAGTCGTTCGATTGCTCTCATCGACAATTCGTCGACGGGCGTGACGATCGTGATGGCCTTACCCTGCTTACCCGCTCGGCCCGTGCGACCAACTCTGTGTACGTAGTCTTCAGGAACCGCAGGCACGTCATAATTGATGACATGCGAGACGGCATCGACATCCAACCCACGCGCTGCAATGTCTGTGGCAACCAGCACGCGTGTATGACCCTCGCGAAACTCGCGCAAAGCCGCTTCGCGTTGTGGCTGACTTCGTTCGGCGTGGATGCGATTCACTTTGTGATTGCGGGCTTTGAGAATGTGTGACAGCCGTTCCGAGCCGCGCCGAGTACGCGTAAACACCAACACCTTTGCCAGTGATTCTTGGTCGTTCTCTTTCTCCAGCAAATCAAGAAGGAGTGCGGTCTTATTGTCCAGCGAAACTGAATAGGCAGTTTGCTCAACCATCTGCGCTGCACGTCCGCGCGGATTTACCTCAACAAGCTTCGGTTGTCTCATCGTTGAACGAGCCAAACTCTCAATCGTCGAAGACATCGTGGCAGAGAACAACAGGGTCTGCCGCTTTACCGGCAACATTGCGAGTATTCTTTTGATTGCCGGAAGAAAACCCATATCCAGCATGCGATCGGCCTCATCCAGGACAAGGACTTCGATAGTGGAGAGATCGATTGCGCGACGTTCTGTCAGATCAAGCAAACGTCCGGGTGTAGCAATCACGATCGTGGCTTTGCGACGCAAATCTGCGATCTGTGAATTGATATTGGCGCCACCGATAACGAGAACACTCTTGTTACCTTTGAGATGATTGAGCTCGGTGTAGTTCTTTTGGATCTGGAGTGCCAGTTCGCGCGTAGGCGCCAGCACGAGAACACGAATGCCCGGGCGCTTTTGTGCGCTCAAGTTGTGAATGATGGGGAGAAGAAACGCCGCCGTTTTGCCTGTTCCGGTTTCGGCACAGCCGATCACGTCGTTTCCGTTCAGGATGAGGGGGATGCATTTATTTTGGATTGGGGTTGGATTTACGTATCCGAGGGATTCGCAAACGCGCAATTGGGCGTCTGCCAATCCTAACTGAGAAAAATTCATAGGTTCCTTTGTGTAGAGATATACCTTTCCTGTGTGTAGGAAGGAAAAGAAGCTGCGAAACGGATTTGACTTCGGCGAACGGTAGCGTTCGAAGGATCAGGTTCGGCTGCTCTCAACTAGAGCGGCTTCGATGTGTGTGAACAAGCCTGCTCTCGAACCATCCAAAACGTCCTGCGCTGATTGTCTTGTGCGCGGAGCGCATCACCGTCGATGCGCGAGAGAAGGGTTAACGGCGGGTATGATGCCTTATTTACGGGCAATTTGCAAACTCGCTGGACCGAGCGTGCGTGTATTTCCGGCTTCTTTTGTTAAAATGCCGCAAATCCGCGAATGGAAACTTAAACATGCAAACGGTCTATGAAGCTATGGGCGGTTTCGACATGGTGCTGAGATTGGCGCATGCGTGGCACGCACGGGTGCTGGAGGACGAGGTGGTGAGCCATGCGTTCAGCCACGGATATCACCCTCAGCACACGGAGCGTCTTGCTGCGTACTGGGCTGAGGCGCTTGGTGGACCATCAACGTACTCCGAGCAGTACGGCGATGAGACGTCGGTCGTGCGGACTCATAGTGGCAACGGACCGCACGAAGAGATGGACCAACGAGCGATTGCGTGTTTTGATCAGGCGCTGGTGGATGTTGGGCTTGACCGAGATGGGCGGCTCAGAAGGGCGTTGCACGATTACTTCGCGTGGGCAACCACGACGACGATGGCTCGTTATCACGACTCAGCCGACGATGTGCCGGACGCTCTGCACATCCCGAAGTGGTCCTGGAACGGTCTCGTCAGTTCTTAGCCTGCGGAGCAGGCGGAAGTATAAAGCCTGGGGCGCAAGCCCCAGGATCAAAGACAAAATAGTTTTCAAGCCCGCGCATGCGGGCGACAGACCGATCGTGGCACAAGTCTAACCAGTTTGTGGGCGATGATCTGTCGCCCATTTGATGGGCTCACATTCAATTTTGATTTCGATCCTGGGGCTTGCGCCCCAGGCTTTATGCTTCCGCCTGCTTCGCAGGCATAAAACCAGCTCCTACCTCAAAGTCACGCCAGGTCGAAGCGGTCGAGGTTCATTACCTTGTTCCAGGCCGCGACGAAGTCGGTCACGAACTTCTCCTTCGAATCCGCGCACGCATAGACTTCCGCCAGCGCGCGAAGCTCGGAATGCGAACCGAAGATTAGATCGACGCGCGTACCAGTCCAGGCCGGCCGGTCCGTGTTCCGGTCGTGGCCTTCGTACACACCGTCGCTACCGTTTGGCTGCCAGCGCGTGCCCATGTCGAGGAGATTGACGAAGAAATCATTCGTCAGCGTACCGGGCTGTTTGGTGAATACGCCATGTTTGGATCCGCCGGCGTTCGCACCCAGAACTCGCAGGCCGCCAATGAGCACTGTCATCTCCGGAGCTGACAGCCTTAGCAATTCTGACCGATCTACCATCGCCTCTTCCGGCGCCATAAGCTGGTCGCCAGTATAGTAGTTGCGGAAGGCGTCAGCAGTCGGTTCAAGCGGAGCGAACGACTCCACGTCGGTCTGATCCTGTGTGGCATCCATGCGACCCGGCGTGAAAGGAACCTTCACATCCTGCCCGCCGTCTTTGGCTGCTTTCTCTACTGCAGCGCATCCGCCGAGAACGATCAAGTCCGCAAGCGAAACGCGCTTGTTACCAGACTGATTGTTGAAGTCGTTTTGAATGCTCTCGAGTTTTTCGAGCACCGTTGCAAGCTGAGCGGGATCGTTAACTTCCCAGTTCTTCTGCGGCTCGAGTCGAATTCGCGCACCATTCGCGCCACCACGCTTGTCGGAACCTCGGAAGGTTGAAGCCGACGCCCAGGCAGTGGAAACGAGTTGAGAAACAGTCAAACCCGAATCAAGGATTTTTGCCTTCAGTGCTGCGATATCCGCGTCGTTGATTAATTCATGATTCGCAGCCGGGATCGGATCCTGCCAGATTAATACTTCCTTCGGCACGAGCGGACCGAGATAACGTTGGATCGGACCCATGTCACGGTGCGTGAGCTTGAACCACGCGCGCGCAAACGCATCTGCGAACTCCTCCGGATGCTCTAAAAAGCGGCGCGAGATCTTTTCGTAAGCTGGATCAGCTTTCATCGAAAGATCCGTGGTCAGCATCTTGGGCACACGTTTGGCAGAAGGATCGTGAGGATCCGGAACAGTCGGTTCGGCGTCTTTCGCACGCCATTGTTGCGCTCCGGCCGGACTCTTCTCCAATTCCCATTCAAACTTGAAAAGGTTTTCGAAGTAGTTGTTACTCCACTTCGTCGGCGTTTGTGACCAAATAACTTCCGGACCTCCGGTAATCGTATCGGCGCCAAAGCCCTTACCGTGTTTGCTTCTCCAGCCGAGTCCCTGGTCCTCGATCTGGGCGCCTTCCGGCTCGGCGCCAATGAATGAAGGATCGCCGGCGCCATGCGTCTTGCCGAACGTGTGGCCGCCGGCAATTAGCGCGACGGTTTCTTCGTCGTTCATTGCCATGCGCGCAAACGTCTCGCGAATATCGTGAGCAGCTGCGACGGGATCGGGCTTACCGTTTGGTCCTTCGGGATTGACGTAGATGAGTCCCATTTGTACCGCGCCGAGCGGTTTCTGGAGTTGCCGTTCGCCGCTGTATCGCTCGTCACCGAGCCACGTACCTTCGGGGCCCCAGTAAAGCTCTTGCGGCTCCCACGTGTCTGCGCGTCCACCGCCAAACCCAAAAGTCTTGAAACCCATCGACTCGAGAGCGACATTGCCGACAAGAACAAAAAGATCGGCCCACGAAATTTGACGACCATATTTTTGTTTGATGGGCCACAAGAGACGGCGCGCCTTGTCGAGGTTCGCATTGTCGGGCCAACTGTTGAGAGGTGCGAAACGCTGCTGACCGCCACCGGCGCCGCCGCGTCCATCAGAAACACGGTAGGTGCCCGCGCTGTGCCAGGCGAGGCGAATGAATAGTCCGCCATAATGACCAAAGTCGGCCGGCCACCAGTCCTGAGAGTCAGTCATCAACGCGTGCAGATCTTTTATCACGGCGTCGAGGTCGAGCTTCTTAAACTCTTCCGCATAACTAAAATCTTCGCCCATCGGATCGGACAGCGAAGAGTTTGCGCGAAGGCTGCTTAAATCAAGGGAATTAGGCCACCAGTGCCGGTTCGATATACGGACCTTCGACGCTCCGGTGAAAGGACATCCGTTTGAATCCTTGGTGTTGTTTCCATTGCTTTCCATCTTTCACTTTCCTTCCATCTGATTATGTTGGCGAATTTCATAACGCTTTTCGTTCCGCAGTTTGTAATTGAATTCGAGTCGCGGATCACCCGAAGGACAGCTCGGCGCGCTGTTTCGTAAGTCCCACATTTTCAGAATTCATTTGGCTTAGACTAATTCTAAAGAGCTTGAATGACAAGTGATGAGCAGGAGGGCCGCCCGTACAGTGAGTCCTATTTTTTTGCGCTTTTCTTCCCCAGGGCATCGACGAGGTTTCCGCTGCTGACAAGTACGGGCGCTAGCGGATGGTCCTCGACGATCTCCGGACCGAAGACTTCGACGGTCCGGATCCCGCCGAAAGTCAGGATGCTTACTCGGAAGTGCTCGGCTGCGGGTTCGGGTGTCTTGTGAACTTCTGACAGAGGAGCTCGCGTTATCAAAGGCTGAGATGCTGTCAACAACTCATAGATTAATCGATCGATCTCGGCATCACTACTGGCTGCATCCCAAACAATCTTCTTGTCTGCTCCGCCCTGCCATCGAGCCCGACCATCAACATACGCCGCAACTGTCCCAACACCGGCATCGTTATGCAGCTCACAAACCACGCCCTGAATCTCGTCGGCAATATCAGCTGGAGGTTTCTCGCCCAGATCACGCAGAGCTTTCCACGCCCAGAGTTGCACACGAGCTTCCCCATCAGGTATGTCGAGTATCTTTTTCAAGTCGGCCTTCGCCTGGTTCGTGTTGCCCTGGCGAGACGCGAAGAGAGCGGACGCGAACAACGTCCATGGATCATTCTGAGTTGTTGGAACAGTTGGCTTGGCTAATCCTGAGAGCTGTTGAAGAGACTGATCGGCAAAGAATAATGACTTGAAGTCACTGCCGGATGCAGGACTCGCGCTCGGACTTGCCGCCCTGTTATTTACGCCAGGCTTTGAATTACACGCCAAACAGGTCAGCAACATGATAATCACAACAACTGATTTCATGAGCACATTCTAAACAATCTGTGTAATCTGTGGATAAAGATCGTAGAATTGCAGAAAATGGCGAACGAATTATCCGCACGCACAATCATGGTGGTCGAAGATTACGACGACACACGCATGCTGCTCAAAACAGGACTCGAAGGACTTGGCTACAGCGTTTTGGAAGCAACCAACGGTCAGGAAGCCGTCGATATAGCCGGTCGCGAACATTTAGATCTGATTCTCATGGATCTCGACCTGCCGATCATCGACGGCATAGTCGCCACGCAACGCATTCGACAACAGACCGAGAAGCAGCATGTACCGATCGTTGCTGTCACGGCTTACCCGATGTCCTACACGCGCGTGAAAGCTTTTGCTGAAGGTTGTGACGAGTACGTGGCGAAGCCCATCGACATGTCGGAGTTGGAGCGACTGGTGAATCGCTACCTCAAACCCGATAGCGCAGTTTAGAATCAACTATGGTTTCCTCAGCCCGGCAGACAATCCTCTGTGTCCTATTCATCTTTTTTGCCGCGGTATGTTCGCAGTCGCAAGTCGCACCCGTAAAGACTGCAACCATCAGCGGACGAATCACGGTCAAGACTAAACCTCTCGCCGGCATAGTAGTGGTGGCCAGAACTTCTGACTCAGGAGTTCCATCGCGAACCCGTTTCCGCGCCACCTCGGATCAAGACGGAAATTATCGAATCACAAACGTACTTCCGGGCACCTATCAAGTAGTGCCGCTCGCACCGGGTCTGGTCCGTGACAATGAGTTGTTTCAAAAGTCGGTCGTGCTTGAAGAGGGTGACAACGTTGCAGACGTCAACTTTTCCCTCGTCCTGGGTGGCGTCATCACCGGAAAAATCACGGATGGCGATGGTAAGCCCCTGTTTGAGGAAGAGGTCGTTATCGAGTCGATAGATGGGCCATATTCGCAGATACCTTACTACAACGGAACCAAGACCGACGATCGAGGTGTATATAGAGCATTTGGACTGCCCGCGGGGAAGTTCAGGGTGTCGGCTGGTCAGGGCGAGAATCGGATGCCGGGAAGCTCGCGACTCTACCGCCAAACCTACTATCCGTCAGTCACCGATCAAACTAAAGCAACTGCCGTTGAAGTGACCGAAGGTGGTGAAGCTCGTGACATCGACATCATGTTGGGCAGGCCGCTTACTTCGTTCAAGGTCACCGGCAAAATCATCGACGGTGAAACCGGCAAGCCTGTTCCTAACATCAGGTACGGTATCTTTCACGGCACTGGGGAGAATGGGGGTCACTCCACGAGTGGTGGTGCTATGTCGAATGCGAACGGAGAGTTCAAGTTCGAGGGTGTAATGCCTGGCACCTATTCCGTCTTCATCATGGCTGACTTAAATCAGGAAGCGCGGGCCGAGCCCGTTTCGTTTGAGGTGGTCGATCGTGATGTTACGGGTTTGGTGCTTAAGACTGTAAAAGGCGCCAGCATGTCGGGTGTGGTGGTTATGGAAGGAGCCGATAATACGTCTGCCCTCCCGAGTTTTGGAAAGCTATACGTCATGGCGATGTATGAGCCCCGGCCGGGACAGGTTTTTGGAAGTTATATGGGAGAGGTGAGGGCAGATGGAAGTTTCACGATTAAAGGGTTGTCACCGGGTGTTCTGCACGTCACAGTGAGTTCGTTTGGCCTTAACGGAGGTAGACCGATTGCGCTGGAGCGAATCGAACGCGATGGGATACTGCAACCAACCGGCGTCAGCATAAAAGATGGCGAGCAGATCACGGGCGTCCGGCTCATCGCTAAAATGCAGACAGCCACAATCCGGGGACAGGTCAAGGTCGAAGATGGTGAGATACCCGCGAACGCACGCTTTTCGATTTGGTTGGTGCCGCTGGACCAGAATAATCGAGTGACGCATTCGAATTCGAGCCCGCAGATAGATTCCTGCGGCAGATTCTTGCTCGAAGGAGTGGCCGCGGGAAGCTATGAGATCAATATCGCAGTCTTTGAAAACGGCCGCCCGGACACTAATCGAATTTTCAAACAGCAGGTGACGGTTGCCGATAATTCGGTGAGTGAAGTGACGGTGACGATAAAACTCAATCCCTGACCATTCATGAATAAACTCCTCGTCCTTGTGATGTTGGTTCTCCCCGCTACTTCCGCGGTTGCGCAAGGTCAGTCTCCGAATCCGCCGCGAATAAAACCGGGATCAATCACCGGCACAGTCGTAAACGAAAACGGCCAGCCGCTTCAAAACGTCGTCGTCTATGTACGTGCGTTCAGTTCGATACGAAACGCGCAAGCGGCAGTTAGCGACAGTGAAGGTAAGTTTGAGGTGAGTGGCCTCGAACCGCAGCCCTATCAGGTCTTCGCCAGACACACAGTCTACAGTCTTCGGCCGCGCGAGGATGGCGCACCAAATCAATATCACATCGGCGACTCCGTTAGATTGGTGATGATTAAGGGCGGCGTGATTACGGGCACTGTAACAACACGGACTGGTGAACCGGTGATCGGTGTGCGCGTTCGCGTCACGCCGGTGCCGAGTGGCGATCCCATTCCGGAACGTCCAACCGACGATCGCGGAGTCTATCGAATTTATGGATTGCCGGGTGGCAAGTACGTTGTCTCTGCGGGTGGTAGCGGGGGATTTTATCCTGAAGATCCTTACGACCTTGATATCCCAACCTATTCACCGGCCTCAACTCGCGACACGGCGGCAGAGATCACTGTGCGTCTGGGAGAGGAGACGACGAACGTTGACATTCGCTATCGTGGCGAACCAGGACGCACTGTAAGCGGAACGGTGAGCAATGCTCCGACTGGTGTAATGGGAGTTCTTGTTAGTTTGAGTTCCGGCGAGGGCGGTTCGCAAATGAATGCGATCGGCGCCCCGCAAAGCGACGGATTTATTATTTACGGCGTTGACGACGGTGACTACACGGTCATCGCTCGAACGATGCAAACCAGTGGTGAGTGGTTAGTTTCACAACCCCAACGAATCAGTATCAGAGGAGCGGACGTCACAGGCATCGAGCTGGCGCTGAAATCTTTAGCGTCTGTTAGCGGGCAGGTAGTGCTTGAAGAGTTGAAAACAAAAGAGTGTGGTACGAGGGAAGCGCCGGTAATTACTGAAACGCTCGTTTCCGCATGGCACAAACAGGATGAAGCTGCGAAAGCACTGCCGAGTTTTGTTTGGGGGATGGGAACACCAGCCAGTGCAGATGCGCAGGGAAATTTCAAACTGCAAAACCTCGCGCCCAGTGATTACTACTTCGTGACGCGATTTCCGGCGAAGACATGGTATTTGAAATCAGTCTTGCTCACATCGCCGGCGGCAAAGAAAGTAGTAGATGCGACTCATGTTTGGACCACTGTTAAGAGTGAGCGGATCGCGGGATTGAAGATAACTCTCGCTGAGGGTGCTGCGTCTCTCAACGGTCAGGTTGCGCTAGCTGAAGGAGAAGCGCTGCCGGAGAAATTCTCTGTCTATCTCGTGCCCGCAGAGAAAGAGAGCAGCGATGACGTGTTGCGGTTTTATGCGACGGAGGTTAATCCGGACGGAAAGATCACGCTGAATAATCTTGCTCCCGGACGTTACTGGTTGTTATCGCGCCCTGCCCTTGAAGGAGGGCTCACGAAGCTGCGCCTACCCGATGCAACAGAAGCGCGATCAAATATTCGCCGTGAAGCCGAAGCAGGGAAGACAGAGATTGAATTGAAGCCCTGCCAGAACGTGGCTGACTATCGTCTAAAGTTGGGCCGCGGATGAACGCAGATCAGCGCCGATCTGCGTCATCCGCGGCAAAATAACCAAGAAACCTATCTTCGACGGCTGCGTGTTGCACGTAGCTGGCGAATCTGTTTTTTCAGTTCGACGATCTCTTTCTGCTGCTCTTTGATTGCGTTGAGCATGGTCCAGATGATCGGGTCGTTGTTGACCATCAAAAACCCATTCGCGTTCGTCGTAACAGCTTCCGGAATCACCTGCTGCACAGCCTGTGCTCCGAAGCCGATGTGTTCGCCCTGTGACTTGATGCCCAGCGCGTTGTCTGGCTTGTACTCGTAGCGCAGTGGCTGCAACTTCATCACAGCGTTGAGTCCACTGGTGTAATTTCCTTTGATGTTTTTCAAGCGTTCATCCGAGAAGACCGCCCACGTTCCGCCGCCGGGTTTGCTGGCGGTACCATTCACTGACAGCGTGTCAGTTGGTGCGCTGGTTCCAATACCGACGTTGCCGCCGTTCGGATTGATCAGGAAAGGAAAGGTCGTCGCCAGATTCGAGCTGGATGTAGTTTGAAGCCATCCTGCTCCTGTAGCTCCACCAAAACCAAAATCAACCACACCAACTCCGCCCGCCTGACTCAACCGAGCGATACCCGTTGGAACGGTGCCTGAATTGGCTGGCAAACCTACAGCTCCGAAAACTTCCAGTCTCAAATTCGGTGATGCCGTGCTCATACCGACGTTACCACTCGCCGCGATATCGACTGAGCTGGTTGGTGCGCCCGGACGAATGCGGAAAGGTAGACGCGATCCACTCGTCACATCGCGTACGAAGAAATTCGCTTCGTTTCCGGCGACGTCCCACGTTTGAGCAGTGAAACCACCGGAATTGTTTTGTTCGAGTCGCATCGCCGGCGTGTCGGTGGTATTGACGTGAATATCCAATACAGGCGTTGCCGTTCCAATACCCACGTTGCCACCGCTGCTAACTTTCAGTGAGTTTGCTGGAGCGCCTGCGTCAACCTCAAACACGATCGTTCCGGTTTCAGAGTTTCCGGTTGCGCCTTGATCGACGAACGCGAGGAAACTGGCGCCACCGTTGGCTGAGCTGTTGGCTCTGATCTGCCAGTTATTGGTTGCAAATCCAGCGGAGGTGCTGGTGTCGTCAAACTGCATGCGGGTGTTGTTTTCCTTCAATCGGAGAGTATCGAAGCCGAAGACTTCGCCGTTCACACAGTCGAGACCGGTGCAAGTGCTGCCCTGAACGACGAGATCATCAGCAATGACAAAATCAAAGACCATGAAGCGTGGGTGGTGTCTCTGAATTTTGAAATTGGTACGGCCTGACGAGACAGCAGTAGTGGCGGGTGCCGGCTCCGCCACAGCACGGGCTTGTTTAGCGCCGTCTTCACTAGCGCCTGGGAGAATGACCGAACCGCCCGAGATCATGAAGCTGCCAGATTGAACGAGCGGCTGTGGCAGTGAGCCCTTTTTGCGCAGATCGCGCGTCACTTCAGACTCGTTGCCTTTTTCGCGAGCAGCTTTCAACGCTGCCTTGATTTCTGCGGAAATGTTGGGAGCGACCCGCAGTTCATAGGTGTAAATTCCATCCGGCAGTCTTTCGCCCTTGGCGTCATTCAGCTTAAATTCCGCAGAATTTCCGTTTTTGAATTCTTTCGAGAATGCAATGCCGTCTGGTCCAATAACGGTCAGAGTCACGGCTGCATGCGGCGCACCGACGTCGAATCTAACGCTCGAGCCAAGACTGCTGATACTTGCAAACTGATCATTTGATTGCGCCAAAACCAGAATGTTGAAGCATGCAAGAGCAAGGGCAATACTTAGCACAGAGGGTAAATGCTTAAGATTTTTCATTGAAAAGCCTTCCTTATCGGCCAGGATGCCGATCATCATCAAAAGTGTGGATTAAGGGACTCTCAAACTTGGAAACAGAGAGCGGCCTTAGATACGCGAGGTGTTGCAGAACAGTGCGTATAAAACGATCTTCAAGCGGCGAAAGTCAAGAGTTAAGTTTCTTACATTCTTGTCTACAGATTGCACAGATTGTTTTTATATTGAATCGGCCTAATCTGTGGATAAACAGTTGAATCAGCGAGCTAACTGGCGCATACTGCGCGCGTCGGGGATGGTCGCACCCCCTCTCCTCAACTGTGAACTGAAAACAGCTTGTTGCTTGGACCACGCAAGTGGCGGAGGCACTATGAAGACCTTTTTGCTTCTATCGCTTCTCCTGAGTCTTCTTCCATCCGTGCAGACTCCTGTCCTGACCAATTCGCCACTGACAGTCACCAGCTTCAAATGGTCGCGAGCTCGGCGCACAATCGAAGCTCCTGAAGCTGAAGGAAATGCTCCGCAGCGGGCCATGATTCCGCAGAATCGAATCTTTGCGCGCACCGCCCGAATCAACGATCCGGCGGGTTCCAGAGATCCGAATGAAGATACGATCGATGGTCGCAGTGCCGCACTCGAGAAGACCGTCGCAGCATCCCGAGCACCGAAACCGAAACCGATGGATGGTTACGCGTATCGCATCAAGCTACAGAACACCACCACGAAACTGGTCGAAACTGTTTTCTGGGAATATCAGTTTCAGGATCCTGCAAATCCGGATTCGGTCGCGCGGCGACAGTTTCTCTGCGGCGTGGATATCTCGGCAGGGAAGTCAAAAGATCTCGAAGGTTTTAGTCTCTCAGGACCAAGCGACGTCGTGGATGTGAAGACTCTCGGTTCAGGTGCGGCGTTAAAAGAAAATGTTGTGATCAACCGAATCGAATTCTCAGACGGAACAATCTGGCAAAGAAAAGCCTGGAATCTTGCCGAGGTAAAGGATAGCTACGATCGCGTGCTGCGCGAACCATGGCTCCCGGGAATGTGCAAGGCACTTTAGGCATGGAAACGGCTGAAACTCAGAAGCCAAGAGTTCTCATCATCGATGATGAGGAACAAATCAGAAATCTACTAATCGACGTTCTGGGCACAACCTACCAATGTTCAGACGCAGGTTCGGCGGAGGAAGCACTAGCTGCGCTTGCCAAGACAACCTTCGACCTCGTAATCAGCGACATCGACATGGGCGGAATGAGCGGCTTGGAACTCGTGCCGCGAGTTCACTCACTCTCGCCTGACACCGTCGTGGTGATGGTGAGTGGAAACCAGGACATCGAGTTTGCCATCAAGGCGATGCGCGTCGGCGCTTTTGATTACATCACCAAACCCATCGACCTCCGGCACGTCGAAGCGTCGGTTGAACGAGCCATTAACCAGTCCAACCTGCTGAAGGAAAAGCGTCGCGACAAGGACCAGATCGAGAGTCTCCTGCAACAGCGCACAGAGGAAGTGCATTGGCTCGGCAACTACGACACCGTTACACAACTGCCTAATCGTGCCTTGTTTGAAGATCGCCTGGAGCAGGCGGTTGCGATTGCAAAAGCCACGGGCCAGTCGTTGGGCGTCTTGTTTATCTCACTCGATCAGTTCAAGAAGGTAAACGACTCGCTCGGCCATGGTCCAGGCGACGTCCTGTTGCGCGAGTTTGCCGAAAGACTGAAGAGTTGCATCAACAGGTCAGACACGGTGGCGCGATTTGGTAACGACGAGTTTGCGCTTTTACGAACTCAAATCGACGGGACGAAAGACGTGATCGAAACCATCGGTTCGCTTTCGCAGGTGTTGAAGTTTTCCTTCGATCTACCAAGTCAGGAGTTGTTCGCGACTGCGAGTGTCGGAGTGAGTCTGTTTCCAGTCGACGGTGACGACAGCCAGACGTTGTTGAAGAATGCGGGCGCCGCGCTGTACAAGGCAAAGCGGTCGGGTGGCGCGAATTACCAGTTCTTCACGGCCGACCTGCACGAGCTGGCTGCGAGCCGGCTGGCGCTTGAAAGCAATCTGCGTCGCGCGATTCATCACGAGGAGTTTCTGCTTCACTACCAGCCGCGTGTGTCTGTTGATTCGCTCGCGATCACGGGTCTCGAAGCCCTCGTGCGCTGGCAGCATCCGCAGCTCGGATTGGTTTCGCCGTCTGAGTTCATTCCGCTCGCAGAGGACACTGGTCTGATCGTTCCGATCGGCGAGTGGGTTTTGCGTGCAGCGTGTTTGCAGGGGCGTCGTTGGATCGAAGAAGGGTTCGCGCCAATTCCGATCGCCGTGAATATCTCAGCGCGGCAGTTTCACGACCGCGATCTGTCGCAGACGGTGATTCGCATCCTCGAAGAGACTGGATTCTCGCCAAAGTATTTGGAGTTGGAACTGACTGAAAGCTCCATTATGCAGAACGAGGAGTTTGCGGCGAGTATGTTGAACCAGTTGAAGAGCATGGGCATCAATATTTCGATTGATGACTTCGGCACCGGGTTCTCTTCGCTCGCGTCGCTCAAGCGACTCCCGATTGATGCGCTCAAGATCGATCAGTCGTTCGTTCGGGAGGCGACGACGGATCCTGATGATGCGGCTTTGGTAATGGCCATCATTACACTTGGTCACAATTTACGATTGAAGGTGGTTGCTGAAGGCGTGGAGACTGACGATCAGTTGAGGTTTCTACAGCTACTGCGATGTGACGAGATTCAGGGGTATTTCTTCAGCAAGCCCGTTTCCGCCGACACCCTCGTCGCTTTGTTTGAGACACAGATGAACACGGATGGAAAACTGATTTAATCAATCCGTGTTTATCTGTCTAATCTGTGGCTAATTACTGCTGATATTCGAAACGTGCGACGTCGGATTCGCCGAGGATTACGGTGTCGCCGGAGTTCAATGAAGTCTCGGTCACTCGTGCCGAGCGCGGATCGTTCACGAACGTTCCATTACGAGAATTCTGATCCTCGATAACAACCCGCCCATTCCTGACTCCAATCCACAGATGCCGCTTCGAGATCCGCGGATCGGCAATCACGATCTGAGACGAACCGCCATCGCGGCCGATATACCCACCTTCCGAATCTACCTTAAACTCCTGTCCCATCAGTGGCCCTGAAACAAACTTGATCGATCCCCAGCTCTTCGGAAACACATCGTCGGCTGTATTGAGCGCGACCGTCCGCGACAGATCGACGGTCATACCGTGATCTGCTCCCACCACGTGCGGCATCGGTGGCGGCGGCGCAGGAGAATGCACGACCGGCGACGGAACCGGAGCAGGAGGCGGTGGCACAGGTGCGGGGGTTGGCGGACGGTGTGCCTTCGCATCAGGCGTCGCCGGCCCAGCTTTACTCTTCTTACGTTTCTTCGCGATTATGACACCAACGACGGCGATGATGATGAGCAGCAGTATAAGCAGCAGCACAATCACTACGACGATGACAATCCATACCGGAAAACTCGATTTTTCTTTTCCTTCCGCTTTCGCCTGCTGACTGCTCTGCACCAACCGATCTACTTCGGAGTGCTGTGGAAACAGTCTCTTTACTTCTTCAAACTTTGGAATCGCTGACGAGTAGTAACCATCCCAGTAATAACCCAATCCCTCGCGATATAAAGTGTCGGTTGGACCTAAGTCGTTAGTGGAACCGGCGCTCTTCACATACTCCATCACAGTGTTTGAAGGCACGATAAACGAGAAGCCCGACACTTCCTGACCGTTTATCGTGTCGCCGCGAAATGTAAGGAGGCCGATAACTTCATTCGCATCGTTCAATACCGGTCCACCGGAATTTCCGTGGGTTGCAGCGGTGCTTGTCTGCAGAATCGGAGCGCCACTCGATGCCTGTTTCTTAGCGGAGATCTTGCCGTCGTTAATCGTCGCTTCAAGTGACGACTTGCTGCTGAGCAGTCCGGAATTGAAGGTATCTGCCGCGCCTGGATAACCGATAACGGTCACGTGATCCTGAAGTTGAACTTTGTCCGAATCGGCCATTTTCAGAATCGGGGCATTCTTAACCTCGATCTTGATGATGGAGACGTCTTTTCCCTGATCGTTACCTTCGCCGGTCGGAGCGCCGTACTGCTTAATCTCGAACGGAAGTGCGGTGCCGTCAGGAATGATGACGTGGTGAATGAGCTGGAAGCTCTGCAGTTGGCTGTGTTCGTTGATAAAACTAGTATTCAGGCTACGCGGGTCCTTGCCGATTTGCTTGGCGATCTGTTGCACGAGTTGCCAGAGAAGCGCCTGTTTCGCTTTATCTTCGCCGTCGTGTGTCGTGGTGACGACGTGCGCGTTCGTGGCGATATAGCCGTTCGAGCTGATGAAGAAGCCCGAGCCAAGAGCGATGGACGAAACATCGAACGACTGTCCCTGGTAGCCGGGAGGTTGGAACCAGATCTTTCCGATTACTCCATCGATGATGCGCACTACTGCCGGCTTGCTGTACATCGCCAGGCGCTCGCCGTCGGACACGGCGTGCACCACGAAGCGGGGTTGCATCGGAAGCAATGTAACGGCGAGAAGAAAAGCGCCTGTAGCAACAAAAAGCAGTCTGCGCATAGAAAAGGCTCCTTGGGGACGTTTATTGGCAGTCAACGATGTCAGGTCTCAAACGGCAATGAAGATTACCGGCGGTTACTGATCTGAAAAGTAAGAGTGCTTCTAAAGGAATTCCGGTCGAAAGTCAATGAAAAAGCATGAGGAAGTCCGACAAGAAAACGTGTTACTTTCTACGTAAGCTCATCTGGCACATTGCTTGCTCAATTGGCCAATAGCTTGCTCAGTTAGGAGGATAAAAGAGTGACGAATAAGATATGCCTTTTTACGATACCGTTAATTGCGGCTCTGGGTATCGGATGTTCCACGACTACGAACGAGACCGCTAATGCCAACGCAAACACATCCACGACAGCCCAGGCGACAACCGCACCGGGTCCGGACAATTCAGAAATCTCTACCAGCGTAGACGCCAATGGTACGCGAACTGAAACGCGAACCTTCCATAATAATCCGCACGTCTCGAAAGTGGTTGTTACCACAACTCGTAGCGGCGCGCGAACCGTCAAGGTCACTTCGAAAAACGGCGCGGAGAAGGTGGTAGACACGACCGAGAACGTGTTGGAAGCCACCGGCGACAAGATCGCCGATGCCGCAGGCTTTGTGGCGGACAAGAGTAAGGACGTAGGCACCGAAGCAGCGGACAAAGCAGAAGACGTCAAGGATAAGACCGTCTCGACCAGCAAGGCCGTTGGCGAAAAGACAGTTGAGGGCGCCAAGAAAGTGGGCGACAAGAGTGTCCAAGGCGCCAAGAAAGTGGGCGATAAGTCGGTCGAAGGCGCCAAGAAAGTGGGCGGCGCCGTAAAGAAAGTAATACCGTAAATAGCCCCGCAAAAGGCACAAAAAGCACGAGAGGCACAAATGAAGGGAAAGCCTTTGTGCCTCTTGTGCTTTTTGTGCCTTTTTGTGGCTATACTACTCGCGGCAAGGAGGACATCCCATGGCAGACACTTCGAGGTTTACGATCATTTGCCCCTGCTGCGAAGCAACAATGACGATTGACGCGCGGACCGGCGCCATCCTCGCGCACGAGGAAAAGGCCAAGCCGCTGGCTTCATTCGACGAGATGGTTAAGGGTCTCGATAAACAGAAGCAGATGCGCGAACAGATCTTCGCGCAGGAACTCAGTTCTATGAAAGACCGCGACCGGATTCTCGAAGAGAAGTTTCAGGAAGCAATGAGGCGGGCTGAGAAAGACAAAGACAAGCCCTTTATAAATCCCATGGACATCGATTAATCACTTTGGAGAACGCTTGATGGCTCGTATTTCAACTCGCCTGATTCTCAGTGCCTCTCTCCTCGTAATAGTTCAAATAGCCGGGTTGGCACAAACCCGGATGCCACAACTCAAATTCACCGATCGCACGCTACCGAACGGCCTGCGCGTGTTGAGTGCTCCCGATCACGCGAGTCCAACTGTCGCCATACAGGTTTGGTATCACGTTGGTTCGAAAGACGATCCCGACAAACGCAGCGGGTTTGCGCATCTCTTCGAGCACATCATGTTCAAGAGTACGAAGAATATGAAATCGGAGATGATGGATCGACTCACGGAAGACGTCGGAGGTTATAACAATGCCTTTACGGCCGACGATGTAACCGTGTACCACGAAGTGGTGCCGTCAAATTATCTTGAGACACTGATCTGGGCAGAAGCCGATCGTCTTGCTGGTTTGAATGTCGACGACGCGAACTTCAAGTCGGAACGTGACGTCGTGAAGGAAGAGTTTCGACAGAGCGTACTGGCGCCGCCGTACGGTCGCTTCTTTTATATGATCCAGGAGAAGTCGTTTGTTGAGCATCCGTACAAACGACCGGGCATCGGAAGTATCGAAGATCTCGACGCCGCGTCGCTCAAGGACGTGCAGGACTTTCACAGCACTTTTTACAGACCTGACAATGCGACGCTCGTGGTCGTCGGCGACTTCGATCCAAAGCAACTCGATGCGTGGGTGGATAAATACTTTGCTCCGATTCCCAAGCCGGACCGGCCGCTGCCGCGCGTGCAAGTGAAAGAGCCGCCGCGCAAGGGTGAGTCGCGCGTGACCGGATACGGCAGCAACGATTTGCCCGCTGTCGGATTGACGTACCTGACGCCGCGTCAGGCCGATCCCGATTCGAACGCGCTTCGCGTTGCGGACGCGATTCTTTCTGCTGGTGAATCCTCGCGTCTTTATAATGCGCTCGTCTACACGCAGCAGCTTGCGGCTGAAGTAGAAGCGAATGACGAGGTGCGTGAAGACATAAGTCTCTTCTACATCATCGCCATTCTGTCCGAAGGCAAAAGACCCGAAGACGCGGAAAAGTCATTGCTCGCCGAGATCAAAAAGCTCCAGGACACACCCGTCTCAGCGGCAGAACTGGACAAAGCAAAGAACCAGATCATCACCGACCAACTGCGACAACGTGAAACCAGTAATGGGAAAGCACAAGCGCTCGGTGAAGCGGCAGTCTTGCTTGGTGATCCGAATCGCGTTAACACCGATCTCGACAAGCTGCAGGCAGTCACTGCGGCTGACGTTCAACGAGTGATGAAGAAGTATTTTACGGATGCGAATCGTATGGTTCTGTACTATCTGCCTCAAGCATCGAAGCCAAAGGAGGGACAATGATCATGCGTAGACTCTCTTTGCCTTTGGTTCTTTGTACTTTGTTCTTGGCAGTTGGCATTCAGGCACAAACGCCGCAGGCAACGCCTCCGCCGCCGGCACAGCCGCGTTCGGTCGCGTTTCCAAAACCTGTCGAGGAGATACTTCCGAACGGACTGCGCGTGATTGTTGTCGAGCGCCGCGAGTCGCCGCTTATTTCAGCGCAATTGCTGATCAAGAATGGCGGTGAAGTAGATCCAGCCGAGTTGGCCGGTTTGGCGGACATGACCGCGAGCCTGCTGACGAAGGGAACACAAACTCGCGACGCCACGAAGATCGCACAGGAGATCGAGAGTCTTGGCGGATCGCTGGATTCGGGTGCGCGCTGGGATTCGTCGTATGCGAATGTCAGTGTGATGTCGTCGAAGATTCCTCAGGCGATGGAGATACTTGCTGACGTTGTTCGGCGACCTACGTTCAAGAGTGAAGAAGTCGAGCGACTGCGGCAACAGAATCTCGATAGCATCACGCTCGCCATGGGTGAACCCGGATCGATCGCGCGCTTCGTGGCTGCTCGAGTCGTGTTTGGCGACGATCCGTACGGCCATCCGATCAGTGGCACGGCGGAGTCGATGACGCGAATCACCGCGGCTGACATCACGAAGATGCATTCGCGTTACTATCGCCCTGACAATGCCATCCTCGTGATCGGCGGCGATATCGGTGGGAAAGATGCAGTCGCATTGGCGACTCGCTATTTTGGTGATTGGGCCAAACCGTCCACCGAACTCGCGACACCAGGTACGGGCCGCCGCGTCACCATCGTTGACACGGCACCACCAACTGGGGGGCGTGTAGTCGTTATTGATAAGCCCGACGCCGGGCAGGCCGCAGTTTTACTCGCGCGCAGGGGAATCAATCGTAAAGATCCTGATTACTTCAAAGGCATAGTTTCTAATTCGGTGCTTAGTGGTTACTCAGGTCGACTCAACCAGGAGATTCGAATAAAGCGCGGTTTGAGTTATGGCGCGGCGAGCCAGCTCGACACGCGTCGTGATGTTGGACCATTCGTCGCGTCGGCGCAGACGAAAAATGAGTCGGGCGCGCAGGTGGCAGATCTGTTGTTGGGCGAGATTAGTCGTTTGTCTTCGTCGCCGCCTGCGGACGTTGAGTTGACGCCACGCAAAGCCGTGTTGATCGGAAACTTTTCGCGAAACCTCGAGACTGCCGGCGGGCTCGTGGGCCAAGTCGGCTCGCTAGCGCTTTACGGCATGGGACTCGACGAGATCAATCGTTACATCAATAACGTGCAGGCAATCACTACGGCTGATATCCAGAAGTTTGCCGGTACGAGACTGGCTGCGAAGACAAGCAACATCATTATCGTGGGCAATGCGAAGGCGTTCCTGCCGGAGTTGCAGAAGAAGTATCCTAATGTGGAAGTGATTTCGATCGGTGATTTGGATCTGAATACGGCTCTGCTGAAGAAGAAGCAGGGTTAGCCACGGATGATACGGATTATGAAAAAA
>DATNFX010000165.1:0-11786 GCA_035606195.1 Pyrinomonadaceae bacterium
AACCAGATTTTCCGAGCTTAAAAAATCCGTGAACACGTAAGCGCGATATCCGCCATCAGGGTCACCTTTGTAGTAGTCCGCGACCTGCGTGTAGTCGACCTCATACGCATGCAGTCGATCTCCCTGGAATGTATAGGTCCACACGTTGGGCAACTCGGTGTGAGGCTCAGCATCGTCGTAGTACGGTGTGCCTGGATAAGTGGTGATTATCGTAACGTCAAAATCATCAGGCTTCACCTCGAGCAACCAGTCATGCGTATCCGCCGCGGTTTCAGCCGACTCACCAGGATGGCCGAGCGACATGAGTGCTTTAACCTTAAGCCCGTGTCGACGCGCTATTTCGACGCAGCGAGTGTTATCTTCGCGCGATGCTTTCTTGTTGATGTTTCGCAGGATGCGCGGCGAGCCGGACTCGAATCCGGTAAGGATCCAACGGAAACCCGCGCGATGCATCGCCAGCGCCTGCTCGTCATTAAACAACTCCGACTTGATGAAGCCTCGCAGACGAAACTCGACACCCAGACGATCCTGCAGATCAGACAGTCCATGCATCAGTTCGACCATGCCGCGGTTTACGTTGAGTTCGTCGTCGTAAAGCATAAACGCCGTGACACCGTAGTCTTTGTATAGCTGGTGAATCTCCGCTAGTACGTTCTCATGCGATCGCATTCTTATACGACGCAATGATGGCGATTTTCGACCGCCGCAGAAGCCACAGGCGAATGGACAACCCAGTTGCGCGATGAGACTGAGCGCGCGTTCACCTTCAATGTAGTAGCGGTAACTATCGACGTCGACGAGATGACGCGCCGGCATCGGCAGCTCAGCCAGTCGCCGGCTAGTCAGGAATAGTTGTGACTCCGGTCTGTCTGCATCGACGAGTTGCGGCGCTTCTGGTTGCAGCGCCTCGAAAATGGCTTCCTCTCCGTCACCGGCAACGAGGGTGTCGAACAAGGTAGCGAGCTTCGCATACGCGTGATGAGCGCGCTTCGGCTTTCCATTCTTTAACTCCTGCTTGTAGGCGGCATTTACGAGAGTAACGTGAGGGCCGCCAAGTATCAGTCTCGCGTCCGGACGCTGTTGCCGGATCACGTTGGCGATGGCGCTGACCGCCGGCATTTGAGGGGTCGTAGCTGTCAGGCAGAATGTCGTGGTATCGTGTGCTTTCAAGTAATCAAGCACGACATCAACGTAGTTTTGAACGCCCGAGAGATCAAGCATGTCGAGCGGGTAACCGTTTTCTTCGACAACGGCCGCCACCCGAAGAATGCCGAGTGTCATGAATACACGTTCATCAAGCAGGAAGACTGAGGGGGGAATCACAAAACAGAGGCGCCCTTTGTCCTTACTTTGCTTCATAGACTGCCGCTCCCAACTCGCTCATAGAGTCGGCATGCTACGCGAAAATAGTTCATGTTGCTAGCGAGCTTCGGGCTGGTGACAGGACAAAAAGATTCACCGGAGGAGCCGCTCGTTCGCGAAATGGTCTCAGTAACCGTCTTAGTCCCCGCATACAACGAGGAGCAGACCATCATAAAGCTACTGGAGCGTGTTCGCGCCCAAAGGGTTGATGGTGTGCAAATTGAAGTGGTTGTGGTGGACGATGCGTCGAAAGATTCAACGGTTTCACTCCTTGAAAGCCGTCCGGACCTTTACGATCACTTAATTAAAAGGCCGCAAAACGGCGGTAAGGGAGCCGCAGTACGCGATGGTCTACGAAAGGCGACCGGTGACTACGTGTTGTTTCAGGACGCTGACCTTGAATATGACCCCGCCGATTACGAGCGGCTGTTTGGACCGGTGCTTTCGCTCGACGCTGATGTTGTGTTGGGCAGCCGGCTGGTCGCGTCACCGATCACGCGCGTGCATTACTTCTGGCACAAAGTGGGAAACACCTTTCTGACACTGCTCTTCAACGTGATGCACAACACAACGTTCACTGATATCTACACGTGTTATGTCCTGTTTAGAAAAGATCTGATTGTGGCCGACGAGTTGGGAACTTCGGGTTGGGAGCAGCACGCTGAAATACTCAGTCGCCTGGCGCGAAGCGCGAGATCGATTTACGAAGTGCCGATTAGTTACTTCGGGCGTACTTATGAGGAAGGGAAGAAAATCCGGGCAGTTCACGCCATCGCCGTTGCAAGAACCATTATGCTCGAGCGTTTAAAACCTGTGTCAAACGGGAATATAAAAAGGCGTTGAGGTTTACATGCGAAGAATAATCACAACGACCCTGCTCTTGCTGTCGATTGCAGTCGTTGCTCAATCGCAAAAAGGCCAATTGACGCAGTCTGAGGCCGTTGACTTAGCTGAAAAGTTTATTGCCCGGAACGGCTATACCGACCTGCCGCCGGACCAAACGAAACTGACTTACGAGTCGATCGAGTGGGAAGGAAATGTTGACAAGATGCTCGAGCTACGGCACGACACACTCGAACGGCATGCTTATGGGTTTCGATCGGGTCGCAAAGGTGGCGAACCCGGATGGACGATTGTGTTTCGCTTCAAACATCCGACCTACCGACAGATGCGAACAAACGGACGCGCCGTCACAATGAACCTGGACGGCAGCAAACCTCGCGTCGAGCATGTCGATTTTATTTTGAAGTACGCGACGAAGTTATGAAGGCATTCTTGGATCGGGTCAGTACAGGGAGCGGTAGCGACCTGGTCAGTGATCAGCATTCGTGACTCCTTTGGTTTGACCAGGTCGCTACCGCTCCCTGTACTGACCCGATCCAAGCGTGTGGTCCGACTTTGAGGCAAAGCCTCGAATCAATGCTTAACCATTTTTTCGATCTGCTCGGCCGGAACATCTTTACCTACAATCTCGCGGATGGCAGCTTCCAGCACTTCATCACGGCCGGCACGAATGCCTGCGATAGTTGGCTTTACTTCGCGGTTCGGGATTATGCCGATGCGCTGAGTCGGTTTCTTGTCAGGATAGAAAACGCCGATGCCGCTAATCAGCGAGCGGAAACCGCCGGGCAAGGGAATCGGCGAGACGTTGCCATCCGCGCCTGCCGTCGTGCTGCCGATAACGATCGCTCTGGGTGAGGAACGAAACGCCATCGTCGTGTACTCCGCCTGGCTTTGGGAAATTTCGTCCACCAGAATCACTACCTTGCCCGGATAATGCGGTTGCTTCGGCTCGAGTGCGAATGGTTGTTCCCAGTAAAAAGCTCCCGGATTGGACAGGTCTCCCCGAGTGAATCGGACAAAATCAGTCTTCTGGTCAACAAAGAGCGATCCCAGCGCGAAGACCACAAACTCTGACGGGTAGTTGCGAATGTCGACAATCAAACCTTTCGTGCCTGCCGCCGACTCGATGTACTTCGCAGCCTGGTCCGACTTCACACTGGAAAGCTTCAGATAGGCCACATCTTTTGACAGCAAGCGAAGTGTCTCGCCCGGCAAGTCATGCGCAAATGAAAAGCGCGGAAGGTCCTTCGAAGGCACGCGTTCGGCACTTATCTCCATTGCGGCATCATTTCGTTTAATACGTATCGTGGCTTTGCCGCAGTCTCCGCGTGTCATTTGCAAACCGATATCTCGCAGCCGTGTTGGCTCGTTGGACGCAGCGTAGTACGGCTTCCAGCGGTCCACCAGCTTCGCCACTGCAACTCCATCGAGCTCGGTGATTACATCGCCGAGTTTCAGTCCGCTGCTTTCCCCAGCTTGACCTACATAGGCCGAAATCACGGGAACGTCTTCGATGAACCGGACATTAACCGGAAGCTGGCACGTGCCGGTAGGTGGCCGTACTGCGATCGAACTCCACAAGTTGGCGTGCGTGTCGTGGACTCTCGCAATCACCTCCATCATCGCAAGCTGATAGGCTTCGGGAGTTTTGGCTAATGCGACCTTCGGCAGTGAGTCGATCAATACCTTGTCCCAGTTCTCAGGCACGACGTCGCGATATGGAAACCAGTATTCGATGATGTTCCAGAAGCGGTAAAGCGCCAGAATCTGAAATCCTGGATCGGGAAACTTGCTACTCTGATAAGTCAGTTCATGGTCGAACGACGGATTTCTGATGTTCGGGATTTGAGAGACATAGAATTGCGTGGTACCAGCCTGGCGGTTAGCGTAAATCGATTGCAGGTTCGTGCTCAATTCAGTGCCGAGCAGTTTAGTATCGGACAGCCACGCGAGGTTCGGACGGAGATGGATGTTGGTCTCATCCAGTTTCACGCACGCGCATGGTTTGACAGGGCCGAGTCCTGCAACCCACTTGGCAAGAGCGGCGTTAGCCGTTGCGCCATCTGGTGCGGCAAGGATCGCAGGCAGCACTCGCAATAAGTCGTAGTCCCAGTGACGCTCGCCTGCGACAATCAATGGATGATGATACTTCAGGAATCCCCACACCTTGCCGGTGGTCGCGAGGTTCTGAATTTGAACGTTGGAGAGTTCAGAGGGCACGATGCGCGAACCATCGTCGTATTCGTGATCGCGATCGAGAACTGTCAGCGTCTTTGGAGCTTTTGGTGCCTCCCAAACAGGCTTGCCGTCCACGAGAATCTGCAAGTCGTCCGCCCATGCTTTGCCAGTTCCCGCCATCAGGAATCCGAACACGAGCGATCGCGTGTCCTTGTTAACCGGCAGCGTGATGTTATACTCGGCCCAATCGTGCGTTCCCTTCAGTTGCTGGCTCTCCATGTTCTCGAGCGCAAGCATCTCGGTCCCGTTGTCCTGGCGCATCCATAGCCCGGCGTAGCCCGTGACATTCTCGGTCCGCAGGAAGCCGCGCATCTCGATGCTTTTCCCGGAGTACTCCCACGAGATCGATCTGCCAATTACTGAAAACGCGCCGGCGCTTTGCGCATCGCGTTCTATGCGTGCGGACCATTGACCGCTGTGGAAGATCTTGTTGTCCACGAATACTGTGCCCGGCGGATTGGCGAACCAGCCGCCTGGTTTGTCGCCGTTAGGCTCATTCTCGAAGCCGAGTATTTTCGTGAGACTGGGCTGGTCGGTAGGAGTTGTTTGCGCGGAACACGACGCTGCGACAGCCAGCATCAACGCGCAGCACAATAGAAGGACAGAGCAAGCAGACCGGATCATGCTGGCATGATAGAAGGCTCAATTTGAAGGCGTCAATTAAAACTCGCTTAACGTAGGCTTGGATACAGTCAGTACCGTCCGCGGTAGCGGATGGGTACGTCGCCTCGTATAACCCGATCGTGTACCCATCCGCTACCGCGGACGGTACTGACTGTATCCAAGTACAGTTCGTGACTTTTAGTGCGAAGTCTTATCAACTACGAAAGGATTGTAGCGGATCGGCTTTTTGCAATAAGCGCAGATGGTTTCAAGCCGTGGATCGGCGAAAGCTTTTTGGTCCAACGCCAGGCACGGAGACTGGTCAGGTTTGAGCGAGGATGAGAGTTCTTCAATCGCCTTTAATATGTTCGCCGGAGGCCTTAGAGTTCGATCACACCAACCACAATATGCGACTACCTTCTCGGCCCAATCACGACGAACAAAATCGTAGATCCGAACTGCGGTCGTGACGCGCGGCTCGTTGGACCATTCAACCATGTCGAGCAGCCGGACGTTGCCTGCTTGTCCGCCGATAATCAAATGCCTGCCTCGCGTTGCGAGTGAAAGCACTACAAACGGCTGCACGCAAACTGAAACACATTCACCACTCAACAAATCCCAGACGCGGATAGTTCTATCGCGACTAGCTGAAACAACGTAGCGAATGTCCGCCGTTATGCTCAGTCCAGTGACATTGTCCGTATGACCCTTGAGTGCTCTCAATTCGACTCCAGCTCGCACGGACCAGACACTTACAATTCCGTCGATTCCTCCCGAAACCGCATATTGTCCGTCTTCGGAAAGCGCCAGCACATCAACAGAATCTTCCGTCGCCTTGAAGATCCGCACGCGCTTTCCCGTAGCCAGATTCCAGCTCATAAGCGGTCGTTTTATTATCCCGAATTCCTCTTCACCGACAGAAAGTAGCAGCCTGCCATCATTCGCCAGCACCACTTCTTTTACTTCGGATGAATGACCACTCAGCGTGCTGCGAAGCCGTCCCCTGATCAGGTCCCAAACTCTGATTTCGTGATCCTTAGAGAACTGAGAGCCCGATACCGCGATACTCCCGTCAGGTGAAATCGTGGCCGCATAGACATGTCCGGTGTGACCCTTGAGCGGTGTCGGTCTCGAGACGAATCCATTTGAAACTTTATAAATGTTGAAGAGTTGATGCGTGGCAATCAATGCACGTGAACCGTCTGGCGTGATCGCAATCGCGTTTGGATTGTTCACCTTTTTCGGTTTCGAGTAAGGCTGAAGGCCGGTTCTTAGCTCATGCGAAAGGAAAATGCCATCGTCATCGCAAGAGGCCGCGATTCGTCCATCACTCCTGAATGCGACTTGATCGACGTTACCCGTGGAATTGGTCTCGTCTTCGGTTGGAGCGTGCCAGCCGCCACTAGAGTCCCAGAGCTGTACGATCCCGTTATAGGAGACTGTTATCACTTTGCCGGCATCCGCGGTCAACACGAGTTGAGTAATTGGCGGAACAGTGCCGGCAGGTGGCCACAGATGACGAATTATTTGTCCGGTCTCGATATCACAGAACGTGACCTTCCCAAAATATCCTGAGACAACCATGCGACCATCTGCCGAGATCGCAAGCGCCTCGGCTGGTATCGCCCGCGGACCTTCGACTGTAGGAAGAGTTCTCAGCTTCTGTTTAGTGATTAGGTTCCATCTCTGGTATGAACCTGTGTTACCGGCGATGGCGACCACTCTAAAATCCGGAGTACAAGCGACAGCTCTGATGTCGCCTTGCCTTGGACGAATTACGGCAGTGCACTCTTTTGCAACCAGATCCCAAACTCGTACTGTCTCATCACTGCCTCCGGATATGGCCCAACGACAATCGTCCGAAAGCGCGATGGTTTGAATTTCATCCGTGTGTCCTTTTAAAACGCTAAGACACACGCCCTTATTAAGATCCCAGACTCGCACGGTGTGATCCTGGCCGCCGGAAACCGCGAGCTCGCCGCTAGCGGAGATCGCAATTGTCGCTGGTCGATCCTCATGTCCTTTCAGCCGTCGCAAGCAAGTACCCGTTGAGACATCCCACACTCGAACCATATTGTCGCCGCTACCGGAAACCAACCTGCGACCGTCGGGTGTCATCGCGACTGCCATGGCGAAGCCCTGATCGTCGTCAAGAATTCGCAGCCGTCTTCCGCTAGAGAGATCCCAAACATTTAAGAAGGTTAGGAAAGTTGAAACTGCAATCGTGCCGTCGGCGGTTGCTGCGACGCCGGACGTATCCTGACCTCCGTCGCCACTGTCGTCTGTGCCCGGAGTCAGTGTTCTTAAGATGATGGGTTCAGGATCGAATTGCGCGCGATAGTTCGGACGACAGAGCAGGGTAAACGGTCTTAAGTTGTGCGACTTGAGCATTTCGTCCGCAGCTATTCCGACTGGTCCAAACGCAAAATCGTTGTGAGCCTGTTGTAGACAAAAATCCGGCTGCAAGCGCCATCGATCGAGGCTTTGACTTTCACTGTTAACAAATGCCTCGAACGCTCGCAGATTCGCGAGACGACCCTTAGTTGAAGTGTCATGTTCATCGTCATAGCGAAACGACGCCCGCGGGGCAGTTGGGCGAGGAATATCCTGTTGTGCATCGATGCAGGCACGCGCGTACGCTGCCAGTTCATCGGCATACTTGCGTGCGTTCTCTCCGTTTTTTGCGTTCTCAATCGCTTCCGCCTGAGCTTCGGGTAATGTTTGAGTTGCTCTGAAATAATCTTCACCGAGTTCGTAAGTCATTCCGGCCCGGCACTTCGCTGCAACGAAATTGAGGTCGCAGAGAGTGTTTTCAACTTCGTCCCACGACTCAGCTTGAGTCTGGTGGTAGACGATCTCACTCAAGGCGCGCCGCTGCTCGGCGTCCCAGGTAGATTCAGTGTGCGCCAGCCCTTCAAAGTAATGTGCTAGTTCCTGGTTGGTACGTCGAAACGCTCGACTTGATTTCTTCTGCTCGTGAATCGCCAGATAACGCCGGTTCACTGCCAGACGAAGTTGTTGGTGATAGAAACCAATGAGCCCTTCACCTGACGACTCGTCTTTTGGCTGTAAATAAAAGGCCAATGCCCGGTAGAAACGAATCCAATCAAGACGAGTGGAACTCGGCATGGCCCGACTCAACAAATCAAGTATTTCTCCTTCTTTAAGACCGACCCGCGAAACTCCAACCCAGCGAAGCACGCATTCAACAAGCTCACGACCGTGGTCGGTTTCAAGCCGGATGAGCACCTGGGCAAATAAGTTTGACAGAGTGGCCGGGAGTTTGTTGATTCTGTCGGAGATAGATGCATAGTCACCAAAGAGACTGAGCTCTTCCAATGCAACGCGCAGGTATAACGGCAATCCGGCGTCGGCACGTCGCCTGATGTCGAGTAATTCATCAACCTGCTCGTCAGTTAGTTTCTTGCCACGCTCCTGCAGGAGGCGGGTGATTAAGTGTCTTCGATCATTCTCGGAAAGTGGCAACACTGTGACTATGGATTGTGCGCCGACCTGTTGCTGCAAGTTATCGAGTGTTTTGCCTGGAAGAGTGCTAACGATAACTCGTACGTTGCGCGGCAAAATCATCGGGAGCCAATCCAATTGATAACTTTCCGAGCTCGGATCCAGTTGATCGAGCGCATCGATGACGAGGATCAATCGCTTTCGAGGGCCGAGGGCGTTAAATAAACTATGGAGTAAAAGGCGCAACTCTTCAGGCTTTGAGGGAATAGAAATTTGAAGCCGCAAGTCCACCTGCAGTTTTTCAACTATTGACCGCAGAGCGCTCACCAAGTCAGTTGATGCAGGACTCGCGCCTATGAAGAACGGAAGCACTACCGCTTTCACGCGCTTCCGTGCCTGCACGACAAATTCGGCCAGCAAAGCTGACTTACCTGAACCCGGCTGGCCTGTGACTACGAGAGGAGTATTTACTTTGACGTCTTCGACGTATCCAAACATCTGCGCGAGCGTGTCCTGACGTCCGAGAAAGAGTCGCGTGCGGTCCTGCAGAAACAACTCTTGTGCATCGTAGGAAACTCTTTCCCGCGCGCGGGTTCGTGATGTTCTTTTTTGGAGTTCCTCTTCAATAGCAGCCCACAGCTTTTGCAGAAGAGAATCACCCCACGCATCTAATCCTTTCAGTCTGATCGTTCCATGCTCGAGCAACGAGTGTTGAAATTCGTTACTGAGCGTAGACCATTCATCAGGTTGGACCACGCCGTCGCGAACGCTCTTTTGATCTGCGCGAGACAGCCGGAGTTTCAGAAGGTTCAAATCAATCTGGAGCCCGTCATATTGAACGTCGTAATCATCCACGATTTGACTCGATCGGATGACGGTCTTCAATTGCTCGAGCTTCTTCCGGCGTTCAGGGTCAGACTCCACGAAGACAGAACGAAAGGATGACGGGAAGTGGACGTTGTCCAGAAATTCTCCGCGACGTAGATAGAAGAAAGCCTTGGATGGCGAAGGTGAGGCAAGTGCGCCGTAATGAAACTCGCGCTCTGTTATCGATTGGCCTGCACCCGGAACACCTGCTGACTCAAAACAAATGAGAAGCCGGTTGAGTACATCGTCCGGCATCGTTGCATCCGATGACAAACGATAGACAATCGTATCCAGCGTCTCATCCAGTGCGTACCAGGTAGTTAGCAGCCGTGCCTCATCGTTTGTCGCTGAGTGACAAATTTTTTCGAAAGTTGAAACGTCGAGTTGGTCAGGAGGTGGTACCCAACCATATCGATCTCCCAATAAACCGATAAAAAAAGGTCGCGCGCGATCAATCTCGTCGAGGCAGACATTCAAGCTACCGCGACGCCGGGAGTCTTCCGCGGTGACTCCCCAACGCAGATCGATCCCGAGGAAATCAGCCCCGAGTTTTGCACAGCGGCTACGCAGCTCGGGAAAGACAAAGCGATTGAGGCGATCGCGTTCGGCGTGCATGTCGCGGAACGTAGAGGACACGAAAACGCGGACAACAGATGACGTTGTTTTCTTCCGATTGCTGGCATTCTCGCTTACCATTGCCGCGTCCTGTTATTTTTGGGGCCGAATCAACGACAGACACATACCAGAAATCGCTCCTCATGACCATTGCCATAAATGGAATTGGACTCGCGACCGCACAGGGAAATACCGCCGAGATTATCGAGTCGCGATCATTCCGCGCGTCGTCGAAGTTACCGTGGACCGCTGGCAAATCAAACATATCGCGCCAGTGTTATCCAGCGACGGGCATCGATTCGACGCTTTCAGGTGCAGCGCGTTGGCGGGCACTGGCCGGTAGGGCGCTTGCAGAGGTTGCTGGTTCTGATAAGACACCGCTATTGATGGCTTCCTGTAATGGCAGCGCAGCTCAAAGTTGGGAAAAGGCGTTTGAGGCGAAGGCGCTGCTTGCAGGTACCCAGTGGGCCGACGACGACTTACCCGTGTTTAGTTCGTCCTGTGCTTCGGGAATACATGCGCTGTATGCTGCGCGTGAATTGTTGACGTCCGGAGCAGTGAAAGAAGTGCTTGTACTTGCGGCAGATGTTCTCGCGCTCTCGAACCATGAGAATTTTGAGAGCTTGCGAGTGTTGGCCGAGGAGCCTTGCACGCCGTGGCAATCGACGAGCTCCGGATTCATTCTCGGTGAAGCAGCGGTCGTGCTGAAACTTGCCCACGTGCAAGACGAAGCGTCGCTCACGGTAGCACATGGGCCGGAACTCGGAAGTGATCTTGTCGAACACGATGGACTGTCGAGCGTGATCGAAACATTATCGCCAAAGAGTGCTACGATGATCTTCGGGCAGGGAACCGGACCGTACGCGACTGATGCTGCCGAACTCAGAGCGCTGGGCAGTTTTGTAGACAGGGATGTTCCGATATACACGCCGTTGAGTAACTTCGGACACACGCTGGGAGCTTCGAGTTTGCTATCGATCGCGCTTGCGGTTGCTCTAACCTCGTTGGCGGAGTCGTCGGACAGCACCACAGATGCAAGACCCATTTGTCACGTTAACTCTCCCTCGCCGCCCCGGCATGGACCTAAAAACATTCTCGCGACGTGTAGAGCCTTGAATGGTGCGTGTGCGGCGACGTGGGTGGGCAGATCTCACGGAAAGACTCAAACGCGCAAAGCTGTTTGGAAGAGAAGCGTGATACCAAGTCCCTTGATGCATCCCGTGCTCAAGAGACTTGCTTGCGAAGCGTACGAGCAACGGCCAATTCAACCTCCTGACGTTTTGATCCTCCGTCTGGAGAAGCCGCTTGCACCGCCACCCTCAGCCGTCATCGGAAAACGACTTCTGCCCAGCGCAGTGCTCGAGATGACACCAGGGTTTGCTTCACAACTAATCGCTCGCTGCTGGGGCTACACCGGTCCGGCGCTTTGTCTCGTCGGCAACGTCGACGCCGAGCTCTATGGACTAACAAATGCTTTTCTTGAAGCTCGACAAAGTGTCTATCAAGTAAACCTGCGAGGGAGTGGAGACAATCGTGCAATCGAATGGAACATTTGATCACGGCGACGGTCAACTGTTGTCAGGTTTGCGAATTCTCGTGACCGGAGGTTCAGGCGGTATCGGGCAGGGGATCTGCACTGTCGCCGCACGAGAAGGTGCGAACGTCGCGTTCACATGGCACGGAAATAAAGCCGGTGCTGATGCGACCGAAAAGATCGTGCGTGACTTCGGGCGCGAGTGCCTGCCTGTCCAGGCAGATCTTCGTAATGCTGACGATGCGGGGACGGTTGTCGC
>DATNFX010000166.1:0-4722 GCA_035606195.1 Pyrinomonadaceae bacterium
GCCAATGAGTTGGCCCACGATGATAGTCAATAGGTGGCATAGGAATTGACGAGTTAAGATGTAACTGAGCGAAAGGGGCATTTTGGCGTGAGACATGTGTGGCGTTTTGGGCTCGCAGTCGTCAGTGTTGTGGCGGCATTGCTCATCACCACTTCACTGCAGGAATACACCGACATCACTCCTCTCTTCTACGCTGCGATCGTTCTCAGCGCGTGGTTTGGAGGAAGAGGGCCGGGACTACTTGCGGTCGTCCTGTCTGAACTGGCGATCGACTATTACCTTGTCGCGCCATATTACTCGTTGGGTCTTGGCCTGAAGCCGATTAGCTTTCTGGTTGTTTTTGGAATTCTGGCGCTGCTCACCAGTTGGATGAGCACCAAACGAAAAGACGCTGAAGCAGCACTGCGACAGGCACGTGACGAACTCGAAATGAGAGTTCAGGAACGAACGGCTGCATTGCAGGAAGTTCAATCGGAGCTGACGCACGTCACACGCGTGATGACACTGGGTGAACTAACTGCGTCGATCGCACATGAAGTAAACCAGCCACTCGCCGCGATCGTCACGAACGGAAATGCGACTCTGCGCTGGCTGGGCGGCGCAACTCCCAACCTCTCTGAAGCACGACAAGCCGTCGAACGTATTATCAAAGACAGTTATCGCGCCAGCGCGGTTATCTCGCGAATTCGCGCGCTTGTAAAAAAGACACCGCCACGTAATGATCTGGTCGATCTCAATGAAGTGATCGGCGAGGTGTTTACACTTGCACAAAACGAAGCACGTAGAAATCGTGTTCTTCTGAAGCAGCAACTCCGGCACGACCTTCCGCAGGTGCGTGGCGATCGAGTTCAATTGCAACAGGTGATTCTGAATTTGATCATCAACGGTCTGGAAGCAATCGCGAAGAGTCAGAACGGGACACGTGAGTTGTCAGTCAGATCCGATCAGGATGAAGCTGAGAATGTACGTGTTGCGGTGAGCGATTCCGGTGAAGGTCTTGACTCAGCAAATCTCGAACGTGTATTCGATGCGTTTTTTACTACGAAGCCCGACGGTATGGGGATGGGGTTGGCAATCAGCCGAACCATTATCGAGTCGCATGGCGGGCGTCTTTGGGCAACATCAAACTCGCCACATGGCGCGGTCTTTCAGTTTACTTTGCCGACCACCGCGGAGAGAGTATCGTGAGTGACGAGGCCATGGTATTCGTGATCGACGACGACGAGTCGATGCGCGAAGCGCTGCATAGTCTCATTAGATCCGTGGGACTCAGCGTTGCGACGTTTGGATCGGCGCACGAGTTTCTGCAAAGCAAACGTCCGGACGTGCCTGCGTGTTTGATACTCGACGTGCGGATGCCGGGTCTCAGTGGTCTCGATCTGCAGCGCGATCTCACGGAAGCAAACATTCATATTCCCATCATCTTCGTCACCGGTCACGGGGATATTCCGATGTCTGTCCGGGCGATGAAAGCCGGTGCGGTCGAGTTTCTGACGAAACCATTCCGCGATCAGGATCTGCTCGACGCAATTCAACAGGCGCTCGATCGCGATCGGCGCGCGCGTTCGCAACAAGCGGACAGCGCCGACCTTCGCAATCGTTTCCACTCGCTCACACCACGCGAGACTGAAGTCTTTGAGCTCGTAGTAAAAGGACTGCTCAACAAACAGATCGCGCTCCAACTCGGCACGAGCGAAATCACCATCAAACTCCATCGCCGCCAGGTCATGGAGAAGATGCAGGCCGACTCCCTCGCCGATCTCGTCCGGATGTCTGAAAAGCTGCCACAAAAAGAGCCACAAAAAGGCACATAAGGCACAAAAAGCACAAAAAAGAACTCCCAAACCTCAGCCCGCTTGTTTCTTCAGACTTCCTTTTGTGCTTTTTGTGCCTTTTGTGGCCTTATACCAACGTATAGGGCGTGAATACCTCCGTATAATAGATTTCCCACCTCCTACGCTCGTAATCTCACCATGCAATGAGAAGCACACCTGCACCGAGCGAGCCGCTAGAAATGCCGCTGATTTCAATTGTTGACGATGATGAGGGGATTCGTCAGGCACTGAAAAGTCTGATCGACTCGGTGGGGTTTCGGGCTGAGGTGTTTGACTCTGGGGAGGAGTTCCTAAATTCGCCCTACTTGTCGCAAACGGACTGCCTTATTACTGACGTCCGAATGCCTGGAATGAGTGGACTCGAACTCCAGGACCGGCTGAGTGCCGCTGGCCGTTCCATCCCGATTGTCTTCATCTCGGCCCATGAAGATAAGGAAGCCCGAGCGCGGGGACTGCGGGCGGGTGCGATTGACTTCCTGCAAAAACCATTTAGCGAGGATTCGCTGCTGGGAGCAATCAGCGTCTGTCTGGACAAGAGTTAATAGAAAAGGGATATGCAATGTTACAACCTGCAAGTAATCTGAATTACCAACCTTTGCCTGTTCGACCAGTGAAGTCGCTGAATCACAGTCCAACAGAATTTGCGAAGCGTTCCAGTAACGATCTTTCAGTTCTCTTTCCCCAGTCAGTACTGAGATCGAGTGATTCAACTGGTTGGCAAAATGTGCGTGCGATACATTTCTGCCACGACGCCAGAGAAGTCGTAATTCCCGCTTCTGATGACCACTGCATCGTGAAGAACCTCGGCGAGGCTTCGTTTTTCATGCAGGTTCTTCCCGGTAAGCGTCGCTTCGAAGGAAAAATGCTTTATGGCGAAACTGCGATCGTTCCTGCCGGGTCATCATGGGTTTGTCGAGCTGAGGGCGCCGAATTACCGCCCATGCTGCTGCTCTATTTGCGGCCGCTGTTTGTACGCTCGGCTGCAAGCGAATTAGACGCCGGACACAGCGAGATTGGTCTGACACCGCAAATTGGTTTCAAAGATAAACACATCTGCCATGTGGCGATGTCGCTGTTGCACGAACTAAACGAAGCGAATGTCGTGGGCCGGCTTTATGCGGATTCACTCGCCACCGGACTCGCCATACAACTCATGCGGCGTTACAGCTCGCTCAAAGACGTCCACGTTGGTCACGGCGGCATGGCGCCCCACAAACTACGACAAGCGATTGCATTGATCGATCATCATCTTTCCGACGAGGAGGAAGGACGCGTGGCACTTCGGGGCGTCGCGCTCGCAGTACGCATGAGCTACTTTCACTTTTCGCGAGCCTTCAAACAGTCGATGGGAATGACGGCGACAAATTACATAGCGGGACGCCGGATCGAGCGTGCGAAGCGGATGCTGGAGGAGACGGAATTGCCAATCTCTGAGATTGCCCTGCGTTCAGGCTTCTCCAGCCAGAGCCACTTCACAACGGCGTTCCGCCGGCTGGCAGGCGCGACACCCAAAGCTTTTCGAGCAGCGTTATAAATGTCAAAGCAACCACAGCTTCCACCGATTACACAGAAACATCTGCGTAATCGGTGGATGGTTTTGTATTTACTGAGACCTCATCGCCCGGTGCTTGCGCTTGCGTTCCTCGCGGTGCTGGGTGAGGCCGTCACCGATCTGCTGGAACCGTGGCCGCTGAAGATCGTCTTCGACTACGTGTTCGGAACCAAGCATCTGCCGTCGTGGATGACGGGATTGCTTGCTCCAACTTTTGGTCTCACTAAGATCGGCATCCTTCACTTCGCGATTGTCGCCGTAATCGTCATCGCTGTCGCCGGTGCCCTTAGTTCCTACGCTGAGAAATACCTGACTACATCAGTCGGTTCATGGGTAATGCACGATCTGCGGCGCATTCTCTATCATCACATTCAACGCCTGTCGCTCGCGTACCACGATCAGAAACCCACCGGAGATCTCATCAGCACAGTCACTGCCGATATCGAATCGATTCAGGATTTCATCTCGCAAGCACTGCTGGGCATCGTCGTCAATGTGCTGACGCTGGTTGGCATGCTCGTCGTCATGTTTTACCTGAATTGGCGCTTCACGTTGATCGCGCTTTCAGTAACACCAGTGCTGTTTGTCGTCGTCTACACGTACACGAAACGGATCAAGAAAGCATCTCGCGCCTTGCGGAAGAAAGAAGGCGAGGTAGTTTCCGTCGTTTCAGAGGTGCTCTCTTCGATGCGCGTGGTCAAAGCGTTTGCGCGAGAAGATTACGAAGAGAAACGGTTGGCGCAGCAAAGCCTGGAGAATGTCGAGATAGCGCTCAAGGCGCGCAGTCTCAAAGCGAAGCTGGCGCCGGTGGTGCAGATTGTTGTCGCTGTGGGAACGTGTCTGGTGCTGTGGTATGGCGTCAACCTCGTGCTCAGCAACCAGATGACCTCCGGCTCACTGCTCGTGTTTCTGCTCTATCTCGGCAAGATGTACAAGCCGATGCGCGACCTGTCGAAGATGACTGACACGATGTCGAAAGCGGCAGTCGGCTACGAGCGCATACACCAGGTAATTGAGACAGAGAACGAAGTACGCAATCTGCCGGGCGCCAGAAAAGCTCCGAATTTGAAAGGCGAGATTGAATTCGATCACGTGTCTTTCGGTTACGACAAAGCTTACCCGACATTGACCGACGTCAATTTACATGTAGCGCCAGGTCAACTGGCAGCGCTTGTCGGTCCAACTGGTGCCGGGAAGTCGACCATCACCGGCTTGATCGGTCGTTTCTACGATCCGCAAAAAGGTGTGGTGAAGATCGACGGCGAGGACGTGCGGAATTACAAGATGAAGTCGCTGCGAAGGCAGATGAGTTTCGTCTTGCAGGAGACGCTGCTG
>DATNFX010000167.1:0-3990 GCA_035606195.1 Pyrinomonadaceae bacterium
CGGTTAAACCTGACCCGAATAATCCCGGCTTTGACATTATTGACTTCATCTTACCGGCTTCGCTTGCCGGAGCCGGAGATGTCCCAGTGCAGGTACAGGTAGCGAAAACGCAAGCCACCACAGTCAGCCGGCCACCCGACACCGCGCCACACATAACGATTAACTAATCTCGGCCACAAAAGGCACATAAAGCACAAAAAATGTCTCTATGTGCCTTTGTGCTTTTTGTGCCTTTTGTGGCGCTTTTTGTGGCCAAACCGTGGTACCATGCCACGGCTGTAACTCGACCTCGCCAGGAACTCTAAAATGCAGTATTTGGTCGCTATCATTGCGAGTGTGGCAATGTTTTTGACTCTCGGTCCGAGAGAGCGACTGGAGATCCGCGACTCGTTCGAGTTTGAGCCAACGACCCAAACTGCGCGCAAGATCAAATGGCCCCGGAAGACCATCCAGGTCGCCTTCTCGACATCGCTGCAGTCTCCCGGCGCGAACATAAAACCAGAGAGCGACGTCGTCGGCGCCGCACGCCGCGCACTTACTCGCTGGTCCAATCTGTCCAACATAAACTTCGTGGTCACATGGTCGTCTGCGGCTTCCATCAGTCCCGCTGACGCCGGCGATGGCATCAGTCTCATCACGATTGCGACCACCCCCGAAAACGAGTCGTTCAACTCCGCTGCGACCACGGGACGCACACGTGTCTTCTTCGATCCGGAAACCGGCAACATCGCCGAAGCAGACATCAGCATCAACCCACGACCCAGAGCCGAAGACGGCACTGAGCTACAGTTTTCAACTGACGGCACGCCCGGTACCTACGATCTCGAAGCTACCTTCACGCACGAGATTGGACACTTGCTCGGTTTGGACCATTCCGCAGTTTTGTCGTCAACGATGCAGGCACGGCAGGCTTACAACGGAACCTTCGGGTTGCCGGCTATGACCGAGCGCACCTTGAGTGAAGACGATCGTCAGAAAGTTCTCAGCTTGTATGGTACGAGATTGAGAACCGGACGGATTGAAGGGCGACTCATCGATAACCGCACGTCCGGTGCATTGACTGCGCTCAATGGCGTGAACATCTGGGCCGAGAATGTTGTTAATGGTCGAGTGATTGCCAGCGATGTCACGGCGGACGACGGCACGTATCGGCTGGAAGGTCTGGCGCCCGGCCAGTATCGAGTGATTGTTTCAGCGCCGGCCGATGGCACTTCACAGAAAGTTCGTAGTTTCGAGCTTTCTAATCAGGCGCTGGTCAAAGCTGATACGGCGACACCCCTGAACTCCAGCCTCGTATCGCAACAGACGTCTGCGCTCAATCCAAGAGTTGTCGGACTCAACGCTGAGCTTTCGACTGTGGCATTGCCCCTCGCGCCTGGCAGGCGTGTGAAGATTTATTTCGGCGGTGAGGGAGTAGATCAAGTGCCGGGTACAAGCATCAGCGTCAACTCACCTTACTTCACCGTCGATCCGGCGACGCTCGCGCGTGAACAGATCGCGGCGCCATATCCGATCGTGAGCGTTGAGCTGACAGTGGCGCCCAATGCGCCCTTTGGCGATTACACTCTGCGACTCCAGTCAAACTCCGGCGAGACGGCGTATGTGCCCGGTGCGATCACGATCGATCCGGGCGTGGCGTTGTCCGTCGCAAACCCGGTGGATGATTCTCGTTTCTTCATCACGCAGCAATACGCAGATTTGATTGGCCATGAACCGGATCAAACGACTGTCGAGCGGCTCATGGGACAGCTAAACGCGTGCAACTCTCGTAGCGATTGCTTGCGCGTGCGGCGAGTCGAAATCTCGGCCAGTCTGCTGCTTGAAAATGAACTGCCGTCAACGGGCGTGTTTCTGTACGGGTTGTATTCCAGTGCATTCGGCCGGTTGCCGCGCTTCATGGAGCTGGAGACGGATCGAGCTGTGATGATGAATCAGAAGGGTGAGCTTGAAGCGGTTCGCCTCGCCCTCGCGAGTGCGTTTGTGGAACGAGCGGAGTTCAAGCGAAAGTTTCCCGCGACAATGAAGCCTGCAGAGTTTGTCGATTCGCTGGTTACTACGTTGGCACAGACCTCGGGCGTCGATTTCAGTTCCGATCGAAGTTTATTGATAAGCCTGCTTGACGATGCGGCGAATGGCCGCGCGACGGTGTTGATGCGTCTCGCATCGGATCAGCGCGTGATTGATGCGAACTACAACCAGGCGCTCGTGCTCTTCCAGTATTTCACCTACCTGCGTCGCAGCCCGGATGAAGCGGGATATAACGCATGGGTTAACATGCTCAAGAACAAACCACTCCGCGACCCTGACGCCGCGCGTTCGTTAGTCTGCAATTTCCTCCAATCCGCCGAGTATCAAAACCGCTTCGGCATGATTGCGACTCACAACAGCCGCGAATGTAACTAGCCACAAAAAGGCACAAAAGTCACAAATATAAAAACCAGGATTCATTTTGTGCTTTTTGTGCCTTTTGTGCTTTTTGTGGCCATTGTTATAGTGGCTGTGCTTGAAGAAGAGTCTACTCGCGTATCTCATCTGTCCATCGTGTGCAGGATCTCTCGATCTCTCAGTTGCCAAGACCGAAGCTGAAGAGCTCATGGAGGGTGAGCTGCGTTGTCTATCCTGCTCGTCTTCGTTTCCGGTAACTTCCGGCATTCCGCGTTTCGCCAATCTCGAGCACGTTGAGAGCGACAAACGCGAAACCGCGACGAACTTTGGCTGGCAGTGGCAGCACTTCACACAGGAAGACGCGCGATACGCGGAACAGTTTCTCGGCTGGATCACGCCCGTCACTCCTGAGTTTTTTCGCGACAAGGTTGTACTCGAAGGCGGTTGCGGTAAAGGCCGGCACACGCAACTCGCGGCTCGCTGGGGCGCTCGCGATATTATCGGCATCGACCTGAGTGCCGCGGTCGAGACTGCCTTCGCTGCTACCCGATCGCTGCCGAACGCACACATCGTTCAGGCTGACATCTATCACCTGCCTTTTGCGCGAAAATTTGACTACGCTTTTTCAGTCGGCGTGTTGCACCATCTGCCGGATCCGCGCGGTGGTTTCATGTCATTAGCTTCGAAGGTGCAACCCGGTGGACATATATCAGCATGGATCTACGGAGCAGAGAACAACGAGTGGATCACGCGTTTTGTAAATCCAGTGCGTGAGCGAGTCACATCCCGGATAGATCAACGTGTGCTTTTGCAATTGTCAAAACTCCCGGCGGCGTGTATGTATCTCGCGACGAAGTTAGTTTATGGACCACTTAACAGGAGCGGTTCTTCGCTCGCGAAACATCTTTTTTACAACGATTACCTGAATTCGCTCTCCAGCTTCGGCTGGCGCGAGCAGCACACAATCGTTTTCGACCATCTCGTGGCGCCGACCGCGTTCTACATTTCGCGTGAAGAATTCGAAACTTGGTGGCGCGACATCGGCGCGCGCGAAGTCGAGATTGCGTGGCACAATAAGAACAGTTGGTGCGGGAGGGGGCAACTTAGTACTTAGATCTTAGATCTTTGTACTTAGTACTTGAAAATTAACAAAGCACTGAGAACAAAGAACAAAGAACAAAGTACCAAGCACAAAGCACAAACATGCAATCCACGGCACATCGCAATGTTTGGCAACCGCTCTGGCAATTGCCATCGCGTGCGGAGCTGATCTTCTCGTTTGCGAAGAGAGAGTTGTTGGCTCGTTACAAAGGCTCAGCTCTCGGCATCGCGTGGGCAGTGCTCACGCCGGTCGTGATGATTGCCATCTTCACGTTTATCTTCGCCGGCATCTTCGGCGCACGCTTCGGCGCAAACGACTCCCACTGGGACTACGCTCTTTATCTCTTTTGCGGTCTGCTACCGTGGACGATGTTTCAGGAGTCGATGCAGCAATCGGCGAACACGATCGTGGCCCACTCGAATCTCGTCAAGAGAGTCGTCTTTCCGCTAGAGGCATTGCCGGCGGCGCAGGTGCTGGCGGCATTGGGCACTCAACTGTTCGCG
>DATNFX010000168.1:0-25903 GCA_035606195.1 Pyrinomonadaceae bacterium
AAATCGCTTTTGACTACGGTGATCGTAGTTTTTGCTGTTGCTGACCCTGACGTCGCCGTAATCGTCGCTTTTCCTGGTCCAACACTATTGACAACCCCACCGGTCGAAACCGTTGCGACTTGAAGTTTATCGGATGACCAGTCGACGGGCACGCCGCTCCGTGGATCGCCGTTGAAGATTCGTGTGACCGCGTCGAGTCGAGCAGTACCGCCGACGACGAGCGGATGTTTCAGCGGACTAATATCGATCGTCTTCACGCTCGGTGGTTTCACCTTGAAGGTGGTTATGCCCGGTATGCCTCCAACAATTGCGCCGACCGTCACTTCGCCGGTCCCAAACAGCTTCACATTGCCATTGTCGTCGACGGCAGCAATGTCGAACGGGCCGGCGAAATAAGTCGATGGCTGTTCGTCGATTTTATTGCCCGCCCCGTCAGTTGCGACGACGGTGAGTTTCACCGGTTGGCCCACTTCAACTTCTTTTGCTGAAGGAATGACTTCAACGGTCTTGACGGTCGAGACAGCAGCGGTTGTGCTCGCAGTCTGCGCCAGGACGTTGATTGAGAGCAGCATCACAGTTGCGAAGGCTGCAAAGAGGAAACCGGTGTTTCTCATAATAGGTAGTCCGTTAGTAGATACTGCCGCCGGCTTGGGTTGAAGTCAGCGAACCGTTGTTAACGTTTAGTGTGTAGGCTACGCCGCCGGTGCCGGTCCACGTCGAGAGATTGAACGTGCCGCCCTGCGGAAGTTTGTACACACCGATATTTAGATAGGTCAGCGGTGTGCGATCTGCGAGTACTTGTGCCGGTCCGGGTGCTTGCAGGAAGTATGCTGCGCCTACGCCCACCATGGTGGCGGCGCCAGTCGGCATTACGAGCAGTGCGGTCTCTTCGTCTATTCCGATGTCGCGAGGTTGAGTGGCCCAACCGTTGGCTACGATGCGCGCCAGGAATACGATCGACCGGCCCATGCGATCGCGCGTCACAAAGTGGGAGTCGTAGAGTTTGTTTGCTCCGAGTGACGATTGAAAGAGGTCGCGATCGAGTGTGACATAACGATGAAAAGGATTGGCGAGTGCCTGGCTCGATGTCACCGAACCGAGTTCGCCCGTGTAAATGAATTGACTCAGCACTGCGAGTCCCGCGCTCGTGCCACCCACCGGTGCGTGCTTGACGTTCAGCAGATTATTCACGCCGGTTTGCACGGCCGTTCCACGCCACAAGTTCACATACGTCGACTGATCGCCACCTGCGATCCAGAGTGCTTCGGCGTTCAGTATCTGATTGCTGACGTAAGCTGTGTTGGCCCCCGCGACGGTAGTGATGATGATGGTTTCGACAGAATCCATTTGCGGGCAAAGTTGTTGAATGTATGGATTGTAGGCGTCTGTGCCGGTGGTTCTAATCACGAGGAAATCGCCGCCTCCGGCGCGCTGGCACATCCACTGGAATGCCGCGTCGACATCGGTGCCGCCACCCATCAGCACCAATCCGGGACTCAGATTCTGAGAGGGCGCTGCATCAGCCGGATTACCCACAATGAACGATTGAAATCCAGGGCCTTTAGCGGCATACAACGACGGAGCGAGTAAGCAGATGAGAATGATTGTTCGTAGAGCTGTGAGCATTTGACTCCTCCTAAGAGCAACGAGAAGAGAACGAGCGCCAAGGTTTATATCACACGACTTGGGCGTAACTGTAGGGGCGGCCCTCCGTGGCCGCCCGTGGTTTGTGTACGGGTTCACGAAGCAACGACCTCGGTTTGGCGAGCACGTACCAAAACCACGGGCGGCCACGAAGGGCCGCCCCTACAGTACGTTGCGTGGCATTTTGCCTCAGTTGACTTTCATCAACGTGAGGAATATTTTCTCTTTGTTCTCACGAGTGTTAAGTGGAATTTCGAATCGCCCAGACCTCCCTTTCACAAAACCTCGTTAAGCCCTTAGACCCCCGGCGTCTCAGTGGTCAGGTGTGTTTGTTTTCTATGGATCACAGGGTGCAAGCGGTTCTGGACCTTCTGGGCGAGTCACTCAGCAGCACGCCATCGGTGAAGGAGTTAGCTGATGCGGTCAACCTGTCTCCGTCGCATCTGCGTCGTCTATTCAAAGCCGAGACCGGCACTCCTCTCAATCAATATGTGAAGTCGCTTCGTCTCGAAAAATCGAAAGAGCTCATGGAGCAGACTTTCCTCAACATGAAACAGATCATGTTTGCAGTTGGAGTCAAAGATAAATCGCAGTTTGCGAGAGACTTTAAAAGGAACACGGGCTTCACACCAACTCAGTACACCGCACGCTATCGCTCAACAGAGAATCTGAAGACGAATATTTTGTCTCACAAATGATCAGATCTGCTTCCCAAAACACTCTTGCAATGAGTCTTGCAATCTTGTAAATATTTTCACGCTTAGAACAAGTACGTGGGAGACGTAACCCGACTGCGTTTTCCAGGAGAACTCACGGGTGTAAGAACATAATGGGTGCAGTTGCATTTCCGACAGTGCCATCACCTCTTTCGATCACCTGAAACAATTAAGGTTTTTGGCTTCTGGACCCTTTGAGTCCGAGGACCTGGACAGCCTATGCCGTGTCCAACGAGTCCCCTGGGAGAGGTGTATCATGCAGAAGGTCTTCAGTAAAAAACTGCTTCCTTGCCGGCAAACCGATTCATTTTCAATTCTTCATTTAGGCGAGCGCAAAGTATTTTTCAACCCATCCGGCACCAGGATTTGGAATCTGATCGACGGTGCTAAGACGGCTGATGAAATTGCCTTGAGTGTGGCCCATGAGCTCGACGCACCCGCCGAAAAAGTTACCGAAAAAGTAACTACTTTCCTCGATCGTCTCTACGATCGCGGACTGCTCTGGCTCGCACAAGACGGCGGCTTCAAAAGCGTATCAACTGCACCAGGTAGATCTGCTAATGCATTAGCAGACGCAGACGTCAGCTCTCCGCCTGCGGCTACGACTCCACGACCAGCTCAGGAAGTTTGTATGACGCCCAAGTTCGAAGCGGGCGCGGCAGCGAGTGTCGAGGAGCAAGTCAATAAACTCTATTGGGAGCACCACTACATTCAAAAAATGCACGTCGAGTTGACGTATCGCTGCAACTTCAGATGCGTGCATTGTTACAACACGACGCATGGTGGCGCCGCGACGGAGTTGACGACTGAAGAGTGGTTCGACGCATTCGACCAGTTAGCCGAAATGGGTTGCTACCTGCTGACACTCACCGGCGGTGAGGTGTTTGTTCGCAAGGATGTAGTGCCGATCATTCAGCATGCCTGCGATCGTAAGTTCAGTCTTCGATTCAATACAAATGGTTCGTTGATCGACGAGAAGATGTTGCAGAAGCTTGAGCCGATGCGGCCGTTTTTGCAGTCATTCGACGTGAGTTTTTACGGAGCCGACCCTCAACAGCACGACACGCTCGCCCAGCGACCCGGATCTTATAACAACACCCTGCGCGCGATCCGATTGTTGAGTGAAGCGAACTTCAATCTGGTGGCGAAGTACGTGACTATGCGGGATAACTTCGACGGCATACAGAAGTTCGAAGACGACATGACCAGGTTGGGCGTGCGTCATGCGGTTCATACCGGGTCGTTGATCCCGCAGACTGACCGAGATACCAAGCCACTGGTCCAAATACTGACTGACACTCAGTATCGAAAACTGCTCTCAACGCGAGGTTCAACGGATTCCTCAAGTCCCGGCACTTGTAAACCCGGACATGTGCGGGGAGCTATCACACCCGACGGCCACATCAGTCCCTGCGAATGGCTGACTGATTTCAAATATGGAAACCTGAGAGAACAATCGCTGCGAGACATCTGGTACTCGCCTGGATTTCTGGACTTTCGCAAGGTCTTCGAAGAGGAAAGCGAGTGTCCGCCGTGTAGTTTGCGGCCCGGATGCAATCGCTGTCCGGCACACTCTTACCTCGAGACCGGAAGTCTACTCAAGTGCGCGCCTATTCAACGTCACAATGCACAAATCTTCCAAGAGGTCGTGGGAGTTTAAGGAGGATCAGTCATGGAAAACATCACGTCAGTGCAACTCCGGCCCCACGTGGGAACACGGCTTATGGGCAAGAAACTCTGTCTTATTAATCAAAAGACCAGAGAGATATGGCTCTGCGGCGGAATCAGCCCACGCATCTGGGAACGACTTCAAAAAGGCCAGAGCGTCTCTCAGATTAGTGAAGAGCTGAGCGCCAAGTACCGTGTGCCGGTGGAAAGAGTTGGGGATGACGTCAACACGTTCCTGGAACAACTGTGGCAGAGACGCATTGTTGATCTGCCTCATCGCGATCACATTAGTGACGAAGAGCGCGCCGCGATGTTGACTGAAGAAGCACACAACATCAACAGCCGGCTATATCGGGAAGCAACGGAAGCGAATACGATGTTCCGCGTCTGGCTGGATCTGCTGATTCCGTGCAACCTGCGTTGTCGCCATTGTTATCTCGACTTCAGCGAGAAAGACATCGTGCCGTTCCCTGAAGTCTGTAATTGGATGGACCAACTGGTCGAGCATGGTTGTCCCGAACTTGTCCTCACCGGCGGAGAGATATTCCTGAGAAAAGATCTTTTAGACATTGTGGCTTACGCGGAGAGCAAGGGGTTTCTTTTCGATCTTTATACCAATGCCAACTTCATCGATGAGAAGAAAGCCGATCAACTCGCTAAACATCTCATCCAGACAGTCCAGATCAGCATCTACGGCACCAGTGCCCCGATCCACGAAGCAGTAACAAAAAAGGCCGGCACCTTCGAGAAGAGCATCACCGCGGCGAAGCTGCTCATCGAACGCGGCGTTCCGGTCCGGCTCGAATATCACATTCAGAGGGATAACTTCGAGGATGCCTTCAAATTTCCGGAGTTCGCGACCGCGATGGGCGCTGACTACAAGTTCGATACCAAGCTGGTTCCAAACCGCAATGGCGACGATGAACTTTTGAAGTACAGCGTGACTGTCCAACAACAGGCCGAAATATACAAAGCCGGACTGATGAACCGAAAGACGAACTTTATCTGCACGGCCGCTATTTCCAAGGCCAGGATCAACGCGCAGGGCGACATCTATCCGTGCGAGCTTATCAACACCGCGGTCGTAGGCAACTTGAAGAAAAACACACTAAAGGAGATTTGGGATTCGAAATGGCGCACCAGCCTGCGCGAGAAGATCCTCGATTACAAACCAAACCGCTGTGGTGGCTGCAATCACGTTTCGGATTGTGAGCCGTGTGCGGCGATGAGGGGATTTTTCTTGCATGAAGGCCACATGGAAGATCCAGTTTCAGAAGCCTGCATGTTAACAACAGCCGCCCTGATGTCTAAAGGCAAAGAGTTGGCAGAGAACTCACCATTTAAAAAGTTTACCGGTGAGCCTTCCTGTGTTTCGACTATTTTGTCGCAGACGCAGCAACCGGGCCGAAGAGCTTCACTCCCGGTATTACGAGGAGTGTGAGTATCTCAAGGCAGGACACCAAGGTTTTTGTTCCATTATCTTTTTAAGAAAGGAGGCACGCACATGGAAAACTATAACGATGATGTCTATCTCGAACCGACAGTCGAGCTCAGCTCAGATACCGCAACGGCCGTTGGCCAAGCACAGGAAATTAAAGTAGTTATCTGTGAGGGTGGGTGTTAATTGCCCCCAGACCCACAGCTTTTCGGATGGGGTAAATGAATAGAGCCACAGACTTCTTTCATTACCCCATCTGATACCAGTTTCAACCGCCCCTGCCCGGTTCGAAATAGACGAATAGAATAATATGCCGAAGTCTCGAAATTCTCAAAATTCTAATCTAGCGATTATCAAACGTTTTGTTCCGTTTACACGGCCGTACTATAAAAAATACGCGCTGGCGATTCTGCTTTTAATCACTACATCCTTACTTTCACTGCTGCCGCCATATCTGCTGAAGATCATTATTGACGACGCGATAAAGAACGGCCAGGCGCATCTGCTAAACCTGGTCACACTCATCATGGCTGCGGCCATCATCGCCGCCAGCACGTCACGAGGCGTGATGGAGTACATCCACGAATGGGTTAGCGCCAGGTTTGTTTTCGATCTGCGCCGGCACTTGTTCAACCATATCCAAAGCCAGTCGATGGATTTCTTTTCCAGGGTGAAGGTCGGCGACATCCTGGGTCGCTTGCGAGTAGACATTACCGCTGTCTATGGAGTGTTGGTCAATACTCTGCTGGGTGCTGTCAGCGAGGTTGTTCAGATTGTCGGAATCACATTTGTACTGGTCTATCTGGACGTGAAGCTGGCACTCATCGCGATCTCATTCATACCTCCGCTCTACGTTATTCTCACGTACACCGGCAAACGTCTGCGACAGCTGAGCCTCGTCACACGCGATAAGGATGTAGGCCTACTCGACTTCTTCCAGGAACGAATTGCGAATATCAACGTCATTAAGATCTTTCATCGTGAGCGACACGAAGATTCCCGCCACACAGAACTCAGCGAGGATTTCATCCAGGCGACGCTTGCAAGACTGAGGTACAAGTTTACCTCGATGTTTCTGATCGCAGCTCTCACCTCACTCGCAAGTGTGGTGGTGCTCTGGTACGGCGGACACCTCGTGATAAACGGTGCGCTCTCCTTCGGCAGTCTGATCGCTTTTTACCTCTATGTTGTTCGTCTGTATGGCCCAATCCAGTCGCTGGCAAATCGTGGGATTGATATCTACAACGGCATGGCATCGGCTGACAGGTTGGTCGAGTACATGGATTTGAAACCGACCGTCCGCGAATCTGAACGGGCGGTACACCTCAGCAGCGCTCACGGTGACATACGTTTCGACCATGTGTCGTTCACGTATCCAAACAGCACTAAGCCCGTCATCAGGGATCTGTCATTGGAGATACCCGCAGGCCAGAAGGTGGCACTGGTGGGTTCGAGCGGCGCCGGCAAAACGACTTTCGTGAATCTTCTGTGTCGTTTATACGAAGTCGACTCGGGAAGCATCAGCGTCGACGGTCACGATATCAGGAATCTTGCGTTCGAGAGTCTCTACGAGTCGCTGGGCGTCGTGTCGCAGGACACTTTCCTTTTCAACTCGACGATCGAAGAGAACATCAGATTCGGACGGGTTGATGCTACTCACGAAGAAGTAGTTGAAGCGGCGAAAAAAGCTCACTTGCACGACTTTATTATCGGCTTGCCTGCCGGATACAGCACCATCGTCGGCTCACGCGGAATGAAGTTGTCGGGCGGTCAGCGCCAGCGTTTGGCGATCGCCCGGATGCTTTTGAAAGACGCGAAGATTTGGATCCTGGACGAATTTACCTCGTCTCTGGACTCCTCTTCTGAGAGCATCGTGTATCAAAACCTCGAATCGTTGCTGCAAAACAAGACCACTCTGATTATTGCGCATCGCTTCTCAACCATTCTTTCCGCGGATCGAGTAGTTGTTATAAACGAGGGTCGCATCATCGAAACCGGCACTCACGCTGATCTATATCGTCTGGACGGTCTGTACAGGAAGTTGTTCGACACGCAATTTCGCCACAACGGCGTGTTTATGGATATCGACCAGATGCACGATTCTTTCATGACCGCAGGAGTACCATCAGCATGAGTTCGTTGTACAACATCAGCAAAGAAGCGACGCCGCCGGCAGCACTGAACCTCACTCTCCCTGCAAGCGATCCTATCGCTTTGCTCTACATGCCGTGGGGTTCAGCGACTCGTGGTTCAATCGCCATCGGCATCCTCAAGGAATGCGCCAAACAGATCGGCGTTAAGACCGACGTTCACTACCTGAACATTAAGTTTGCCGAGAAGATCGGCCTCGAACTGTATGAATCAATTTCGGAGGCTTCCGCTTTTTTCCCGGAATGGTTCTTTTCCTCGGTGCTCTTTGGGCCGCAGGGGCTCGGTCTGCTGAAGAATTCCTGGGAAGACCTCCTCAGCACGGAACTGGGCAGCAGGATGGCCGAGCGATTGAAAGAGTTGACCAATGGTTCCGAAGAATTATGTCTGAAGATCGTCAACGACTATGTGCCGGAGTACATCGATGAAATTCTCACGAGCGTCGACTGGTCGCAGTATCGAGTGATCGGTTTCTCCGTGACGTTTGCCCAAACGCTTGCCTCGTTGCTGCTCGCCAAACGGATCAAAGATCGTCATCCGGACACGAGGATCGTGCTCGGCGGCGCCAATGTGGATGCGGAGATGGGTTTCGAAGTCATCAAGGCCTGCGACTGGGTTGACTACGTGGTGCACGGCGAAGCTGAACGAAGTTTTCCGCAGTTGCTGAAGAACATTTACAACGACGACGATTCAGAGAAGATACCGGGAGTGTCAGTGCGTCGTGGCTGTGAGATCGTTCCGGGCTTTTCGGATGCGCAACTGATACACAACCTCAACGAATCTCCGATGCCCGATTACTCGGATTTCATGAAAGAAGCGAAGCGGGCGAACATCGATAAGCGGTTTCCTATCAGCCTCTCCTTTGAATCATCTCGCGGCTGCTGGTGGGGCGCGAAAGCTCATTGCACGTTCTGCGGTTTGAACGGTCAGAACATGGCCTACCGCAAAAAAGAGCCCGAACGAGTTTACGACGAGGTTCTGAAGCTGGCGGGAGAGTACCGCTGTCTTCAGTTAAATGCCACCGACAACATTCTGGACATGGGTTATTTCAAGCAGTTGCTGCCGCGTTTGGCTGAGGCAAACTTTGACCTTTCGCTCTTTTATGAAGTCAAGGCTAACCTCACGCGCGAGCAAGTTCGGAAGCTTGCAGCATCCGGCATAACGCAAATACAACCCGGCATCGAAAGCTTTGACACTGAGTTGTTGCGCATGATGCGCAAAGGCGTCACTGCTATTCAAAATATTCAATTGCTAAAGTGGTGTTACGAGGACGGCATCGATCCTTACTGGAACATTTTGTACGGCTTTCCCGGCGAGCGTCCCGAGCAATACAAAGATCTGCCGCGACTGCTCCGCTTGCTGTCTCACCTGCGACCCCCTAGTGGATTAGCAGCGGTGATCTTCGAGCGTTTTAGCCCGTACCACTTCGATAAGGAAAAGTTCAAACTTACGCTCACGCCGTTTCCGCTCTACCCGATGCTTTACCCATCGCCGGTGGACTACGACAAAATCGCGTACTATTTCGATGGCAGGTGGGAAGGTCAAACAGCGGATCCGGCGGAGTACATTAAACCATCCCTGGAAGTTCAGCAGGAGTGGCGTGCTCGCTGGGAAGAGGGCAGGACCGTTTTCTATTACGAGAAAGGACCGAGGTTTCTCACTCTCTACGACAACCGGCCGTTGGTGAAAGGCGCGGGCCTCACGTTTCGGCGGCAAAACCTGAATGAGAAACAGGCCCGGGTATACCTCTTCTGTGACGAGAAGCGCTCATTCAAAGCCATCCATCAGATGTTGAATGAAGGAAGTGAGAAACCGCTTCCGGAGGAAAAGCTTCGCATCATGCTGGATCAGTTTGTCGAGCACGGGTTCATGTTTGCGGAGAATGATTCTTACTTATCGCTTGCGGTAAAGAAGAGCGCGATAAAGAGTCACGTTCGCGCGAGCGCCGAGGGCAACGCGTGATTGTGGAGTGTGGCAAAATGCCCGGCTTGTCACGTGGATCTTGAGTGACTATTATTACTTCAGTCCAACGAGAACGAACCACGTAAGGGGATGTTTTGAATGCAGTTTTTGGCTCAGGATCTTCGTTATGCCTTAAGAATGTTCAGAAGAAATTGGGGCTTCACTCTCACCGCCCTCATCGTGATGGCCCTTAGCATCTGCGCCACTGTCGCGATCTTCAGTGCAGTAAACACCATTGTTCTACGGCCTTTGCCTTATCAGAATCCCGATCGTCTTGCAGTTGTCTGGGGTACTCAAGCGAAGAATGCAAGGGTGCCTGCTTCACCAGCAGATTTCCTGGACTGGGGGAGGCAGACGGCAACCCTCGAAGGCCTGACTGCTTACAGTGGACAGAGCTTCAATCTTACGGGCGCGGGCGATCCGGAACGCTTAGAAGGCGCCATAGTTTCCCCAAACTTCTTCCAACTCCTCGAAATGCCGCCACTCATCGGGCGGGCTTTCAACGAAACGGACCAACAGGGTAGCGGCAATCGCCTGGCTGTTATCAGCGAAGGATTATGGCGCCGGCGTTTTGGCGGACAGAACAGCATCGTCGGATCGAAGTTAACACTCAATGATGAGAGCTTCCAGATTGTCGGAGTGATGCCACGCGATTTTCAATTTCCGGAGCGCGTGGATCTTTGGGTTGGTCCAAAACAACAAGTCCCGGAGCCTCCCATTTCGCTGCCCGGCAACATACTCGAGTTGCGTGCTGTTCGCTATCTCGGAACAGTGGCGCGGCTGAAGCCTGGTATCAAACTCGAGCAGGCCCAGGTTGATATGGGCGCGATCGCGGATCGCCTGGCCCAAGAATATCCGGATAGCAACGAAGACCACCATCTCCGGCTCGTTCCCTTAAAGGAGGAGATCGTTGGAAACGTCAAGCCGGTGTTGTTGATGTTACTCGGCGCCACGGCGCTCGTTTTGCTGACCGCGTGTTCGAACGTCGGCAATCTTCTACTCGGTCGAGCGATCACGCGGCGAAAAGAAATCAGCACGCGACTCGCTTTGGGCGCCAGTCGTCTACGAATCGCTCAACAGGTGCTGACTGAAAGTGTGCTGCTGTCACTGGTTGCTGGTGCCATAGGATTGTTGCTCGCGAAATTTGCCATCAAGGCTTTGATCGCGATCGGTCCGGCAACGATTCCTCGCGCCACACAGATCAGCATCGACAGTACCGTGCTGTGGGTCACCCTCCTGATTTCGATACTAACGGGCATCAGTTTCGGACTCGCGCCCGCATTGCAAAGCCGGACTACAAATCTCACTGACGCTCTCAACGAAGGAGCACGTGGCTCCAGTGCTGGTCCAGGTCAGCATCGCCTTCGTAGCGCGCTTGTTATCTCACAGGTCGCTTTGAGTTTCGCTCTATTGATCTGTGGCGGGTTGATGTTCAAAAGCTTCTACCGGCTGCAGAATGTCGACCTGGGCTTCGACCCGGACAGTGTTTTGACGATGCAGATCTCTCTGCCGCGATCGAAATATGCCGACCGGAAACAGGTGATTGAGTTTTACAAGGAAACTGTGCAAAGGGTCGGAGCGCTTCCAGGTGTGAAGAGTGTCGGCGCAACCAATAAGTTGCCGTTGACGGGAACCGGAATCAGTGGCGGAGTTGTGATTGAAGGGCGCCCGGACAATCCATCTGAGCAGCTCATGATGGACCGTCGAATAATCACTGAAGATTACTTCAAGACGATGGGTATTCCGCTGAAGCAAGGTAGACTCTTTGCGGCGAGCGATTGGGGAAATCCCAATGTCGTTGTAATCAACGAAACCGGCGCCAAACGATACTGGAATGGCGAGAATCCCGTGGGCCGCCGGCTGCGCTTCGAAGAAGCCGAGGACAGTTGGGTGGAGATCGTCGGCGTCGTCGGCGACGTTCGGCAGGCAAACATTGAAGCCGAGCCCAAGCCTGAATTGTACATTCCGTATTTTCAGAGACCATCGCACAACATGACTGTGGTCGCGAAACTGAATTCTGCAACGACTCCTTCTGCAGCTTCCTTTCGCAGCGAAGTAGCGGCTGTTGATAAGAGCCAACCGGTTTACAACATCAGAACGATGGGCGAGGTCGTTGACGAAGCACTCGCGCAGGCTCGTTTCAGCGTGGTGTTACTCGGCATTTTTGCTGCGACCGGGCTGTTGCTTGCGGCCGTTGGTCTATATGGAGTGATGACCACGTCGGTCGCGAATCGAACTCACGAAATCGGGATTCGCATCGCTGTCGGCGCCCGACCGTCTACGATCATTAAGATGATACTGGTTCAGGGGGCTGTGCCCGTTTTGATCGGACTCGGACTGGGACTCTTCCTCGCGTTTGCATTGACGCGAAGCCTCGGGAGTCTCCTATTCATGGTGCCTTCGGCGGATCTCAGCACGTATTTGATCGCTTCCGCGTTCTTTGTGCTGCTGATGTTTGTAGCAAGTCTGATCCCTGCGTGGCGTGCGAGTAAGTTGAGTCCAACGCTGGCAATTCGAGAGCAATAATTACCGGCTCACGCCGAGCGCGAGGAGTTTTCCATTCATTGATAACAGAACTTTGCAGGTGAGCAGACGATCGACCGCGCTGCTCATTTCCGCTGTTGGTTTCTGCGCGGAGTCGCACATGCGGTAGACGTCCGCCTCCAGTCCCTCGACCGTCCAGTCTCGCTGGATCGCGCAGGGGCGGGTGTCGAAGAATCGTAAGCGCTCGCCATCGTCGTGAACCTCTAGCACTGGCTTCGAAGTGCGCCAGAGCTCGTTCCATTCCGTGACGACCATCTGCAACAGCTGTTGACCCGGCTCGTCTGAAAAGGCGCGATGCATGTGTCGCGGCCGCTTGTTGTCTTCAAACGAATAGGCGAGACGCATCAACGATTCTTTTCCGAGTGGATAGACGTAAGGGTAAGTGCGACTCGGTTCGAGCGATAGATCGAAATCACGCGGCCGCATGTGATACGGACTGAACCGATCGTATCTGACGCGGCTCACTCCCGTCGGCGGCTGCAAATGAAAGATCGCCGGCAACCAATCGGCCATCTGTGCGTACCAGTCGTCCGACTCGCCGGGAATTCCGCTAATCGAAGGTCGCTGGGCCTCTGCAAACGGCATGGAGACAAGAACAACATCCATGATGGTTTGGATTCTCTGTGCAACCTCCGAGAACACAAAGGTTGCACAGAGAGGATCCTTGTTAGGCAACACCGCACAAAGCTACGCGGCTTGAATTCCGGCGGCCTCGCGGTCGCCTTCGTAAAAGGTCCAGGTCTTTTCAAATGATCCGGCCGGACCTGGTATGGAACTGTGATCCTCGTGTACCCACTCGTAGTACTTAACCACTTCGTTGACCAGGCGTGACTCTTCTCGCTTTTCGTGTTCGGTAAGTCCGTCCAGATAACTCGGGTCCCGCTCGAGTATTGAGAGTGGTGTTTCCTCGATGTGGTCGATCGCGCAACGCAACGTGTAGCACGCAACGCGATTACAAATCGCAGTCAGGTAATGCAGGTAATCCTGCTGGGGCTGTGAGACTCGATTCGACGAAGGCAGTCTGAGATGCGCTTCGAAGAGCAGACCTCGCAGGATGTGACACAATCCTTGATTCGTAAAATTACGCTCGTAGAACGTCTTCACCATCCAGTCGTAGAAAAGATCGAGTTTTGGATCGAGGAATTTGTAGTCCGGATCGAATGAAGTGCCGAGCATGCGGCCTTCCGACACACAGATCCTGTAAACCAAATCTGCGTAATCTGTGGATAAACAGTAAGGAGGTGAGGCTAGCCCGGTTGTTCTCCCACTCTGTGCGTCAATATGCTGAACAAAAGACTTTTGAGGCACGTTAAGTCTTTCAGTCAGCAGGCACAGTATGATCACGTTACTTAAGCTGGAACTCGAGAAATTATTCCGCTCCAGAGGCTTTTACCTCTCGTTCGCCGTACTGGTCGGTTTCGTGGTCCTCATGCTTTGGGGCTTCTACACGTACGCGGAGCGCAAGACCGGTGGTCAGGCAGTTGAGCAGTTCAAATACACCTACGAGTCGAAGCAGTATTTCAATGGATTGACGTTCGCGCTCTATTCGGTGCTGTTTTCTTTTACGTTACTGCTGCCGATCTTTGTATCGATGAGTGCGGGCTCGCAGATTGCAGGCGAGACGCGCGCCGGAACTCTCCGGATGATCTGTACACGGCCGATTTCTCGGGCATCCCTCGTACTTTCGAAGTTTCTCGTGACGGGACTACACACCTTTCTCCTGCTGGCTTTCTTTATTGGCTTCAATTTACTGGTTGGTTTGATCTTCGTGGGTTGGGGGAACCTCGAACTTTATCCGGGTCCACTGAATCTCGTAGACGTGCCGGGTAAGATCATGCGCGACGATGCACTCATGCGCTTCGGCTACGCCGCACTGACTGGCACCTGGGCCCTGCTCGTCGTCGCCGCTCTCGCGCTACTTTGTTCAGTAGTATTTGATTCACCAGTTCAGGCGACGGTGATGACGATTGCTGCTTACCTCACTCTCTACATTGTCGGGCGAGTGGAATTTTTCGAACACCTGCGTCCGTACTTCTTTACGACTGACATGGAATTCTGGCGCGACGTGTTTAAGCCTGAAATTCCTGTGCAGAGTCTTTGGCATTACGCGTGTGTTTGTGGTGCGTATACGGCCGGACTTTTATTATCAACTGTGATCATCTTTGAACGGAAGGATGTTGTTTCCTGAGAAATGTGGGTGAAGCTCGTCCTCCTCGTTCTATTCTGTTTCATGATTGCTGGTGCAGTTTACTTCGCACAGCCTCATCAATCCGTACCGTTAAGTTCGTCCTCCAATGATTCAGCCTCACTCCGTCTGCTTACCTGGAACATCGGCTACGCTGAACTTGAAGATGACACGCGTGCGCACGACAAAGATTTGCCGGCAGTTGCCGATGTGATCTTACGCGAAGACCCGGATGCTGTTGCGCTACAGGAACTGACGGGGAACGCGCAACTAAACAGGTTGTTGGGAATGTTGCACGGTAAGTACCACGGCGCTGTTGCACAGCAGGGAAGGGACGATCGATTCGAAGCCGTGCTCGTTAAGGACGGTAGCGCAAAATTTAGTCCCGTTACTGCCGGATCTCGTTTCGCTATTGCCGCTTCATTCCGGTCAGCTCAACGCACGCGAGAAGTCGTGCTGCTGAGCGCGCACGCAGATGCATTCAATGCTGCTCGTCGTCGAAGCTATACGGAAGCGCTCGTGGATTGGGCACAGGCGCAAGGATCGGAGGTCTTCATCGCCGGAGATTTCAACTTCGAACTCAAATCTACCAATGAGACAAATCTTTATACGGATAACGTGAAACACGATAGCGAGTCGTACAGTCACATCCTGCGCAGCTTTCGGGATCTGGGTCGTGACGCGGGCGACACGGCAATCAACGATCGACGCATCGATTACGTCTTTGGGCCTACGAGTCTCCAACGGCTCGGGCGCGTCGCCGTTTTGCGTAACGCGGCAGTCGGTCGCATGGACCACTGGCCGCTGGTCGTCGAGGTAGGACTATGAGTTCGGTTGTATTACAGACCGAGGGATTGACGAAGCGTTTCAAGCGCCGTACGGCTGTCGATCGTCTGACCATGCGGGTCGAGCGTGGAGATATCTACGGTTTTCTCGGTCCAAACGGAGCAGGGAAGTCGACTACGTTGAGAATGTTGTTAGGTTTGGTACGACCCACGACCGGCGTGATTAAGTTTTCCTTACGTGAATCGAGTTGGGAATATCTAAAAGCACGTTCGCGCGTGGGAGCCATCATCGAGACCCCGGCGTTCTACGAAAATTTTTCGGCGCGACGAAACTTGCAACTGCTGGCTTCGCTGTCTGGTGGCGTTCAGAAGAAGCGTGTGGAAGAGGTGCTCGAGATTGTGGACTTACGCGAGCGCGCGGGAGATCCGGTAAAAGTTTTTTCATACGGGATGCGCCAGCGTCTCGGAATCGCGCAGGCACTGTTACCAACGCCGGACCTTATCATTCTCGACGAGCCGACGAACGGTCTCGATCCGCAGGGAATCCAACAAACGCGTCAGCTAATTCGACGGCTTCGTGATGAATTCAAGTTGACGGTGTTGCTTTCGAGTCATCTGCTGGTGGAAGTCGAGCAACTGTGCAACCGAGTCGGGATCATTCACGAGGGGCGTTTGCTGTATGAAGGTGGACCAGAGACGCTGGTTGCGTCCACGAGTCATTTCAAAGTACGAGTGGACAACTTGTCCGGAGCCTTTGATTTACTCACGAAAGAACCAGGTGTAACGGTCAGCCGCAACGGTGCTGCGTATCTGCAGGTTGACACGGATGCCGATCGGATTCCCTCGTTGAACGCGCTGCTGGTGGCGCACAACATCAAAGTCTATGAGCTAAGCCCGGCGCAGGAGAGTCTGGAAGAAGCGTTCCTGCGGCTAACTGTCCGTGATTGAGAGATGCCGCGACGAAGACAATAACGAAGTGAGAGTTGTTGCAAGCTACTTCTCGCGAGTAGCGCTCACGGACCATGCTAATGAGACGACCCATCCTATAAACGTCCAGCCAAAGAAAAGATTTATGACCGCGATTACTCCCAACTGGTGATGATCCCTGAAGATTGCAATTATGGTTGGAAGAAAGTAGAAGGCCAAAGCAGTTAGAGCCAACAATACAATCACGACAAGCCCAACAATCCCTGCTGCCGTATCGTCGCTCGCGAGGGCTGTAAAGCTGAGTATCCCCAAGTACACGCAAAACCTCCGTTGTGGGTATTAGTGTGTTGCTGGTTCCTTTGAACCAGCGGGGCAAGCCCCTCTTCCTGACTTGTTTTATTTTCCGATTCAAGTTCCATTCGACGTTTGCGCAACTGAGAATAGAACAAGTCAGGAAGAGGGGCTTGCCCCCGCTCTAACCGATTGCTGCGTGAATCCGCTGCAACACCCTAATACCCCGCTACCAAAACCTCCACAGAGTAATGGAACGGCAGGTCGATCCATTACATGTCGCTTTTGTTTTGCTCTGAGGAGTAGCGCTTTCAGTGAATTAAACTCTAATTACCACCGATTTTTCCCGGGCCCCAGAGCGCTCGTCCAGGTTTGGCGCCGGTGTGCTCGCCGTTTTTGAGCACTTGTTGGCCGTTCACGAAGACGTCTCGGACACCGACTGAGTACTGGTGCGGGTTTTCGAAGGTCGCGCGGTCGGCGATTGTTTGTGGATCGAAGATAACTACATCGGCGAAGGTGCCGCGTTGGAGAAGACCGCGGTGATTGAGTCCGAGATTAGTTGCCGGCAGGCTGGTCAGTCTGCGCACGGCTTCGGTGAGGGAGATGACTTTTTCCTCGCGCACGTACTTGCCGAGCAGACGCGCGAAGTTTCCGTAAGTGCGAGGGTGTGCGGCTGATTTTAGAAACACGCCTTCGGCCGATATCGAAGCCGCGTCAGAGCCGAACGAGACCCATGGCTGACGAATCTCCTTTTTGATGTTGTCTTCACTCATCAGAAAATAGATCGTGCCGATGCGAGAGCGATCTTCAAGTAGCAGATCCATGATCGTCTCCACGGGATCTTTTCCACGCATCTTTGCGACTTCGGCAAGAGTCTTTCCGGTGAGTGGCTTCAGATTATCGTTTCGGAAACTTGCCAGCAGGATGCGATCGGGAGAGCCAGACAAAAGATAGAGATTTTCCCACTCATTTGTCGGCGTCCGAACGGCCTCCGCGATTTTCTGGCGCGTTGCCGGATCCTGAAGACGCTTGTAGGCAGCTTCGCGTCCGCCATCAAAAACCCACGGCGGCAGCGACGCATCAAGGCCTGTTCCACCGGCGGGGTACGTGTACATGTCCGCCGTGATCTTCACGCCCTGACGCCGCGCGTTCTCGATCATCTTTATTACTTGATCCATCTTGGACCAGTTGGCTTCACCTGACGCCTTGAGATGGTATATCTCTACAGGCAGGCCGGCTTCACGACTGATACGAATCATTTCCTGCACGGCTTCGATCAACTGTGCTCCTTCACTACGCATGTGTGCCGTGTATTTACCCTTGTACTTGGCAGCGACCTTGCACAACTCGATGAGCTCGTCAGTCTTGGCAAAGAATGCAGGCGGATAGATCAAGGCTGTAGTAATACCGAGGGCGCCAGCCTCCATCTCACGTCGTACCAGCTCGCGCATCTGGTCCAGTTGTGCCGGCGTGGGCGGTTTGTCTTCCAGGCCGATGACGTATTCGCGGATCGTGGGAGCGCCGATGAACGACGCGACATTTTGCGACATGCCTCGTTTCTCGAGATAGTTGAGATACTCAGCCAGCGTCGTCCACTCGATCTTGAACTTCAGATCGCCTTGTGACGCCGCTCGTCGCTGTTTCATTTCATCATTAAGCGGCCCCATCGAACTCTCACCAAAGATCTGAGTCGTCACACCTTGCCTGAGCTCACTCAACGAACGGCTGTCTTCAAACCATGAAGTTTCGGAGTGAGAGAGCATGTTGATGAAGCCCGGCGCTACGGCGAGGCCTTTGGCATCGACGAATGTCGGCGCGGTGGCACGGCTCAGATTTCCGACAGCCGCGATTCGATCACCCTTTATTCCAACATCGGCTTTGACTGGCGCACGACCAGTCCCGTCGTAAACCGTGCCGCCTCGGATAATGACGTCGAATTGTTGTTGTCCATACGCCACAACCGACAGCGCCAGGATTAGCGTCAGAGATAGAACTTGTTGAATTTTGCTTTTCATAGTTTTAGTGGAACCAGGTAGCTTTGCCTCAAAAGTCACGAATTGTGCTCGGATACAGTCAGTACCGTCCCGCGGCAGCGGATGGGTAAACGATCAGGTATACGAAATATTAGCAATCGAGCATGTCTACGACGTACCCATCCGCGACCGCGGGACGGTACTGACTGTATCCAAGCCCGACGTCCCACTTTTGAGGCAAAGCCGAACCAGTGAGGTCGGAACCAGAGGAGAGTGTTCTATTTCGAGCGGAAGTGTCAACCGTGATTCGCACACCAAAAATGGAGTGCCGCGTATCTGGAAAACTCGTAGACAGCCGGCGTTAACACGACCCGAGCTTCACTACGACTGAATTACTGGCTGGCGATGTATTACCCGTCTTATCAACAGCCTTGATAGTAAACGTGTTCTGGCACCCTGGTAGAGTGTAAACGAAGTCGAAGTCAATTCCCGCCGAAACCGGCAGCGGACTCAACACGCCGTTAACATATATCTCATACTCGATATTGTTTGGCGCGTCAGTATCATCAGTTGATTGTGTCCATCCCAACCATGCTTCACCCCCGCCGTCATCAAGCGTGATCACGTGGAGGTTGGTGGGAGCCAAAGGCGGTGTGGTATCGACGCTGGGCCAGGTGGTTGCGCTTGCGCTGTTGCTGGTCGACTTATTAACTCCCGTGTAGTCGATTGCAGTAACGGTGAAGCTATTCGCGGTGTTGGGGGGCAAGTGGCGAATGATTATAGAGATGTAACCAGCAGGCGCTGTGGCAGCGTTGAGGTTTTGTGTGAGGGGACTGCCGTTCATGTTGAAGCTGTAAGAACAGCAGTTGTTAGGAACGTTGTCGATCGATTTAGTCCAGGTAAGCTGCACCTGAGATGGTCCCAGCGCGGTGGCTTGCAGGACTGGAGCGCTCGGTGGCGTCGTGTCGCCCAATGGTGTGTTGGCGTTAACGGAATTACTGTCGCCCGAGCGGTTGCCACTTCCATCGACGGCATAGATGACAAAACTGTAACTGCTGTTCGGCAATAGATAGGTTGCGGTGTAGGTGGACTGCGTCTGGCTTACCGGTTGCTCCAGGCTGGAGAGTGGGCTATTCAGCTTGTTGATTTTGACTCGATAAGAGAACTTACCAGAGTTGTCTGTTGATGGATTCCACTTCAGCGCCACGGTGGTATCAGTAATTGCAGTCACGACGAGGTTGGCGGGCGTCGTCGGTGCAGTTTTGTCAGCCTTCGCCGCAGATGTAGTTGGGCCACTAAAGAGCAGCACGGTGAGCAAACCCACGGCCACAGTTGCGATGATCAGGCGAGTAAGAGTTTGAGTAGTCATGCTGGATCCTCCTCTTAACGAGTTCTTTAGGGCATCGAATACACCGCTCCCCACCCACTAGCGAGGAAACTTGTTGTCATCGAGAGGGAAGCGACAGATTATCAGAAGTTGCAGGTGCTAACCATTACAATATGGCGTTAGATCAGTGAAAATTCGTGATGATAAAGGCTTTGTATTGGCGGATCTTGCTGCGACCTGCAAAGAGGTGGAATCACGGAGAGTCACTCGACTCCGCGCTCATGTATTTGTTCAACCACGCGAGCGCGAATTCCCAATCGCGTTCGACCGTTGACTGCGAGATGTCGAGAACGTCGGCCGCCTCTTTAGTCGTCAGGCCGATGAAATGGCGACACTCAACAACTGTCGCCGCACGCTCATATTCTTTGGCGAACTCGGTTAGCGCCTCATCGAGCAGGAGTATTTCTTTAGGTCGTTGGTCTATAGATAGCACCGTGTTATCTATGTCGACATATTCCTTTGGTTCTTTCCTCGCGTAGTCGACAAGAACCTGCCGCATACGCTTCGCCACCAGCGCGTAAAAATGCTTTCGGTTCTGGTAACTGATGTTTTCTCGAATGAGCTTGATCACTGCTTCATTGACCAGCGCTGTGGTTTGGAGAATGTTTCCCTGTCTTTCATTTCGCATGTAGGCGTGCGCAATCTTCTTTAACTCCTGATCGACCAGCGGCATCAGCTCGTCGAGAGCCTTTTTGTCGCCGCTGCTCCACGCTCTAAGTAGTTCGGTGATTTCGTGCATCGAGGATCCTCCGCGTGGCTTCGAACAATCTCCATAAGGTAATGGAACAGCCACTTAAACCATTACATTTGCAAGCTGGTAACTATTGTCAGAAGTGCGAACGCTGTATAGAATGCGCGCCGCAACAGAGACTCAACGGGCTAAGACATCTCGCTACTTCGCCGCTCGATTTCCCACCTTTGGGAGACAGCTGAATGCCATCATCATATTGGGATTCGATTCAGGAAATCTTTCATAAAGCCCTGGCGCTACCTGAGTCTGAGCGCGACGCCTTCATAGCGAAGGCTTGTGCCGGCCATCCCGATCTCGAGCGCGAGGTCAGAGAACTCCTCGCAGCCCGCAATTCACCTGGCGGCGTTCTTGGAGTTCCTGTTACCCGATTGGATTTTGTACCCGATAACCTCGTTGGCACGACGATTGGCGGGCGCTATCGCGTCAACAAGGAACTGAGTTGCACCGCCATGAGTCAGGTTTACCTCGCCAACGACTCACGACTGCCAGATACACACGTCGTCATAAAAGTTCTTTCACGAGTGTGGGTTCAGGATGGAGATGCGCGACAGAGATTTAAGAGAGAGGTGGAAGCACTGTCGCGTATCAAACATGCGAATGTTGTTAACGTGAGCGACACCGGTCAATTAGCTGATGATCGACCATACGTTGTGATGTCATATATCGAGGGCGAGGCGCTGCGCACACAGATACGAACTGGAGGTATGGATCTGGAACGCGTCGCATCCATCCTGAAACAGATTGGCCCCGCCCTGGATCACTGTCACGAGCAAAAAGTTGTTCATCGCGATCTGAAGCCTGAGAACATAATGATGACCGGCGGCACAGATTCCGTCGTGCTGATCGACTTTGGGATAGCAAAAGTAAGAGACTCGTTAGTTGGTCCAAGTACAGTCAATGCCGCTTCAATCGGAACCCTGCCGTACATGTCTCCCGAGCAGCTTAGTGGAGAGGAGATCACCGCTGCCAGCGATATTTACTCAATGGCTGTAATCGCCTACGAAATGGTTACGGGCGCCAGACCGTTTAATGCAACTAGCGCTTCGCAACTGGCAGATATGCAGCGCGCCAGCGTGAAAGTAAAACCTCGTGCGCTCCGGCCAAATTTACCGCCCAGAGCGCAGGAGATAATTCTTCGCGGGTTGTCGTTCAAGCGGGAGCATCGTTACCAGAGAGCAAGTCAATTCTGTAGTGAGTTGGCGTCCGCACTGAAGGAAGGCGTGACCACTGAACCGGCGGTTACACACTGGCCGAAATACTTGATGATTGCATTAGGACTCGCAGTCATTTCATTCGGCGTTTATAAGTACATAATTCGAGATAGAAAACTTTCACCCAATCGCTCATTTAGTTATTTCCTCACGGTGCAACGGATGCACGACGGACAGCCTTTCGACGCACCATATAAATCAAACGGTGACGAGACATACACCAAAGGCGATCAGTTTCAGCTAACGGTCACGACTCCCGTCCCTGCTTATCTCTACATATTCAATGAAAGAGCACCTCAGGCAAACGATGCTGGCTTCACGATGATCTATCCCGCTAACAACGGTTCCGCAAGCGTCGGCGCAAATCAGCCGGTGCAATCCAAATGGTTCACGTTTTCAGGATCCGAAGGTGCTGAAAACTTCTGGCTTGTTTGGTCCACTTCGCCAGTCAGTGAGCTGGACGCTGCGATTAGTGAAGCTGCGAAACGCCCTGATGGAGCTCTCACGGGCCAAACCCTGGTCGCAGTCAAACAGTATCTCATCGCGAGGAAAGCCGAAATTGACGCGACAACCAACCATTACAACGCCAATCAAACCGCAGTCGTGCGCGCGAGACGTGACCTCCTGGTTACGCTGGCCCAATTTAAACACCGATAGTTCCACGCATTCGCTCGCCAGGAACACCAACTCAAAAATTTTTTTGCTGACGTGACGGATTTCGGCTCTTTTCTGCGCCATGTGTAAGTGATTGCACATACGGCTCCAAATCCCAGCCTGGGAATGGGCCATTTACAGGAGGAGTTATGGCGGAAAAGATCCGAATACTTTTTCTATCCGCAAATCCATGGTCGATGAGCCGGATTCTTGTGGACGAAGAAGCCAGGGAAATCTCCGAGAAAATTGACGAAGGCGTGTATCGCGACCGGTTCGAGCTGTACAAACACCCGGCTACACGACCAAACGACCTTCAGCGGCTACTGCTGAAGTACCAACCACATATCGTTCACTTCAGTTGTCACGGAAGCAAAGGGCGGAAAATCGTACTTGCCGGAGCCCATGGACATGCGAAGGCGGTTGACCAGCACGGACTGGCGAAGGTGTTGGCCCTCTACAGCCACCATGTGCGACTGGTTCTGCTTAATGCTTGTTTCACACAGGAGCAAGCCCGCTCTATCTCAGAAGTAATTGATTACTCCATCGGTACTGAAAGACCAATAGGCGACAAAGTGAGTGTGACTTTTGCCGGTGCATTTTACCGTGCGCTCGGGTTCGGCAAATCCATCAGAGACGCCTTCGAATCTGCCCGAGCGGAACTTGCGTTAACAAAAATGCCGCGATCCCGTGGCATTCAACTGTTCGTCAAGAAGGGTATGAGTGAAGGAGACACCTTCCCTCAGATCGACAGCAATCGATACTCATCCAGCCGATTGCTTGACCTTACTGTCTTCAAAGCAGAAACGACATGGGAGGTCACAAACCTTAAAAAGTTTCAGCAGACAGTTCTTGTCCGGGCTTTGGAAGCAACGTCGGTCCGCAGGCGCGATTCGCTCGAGCGACGATATCACGTCCGACCGGATAGATTTGTGTGGGGTGGCTGCGGCACTTCACACATCAACCATAAGGAGAGATGAAAAATGTTGAAGGTGCAACAGCAAGCAATGGCGAAGAGCCTGACTCCGAAGCGCGCGCGGAATGGTTCCGGCAAGGCTGGTCGAAAACCGGCTGGCACTCGGTTAGGTATCCAGATTGATTGGCGAGAAGGCTCCGGCAAGTCCGGAAGACAATCCGGCCGCTATGGTCGCTCGCTGCGAGACGGAAAATAATCAGGCGTGTTTGCAACTGCGGAAGAGGTAGCTCGTTTTGCGCTACCTCTTCTAAACCCTCATTCCTTGAGACCTGGCTCGTTCTTGTTCGATAAACTCGTTGATTATGCGACGATATACGTGATACTACAGCGTCCAGTCCCGGTGACTGCGGTAAACGGGCGCTTCCCTTCGTGCAACTTGGTTTCAGAAGGAACCTGAACTCCCACATGTTGCTTAAAAAAACACGCCAGCTCAAAACACAGCAGACCTTATGCACGGGGGCGGTGTCTTTCTGCCTGGTTGCTGTGACGATTTACTGTTTACAGGAATCTGCGTCGACCGTAGGCGCTCGAAACAAAAACGCCCAAGCTTCAACGACTACAGCGCCACAGAATTCAAAGGACAGCGAAGCCCAGGAGGCATTTGCTCGGGGTGAAGCACTATGTTCGAGCTGGACAGCAACCTCCCTCCGCCAGGCGATAGACCAGTACGAAAAAGCCGCACTGCTCTGGACGTCCGTTTCCGATTCTTCAAAAGCTTCAGAGGCGACACTAAGAGGCGGGGATGTCTACTTTCTCTTAAGTGAATATGCACAGGCTCTCGAGCGATATCAAAAGGCTGAAGCGCTCGCTAAAGAGACCGGTGACTGGCTCGTGCAAGCGACCGCGTTAAGTCAAACCGGTCGTCTCCACTCTTACCTGGGCGACAACGATCTTGCGCAGAAACAGTTGAGTCTGGCTCTCGATCTCTTCGAAGAGCACGCGACGAATCATACGACCATCGCTACCAACAGGTACGGCGACGCATTAAGCAACCTCGCGGAAGTCAGCTACGCAAAAGGAAACTTCTATAAGGCGTCGCAGCAACTGGAGAGCGCGCTCAACGCCTTCCAGAATGATCCGCAAGGCGAAGCGAGGGTACACCTCCTCCAGGGTCAGATAGCGGGAAGCATAGGCGAAATCGAAAAGGCGGGGGCGGAAATTTTTCGTGCCCTGGATCTGTATCGTGAAGCAAACGATAAGCGCGGTGAAGGGCTCGCATTGAACACGATGGGACTCTGGTATTCCGGGAACAACAACCCTCAGAGCGCAATTGAAATGGCTGACAAGGCGAGAGAGATCTTTCGGGAAATTGGAGATTCCCGTAGCGAAGGACTCGCACTCAACACGCTTGGGGAGACTTATCGAGATCTGGCTGAGTACTCAAACGCGCTCCCTAATTATATGAACGCGTTAGCACTCTTCGAAAAGATCGGGGCCACAGATGGGGCCTCAGCCGCCGCATATAGCATCGCATTTACACAGCTTCTGAGTGGGAATCCGGATCAGGCGCTCACATTTTACCAACGCTGTTTGCAGTTGAGTCGTGCAGCTGGAAATCGTCGGCTTGAAGCCTACGCACTTAAAGGAATTGCAGACTCCTACCGAGCTCAAGAGCGCCGTGAGCTAGCGTCGACACAGTATCAGAAATCAGAAGATTTTTTTAAGAGTATAGGTGATCTTCGTGGTCAGGCGATGACTTTGAATTCGCACGGAGATTTCTTTCTTCAACTCGGGGAAAAGTCAAAGGCTTTGGACGTTTTCACTCAGGCATTCTCCTTAAGCGAGAAGATGGGTAATCAGGGGATCCTGATAGCGACTCTCTATAACCTCGCACAGGCTAATGAAGCGCTGGGATTACATGAAGTTGCCCTCTCGCTTATCACGAGATCGTTCGATCTAATTGAGGAGATACGTAGCACTGTAGCGAGCCCCGACTTCCGTGCGTCGTATTTTGCCGCAGTAGGAAAGCATTACGACTTGTATATCGAGATCCTCATGCAACTCGATAGATTGCATCCTGGGCAAGGTTTCGCAGGCCAAGCCTTTTCCGTGAGTGAGCAGGCTCGGGCACGCTTACTTCTTGATCTTTTGAGTGAATCGCTTCCGAATATGACCTCTGGAGCGGCGAAAGATCTTGTTGAGACAGAGCGTAAACTAAGGGGCTTAATTCGTGCGCAGGCCGAATATCAACTGAGTCTCTCTTTGAGCGGAAAAGACTCGACCGAACTCACGGAAGTGGTAGATCAAATAACGAGACTCAGAGTTGAATATCAGTCCGTTCAGACTAAGCTAAGAGAACAGAGTCCGCGATTGTTTTCGTTCGAACACTTCACGCCGGTTAACCTGGAACGGATCCAAAAGGAGTTGCGAGGCAGTGACACAATATCGCTGGAGTACGCGTTGGGAGGTAACCAAAGCTATTTGTGGGCAGTAACGTCCGACTCCAGCGACAGTTATGTACTACCTGCCCGTAAGGAAATCGAAGATGCTGCAAGTGAATTCTGGAAGATAATCACGGCGCGCCAGGAAAGCGAGAGGGACTATCCGGCTGATGTTGAGACGGCCGACAGTCTTTATTCTGAGAAGGCAAGTAAGTTGAGCCAAATGTTGCTGGCGCCCGTGGCCGAGAAACTCCGAGGCCGAAGA